>JAICVB010000018.1 GCA_025935545.1 Gemmatimonadales bacterium
ACCCGCGGGACTGCCCGGCCCCGGCGGATCGGTCGCCGGGCTTCGTCTGGCCGCTCGGCCGCTCCGAGATCTACACCGCGAAGGCCGACGGGTCCGACCTTCGGCGCCTCACGACGAATGACGCCTACGACGCGGAGGCGACGGTGTCACCCGACGGGAAGCGGGTGGTGTTCACCAGCACCCGCGACGGTGACATCGAGCTCTACACGATGAACACCGACGGCAGCGACGTCCGGCGGATCACCCACCGGATGGGCTACGACGGGGGTGCCTTCTTCTCGCCCGACGGGAAGCACCTGGTCTGGCGGGCGCAGTACCCCGAGACGTCGGCCGACACCGCCGACTACCAGCGGCTGCTGGCGGACCGGCTGGTGCGGCCCACCAGGCTCGAGCTCTGGATGGCCGACGCCGACGGCGGCAACGCGCGGAAGATCACCTCGCTCGGCGGCGCCAACTTCGCGCCGTTCTTCCACCCCGACGGGCGGCGGATCATCTTCGCGTCGAACTACCTGAATCCGCGCGGGCGGAACTTCGACCTCTACCTGATCAACACCGACGGCACCGGGCTCGAGCAGGTGACCAACGATCCCGACTTCGACGGCTTCCCGATGTTCAGCCCCGATGGGCGGAAGCTCGTGTGGGCGTCGAACCGGCACGGCAGCGAGAGCGGTGAAACCGACCTGTTCATCGCCGACTGGGTGGAATGAGCGGCACGGCGCGGAGCCACTCGGCGCTCCGCGTCTGGACCTGGGCGATCGTGGCGACGATCGCGGTGTGGCTGGTGCTCCGGACCTTCGTGATCGAGGCGTTCCGGATCCCGTCGGGCAGCATGGAGAGCACGCTGCTGCCGGGCGACCTGCTGTTCGTGCGGAAGCTCCGCTATGTGCCCCGGCGCGGGGACCTCGTCGTCTTCCAGTCGGTCGAGGACAGCGGGCGGAAGCTGGTGAAGCGCCTGGTCGGGCTCCCGGGAGACACCCTGGCGATGGAGAACGGCGCGCTCGTCCGGAACGGCGCGCCGGTCCCGGAGCCGTACGCCGTGAGCACCGATCCATCGCGGTCGGAGTCGCCCGCGGTGCGGGAACGGATGCGGGCGTGGCAGCTGCCGCATCTCGCCGCCGGTGATCCCGGCGCGTACTTCCCCGACCTGCACGACTGGGGACCCGTCGTGGTGCCGCCCGACTCGCTCTTCTTCCTGGGCGACAACCGCGACGCCTCGTACGACGGGCGATACTGGGGGTTCGTGCCGCGGCAGAGCGTCCGCGGCCACCCCTTCCTCATCTATTTCAGCTGCGAGCCGTCGGGCTGGCGCGCACCCCCGTTTCCGGAGCGGATCCGCTGGCGGCGGATCCTGAGCTCCCCGGAGTGAGCATGGAGCGTTCGTCGGAGGAGAAGAAGGGATCGGTCGGGGCCTGGCTCTGGGACTGGGCCAAGTCGATCGGCGTGGCACTGGTGGTCTGGCTCTTCCTGCGGACCTTCCTGGTCGAGGCCTTCCACATCCCCTCGGAGAGCATGGAGCGCACGCTCCTCGTGGGCGACTGGCTCTTCGTCAACAAGGCGCTCTATGGCGCCGAGGTCCCCTTCGTCCACAGCCACCTGCCCGCCGTGCGCCAGCCGCGCGTGGGCGACGTGGTCGTCTTCGATTCGCGGGACGCCCCCGAGGTCGGCGAGTACGCGGGGATCAAGGTCGTCAAGCGCCTCATCGGCGTCCCCGGCGATACCCTCTCGATGCGCGGCGGGGAGCTGTACCGGAACGGCCACGCCGTGCCCGAGCCCTACGTGCAGCACATCAACCTCCAGGAGTCGGCGCCGCCTCCCATGCGCGACTACATGCGGCGCTGGCAGCTGCCGCACCTCGCCGGCGGGGACACGGCGTCGTACCACCCCGACGTGCAGGACTGGGGACCGATCGTGGTCCCGCGGGATTCGCTCTTCGTGATGGGGGACAACCGCGAGAACTCGCTCGACAGCCGCTACTGGGGATATCTCCCGCGCGAGAACCTGCGGGGCAGTCCCATGTTCATCTACTACAGCTACGACAAGTCGAGCTACCGGGCGCTGCCGTTCCTCACCGCGGTGCGATGGGGCCGGATCTTCAGCGGGGTGCGCTGAGCGTCAGGGCAGGCGGGGAGCTTCGGGCAGGGAATCGCGGCCGGGCTGGCGGTCGATGTACACCGCGCTCCGGCCGCATGCGTTGCAATGCAGTGTGACCCGGCCGGCGGGGGCGTCGTCGCCCTCGCGGCGGGGGGTGCGGTCCACCCCGGCCGAGCCGCAGGAAGGGCACACGAGGAGCTTGTGCTCGCGATCGGCCGCGATCAGGATCAGGGCTTCCGGCGCCCGGTACTCCTTGATGCCCCTGCGTCCCACGGCCTGCCCCTCCGGCGGGAAGGAGTGCCCGAAACCGGATCATCCCGCCTGGTGTTCAATATTATCTAATCCGCCGGTGCAGGAAAGCCGGATCTCCTGGAGGTTCCATGCCGGACCGCGTCCGATCGCTTCGCCTGCTGTTCGCCCCGCTCGCCGCGCTGGCCACCGCCTCCGCGGCGCCGGCCCACGCCCAGAAGGTCCACGAAATCCGGCTCGAGCACGACGCAGCCGCCCACGAGTACCGGTTCAGCCCGGCCACGATTTCGGCCCGTGCGGGCGACGTGCTCGTCTTCAAGGTGACCGGCGGCGGGGACCACGGGATCGTCTTCGAGGGCAACATGCCCGCTGCGGCGCGCGCCGCGCTCAGCGCGGCGATGCCCCGCCGCGTGGGCGACCTGTCGGGGCCAATGCTCGGCCCCCGCGCCGAATACCGGATCACGCTGCCGGCACTTCCCGCGGGGCAATACCGCTTCTACTGCCTGCCGCACCGGGCGTACGACGAGGCAGGCACGCTGACGATCCACTAGAAAACGCAGTTGTGGTGATGGCTACTACTGAAAAGGCGTGGACGGCGGAGCGGTCGCTTGACGGGGGCCGTAACGCGGGGTAGGTTGCCGCCTTAGCCTGGGAGGCAACGTGGGTACAGAGCTGGGCAGTTCACAGATTTCGACGCTGCTGGAGACGCTGCCGGGGATCGCCAACGTGCTCCGGAGCCCCGTCGCCGATGCCCTGTCCCACGTGATCCGCGCCGCCGCCCGCCTGGAGGAATTCCGCCTGGCGGACGCCGAGGAGCTCACGCGCTACGCGGTCCGCCGGAGCCTGATGGGCGCCGACGAGGCCGATCGCATCGTGGCCGAGGTGCAGCAGGCCCAGCAGAAGCGGGCCGACAAGGCGGCCGATCGGGTCAAGGCCCAGAAGGTCCGGGCCCGCGCGGCCAAGGCCAAGCCGAAGCCGAAGGCGGTATCCAAGCCGCGCCCCAAGGTGGTGAAGCGCCGGCCGGCCCCGGCCGCCCGCGCCAAGGCCCGCAAGCGCTAGTTCACCTCAGGTCTGGAATTCCTGCATCAGGGCGGTCAGCCGGGTGGCGCCCTGCAGCAGCTCCCCCGCCGACGCCGCCATCTCCTCAGTCGAAGCGCTCTGCTCCTCCGCCGCGGCGGTGACCTCCTCGCTGGCGGAGGCGTGCTCACCCGCTGACTGGCTCACCTCGACCGTCTTGAGTCCCAGCTCGTCCACCACCTGACGGTTCGCGTCGGCGTCGCGCGCCACCTCGGTCGCGGCGGCGTGGACCTCGCGCACCGCCTGCGTGATCTCCTCCAGCGCATAGGCCGCGGCGGTGGCCACGCTCTCGATACCCGCCACCTTGGTCGAGCCGAGCTCCATGGTGCCCGAGACCTCGCGCACCTGGCGCCGGATGAACTCCACCGTCTTGGTCACGTCTTCGGCGGCGCGGGCGCTGGAGTCGGCGAGGCGGCGCACCTCTTCCGCCACCACCGCGAAGCCGCGGCCGTGCTCGCCCGCGCGGGCCGCCTCGATGGCGGCGTTCAGGGCCAGCAGGTTCGTCTGCGACGAGATCTGCTTGATGAGGTCGATGAAGTCGGTGATCGTCTCGCTCAGCTTGGCCAGCTCCCGCACCTGGCCCGCCGAGGTGGTCACGACCTCGCGGACGTCGAGCAGGGTGCGCCCGGCCGTCGCGACGTCGCCCTGATGGTGCTCCGCCAGCTCGCGGATCCGGTCGCCCAGGGCGACGAGCCGCTTGGATGCCTCCGCGTTGGTGCTCGCCGCCTGGTTGAGGCCGGCGAGCAGGGCGCCCGCCTCCTCCATGCCGCGGCGCTGCTGGTCCGCGCTGCTCGCGATGCGGACCATGGCGGTGGAGATCTCGCCGCTGCTCGCCGCGAGCTCCTGGCTCATCGCCGAGAAGTCGCTCGCGCTGCTCCCGATGTCGGTGGCTTCCTTCACCACGGCGCCGACCACGGTGCGAAGCCGGGCGCCCATGTTGTCCATCGCGCCGGCCAGCCGGCCCAGCTCGGTGGGCATCTCGCCCAGCTGCACCGGCCGGAGGTCGCCGGCGCCGAAGCGGTCGGCGGCGCCCACCAGCCGGCGGAGCGGGACGTCGATCGACCGCACCGTGGCTGCGGAGGCGCCGACGCCGATCATGGACACGATGCCGAAGAGGAACCAGAGCATGCTCCGCCGCTGGCTCGCGTTCGTCTTGAGCTCGGCGGCGCGGGCGCGGGCGCGCGAGGCCTGCCCGACGGAGAGGGTGTGCACGTCGGCGACGAGGGTGTCGGACGGATCACGCGCCCGGTCGGCGGCGTTCCGCGCGTCGTCCAGCCGGCCCAGGTCGGCCAGCGCGTGGGCGGTGGCGTAGGCCACCTCGGCCTGCGCCTGCGAGGTCGCGATGCGGTTGAGCGTCACCCGGTCGGCGGTGGTGAGCTCGCCCAGGTCGCGGTAGCGGCGCTGAAAGGCGTAGGCCGAATCGCCGTTCGCGATGAACTCGGCCTTGAGCTCCCCCGCCGGGCGCACCAGGTACTGCTCCGCCGAGCGGATCTCGCTCGTGGCGGTGCTGACGAGGCCGTTGCTGAGCTGGGTCCCGGCGAGGAGGAGGTTCAGCTCCCGATCCACCGACCGGTCGAGCGAGTGGATCGAGTTGACGCCGATGGCGGCGATCACGAGCACGAGCGCGATGAGCAGCGACATCGTGGCGATGACCTTGGCGCGGAGACTCCGGAGCATCTTACTGGCCCTCCGCGAGCTGCACCGCGCCGCCGTGCACCACGCCGATGTAGACCTGGCGGTTGGGAACGTCCCCCAGCGAATCGAAGGCGATCGCGCCGGTGACGCCCTGGAAGGGGTTCGCGGGGCTCACCTGCTCGACCGCGGCGCGCACGCTCCGCCGGTCGGGGCCCGACTTCGCGATGACATCACGGAGCAGGTACACCGCGTCGTACGTCGCGGCGGCGGGCTGGTTCGGCGCCGCTGCGTCGGGGTACCGCGCCCGGTAGGCGGCCACGAACTTCCGGTTGGCCGGCGTGTCGAGGAGTGAGATGTACGCCATGGAGGTGTAGACGCCTTCGGCCAGCGGCCCCGCGCCCTCGATCCCCTCGAGGCCGTCGCCGCCCAGGACGGGGATGTTGATCCCGCGGCGGTGCGCCTGCTGCAGGATCTCCTCCGCTTCGGGGCGGTTGCCGGCGATCACGAGGAACTGCGAGCGGCCGTCCTTCGCCAGCCGGTCGAGGTAGGCGGAGACGTCGGGCTTGTCGCCGAGGTAGGGACTCTGCCACAGGACCTCGCCGCCCCGGTGGACGAACTCGTCCACGAAGCGCTGACGGACGCCCCGGCCATACTCGTTGTTGAGGTAGAGCACCGTGCCGCGGACCAGCCCCAGGCGGTCGCGCACCCAGCGCGCCAGCGCCGCGCCATGGGCGTCGTCGCTGGGGCAGACCCGGAAGGTCCACGGCCCGGCGCCCGACACCTCGGGCGACGATGACGATGGCGAGATCGCGACGACGGGATTGCCGCCCGCGTTGTATACCGGGGCAGCCGCGAGGGTGGTGCCGGAGAAGAGGTGCCCGACGACGGCACTCACGTCGGACTGGTACAGGGCGTTGGCCACGACCACGGCGGAATCGGGATCGGCGTAGTCGTTCTTCTCGACCAGCTCGATCTTCGACCCGTTGATCCCGCCCGCTGCGTTGATTTCGGCGGCGGCGAGCTCGGCGGCCAGCCGCATCGGCTTTCCGATCGGATCGTCGAAAGCGCCGGCGACGCCGATCCGGACGGTGCCGCCGCTGCTCGCGCCGCAGCCGGCGACGGCCGCGAGCGCCGCGGGGGCGAGTAACGCGAAAAGCGTGGAACGCTCGAACAATGCCACGGCAGTCTCCAGGACGGGTGCGCTCGAACGATCAGCGCGGGGTTGCCCGATAAGCGGTGCGGGGACAACGGCTTGGGCCAGGAGGCCGGCACGCGTCCCCGCCTCGGAGACTGCAGGAAAGCAAGAGCGGTGCTACAAAGGTTGCACTACCCCCGCGCGCGGGCGCGGCCCCGTCCCCACGCGTCGAGGACGTGTCCGTCGATCAGGCTGACCGACGCGACGCGGTTGCCGTTCTCCGTCCGCCAGGTGAGCCGGATCATCCGGCCGCGGCGCACCCACTGCATCATCCACTGGGTGCCCTGTACCTGTGCGCCCACCTTGCCGTACGCCTTCTCGAGTGCCGAGCGCCAGGTATCCAGCTGGTCGGGGCTGACGTCGGCCGAGAGGGTCATGACTCCGCTCAGGCTGTCGATGGCCGACATCCAGAGGTTGACCGGGCCACCCAGCGCCGGGTCGCCTACGGTGGCGCGGCACTCGGTCACGTGCGAGTCGGCGTGCGCGCGGTCGCAGCGGAGACGGGAGCCGTCGAGCGCCTTGAGGCGGGCCGCGACGTCGGCCAGGGGGGCGCCGGCCTCGAACCCGAAGAAGGCCAGCGGGCGATCAGGGGATGCCGGGCTGGACGCCGCGGACTGCGCGGTGGCCGGGAGAGATGCGAGAGCCAGGAGGAGGCCGGCGATGGCGCCGGAGCGAGCGGGAGTCCGGTTCACGGGCGGGATCCTCATCAGAGGGGAATGGCCGGAACTGGCCAGCAAGAGACACGCCGCTGCCCGCGGACGGCCGTCCGCGGGCAGGGGGCGCGACAATGCATGCTGAGATTGGGAGCGGGGCGGGGCCCCGGGTGTCAGACCTTCCGGACGTTCGACGCCTGCAGGCCCTTGGGGCCCTCGACGACCTCGAACTCTACCTGATCGCCCTCGGCCAGGGAGCGGAAGCCCTCGGCCACGATTGCCGTGTGGTGGACAAAGACGTCCTTGCCACCATCCTGCGCGATGAACCCGAACCCCTTGGCGTCATTGAACCACTTGACCGTGCCCTTCGCCATTGCCGCAACCTCTTCTGTGGGGAGCCCAAGGGCTCCGGGAAAACCCCGGCCGGAGTGACCGGGCGAAAAAAAACCGTTGGACCGGACGGCCCAAGCGGCGGCTAATCGAGGAGAGGATCAGGCAAGACCCAGCGAAAGCATGGCCTAACGTTGGGGCGGGATTGGGGGAAAGTCAATAAGAGGACGGAAGGATGGAAAGACGGAAGGACGGGAGGGCGGGCCCGGACGTCATTGCGAGGGCCGGAGGCCCGAAGCAATCGCGCAGCTGACCGGAGCCGCGCGCGACGTGATCGCATCGTCGGCTGCGCCGCCTCGCAATGACGGTGGGCGGTCGCGACCCAACTCCCTATCTCAACACCACCCCCGCTCCCCGCAACTCATGATCCAGCAACCACTTCTTGGCTCGGAGGCCGCCGCTGTAGCCCACGAGGGAGCCGTCTTTCCCCACGACCCGGTGGCAGGGAACCAGGATGGCCAGGTGATTCGAGCCGACCAGCTGGCCGATCTGGCGGGGGTGGAGCCCGGTCGCGCGCGCGAGGTCATCGTAGGAGCGGGTCTCGCCGGGCGGGATCGCACGGAGGGCGCGGAAGATCAGCATCTGCGCCGGCGAGACTTCGAGCCAGCGCGGGAGCCACGAGGGAAAGGGATAGCGGCGGATCCGGCCCCCGCCGAAATACGCATCGAGCCAGCGGCGGGTCGCGATGCAGCCGCCTTCCGTGGCCCTCACCTCGGGGACCCCGCCGCGGCTCCGGACGGCCCAGGGAATCCTGCCGGTGCGCGCCGGAAACTCCACCACGAGCGGGCCCTCTTCCGCTTCGACCAGGCTGAGCGGGCCGATCGGCGACTGATAGGTGTCCCACTCGAGCCGCATGCCGATAAGGTACCCCGCGCCGGTACCCGCCGCTACATTGGTGGACCCTATCCAACCATCCGGCCGAGGTCACATCCCATGCTCGCTCTCCTGAGCCTGCTCGCGCTCGCGCAGCAGCCGGCGGCGCCGCCGGTTCCGACCCCCGCACAGTCACCCATCGCACGCGTCGAGGTCCAGCCCGCCGAAGCCGCGGTTCAGGTGGGCGACACCATTCGCCTGCGTGCCGTCGCCTTCGACTCGGCGGGCAAGCGGATCGACGCCGTGCGCGTCCGCTGGTTCCAGACCGGCGGCCGCTTCGAGGGCTCCATCGACTCGGCCGGTCTCGTCACCGGCGGCTCCACCGGCACGCTCACCTTCTCGGTGGCGGTGAGCCCCGCCGCCGGCGGCCGCGCGCGCGCCGCGTTCAGCCGGATCACGGTGGTGCCGCAGCCGGCGGCCCGCATCGCGATCGAGCCCGCGGTGAGCCGGCTCTACGCCGGCCAGTCGCTCGGCATCACGGCGATCCCGTACGCGGCGAACGCCGACCGGCGCTATGACGATGTGGCCTGGACCTCCGACCAGCCCGCGGTCGTGGCGGTCGCGGCGGGGCCGCGGCTGGTGGCCGGCCGTCCCGGGCGGGCGACTCTTACCGCGCGCGCCGGCCGCGCCACCGAGCGAATGACCGTCACGGTGGTCCCCAATCCCGTCACCGCCGTCTCGCTCGAGCCCGCCACGGCGTCCGTCCGCACCGGTGACGTCGTGTCGTTCCGCTTCACCGCGCGGAACGCGGCCGGCCGCGCCGTGACCGACGCGATTCCCGACTGGCTCATGAGCCCGGGCCACGGCGAGATCGGCCCGGACGGCGCCTTCGTGGCCGCTATGCCCGGGACGTATCGCGTGGCCGCGAGCTTCGGGGGCCGGACGGCGGAGGCGACGGTCGAGGTCAAGCCGCGCGACGCGCGGCGCCCGCTCGCGCTGGTGGGCCGGCTCCCGATCCGGATGGAAGCCGCCGAATTCTGGCTGCATCCCGATGGCCGCCACGGATACCTCACCACCATCGGCGACCGGATCTACGCCATCGACCTGAGCAATCGCGGCGCCCCGGTCATCACCGACTCCGTGGTGGTGGACGCGCGCGCGGTGAACGACCTGATGACGACGGAGGACGGGAAGTTCGGCGTCCTCACCCGCGAGGGCGCCTCCACCCGGAAGAACGGGATCGTGATCCTGTCGTTCGAGGACCCGGCGCACCCGAAGCCGATCGCCGAGTTCACCGAGACGGTGACCGGCGGTGTCCACAGCACCTACGTCTACCGCGGCTACGTCTTCCTCACCGACGACGCGACCGGCTCGATGCGGGTGATCGACCTGCGCGATCCCTATCATCCCTCCCAGGTGGCCCGCTGGGAGACGCCGCGCTCCGAGGCGGGGCGCATGCTGCACGACATCGCGGTCACCGACGGCCTGGCGTACCTGAGCTACTGGAACGACGGCCTCGTGATCCTCGACGTCGGGAACGGCGTGAAGGGCGGGAGCCCGGAGAAGCCGGTACTGGTGTCGCAGTACAAGTATGACCTCAACGGACTCTACCGGGATGTCGAGGCGGTGGGTGGGCCCGGCTTCATTCGCGGCACCCACACCGCGTGGCGCGCCGGCCGCTACGTCTTCGTGGGCGACGAGGTGTTCTCGGCCAAGCCCCGGCCGACCGACGGCGGCGGCGTGGTGGGCCTGGGCCGCGCCTTCGGCCGGCTGCACGTGATCGACGTGTCCAACCTGGCCGCGCCGCGCGAGGTGGCGTGGTACGAGCCGAAGGACGGCGGCAGCCACAACGTCTGGGTGGCGGGCGACACCCTCTACATGGGGGATTACCAGGGCGGGCTCCGCGTGCTCGACATCTCCGGTGAGCTGCGCGGTGACCTGCTGGCGCAGGGGCGCGAGATCGCGCATGCCGTGACCGGCGACAGCAAGGGCTCCGTCCCCAACGCGCCCAACGCCTGGGGCGCGATCTACCGGGACGGCTACATCTACGTTCCCGACATGAACAGCGGCCTCTGGATCGTGAAGGTGGACGGCGCGCCGGCGGTGACACCGTAGGCGCACCGGTCTAGATTTCGGTCATGGCTACACCCACCACGCTGGTCGTCCGGACCTTCTCGGATCGCGCCGAGGGGCTGTCGCATTTCGTGCTCCGGGCGGGCGAGGCCCCGCGGCTGCTCGCGTTCGATGACGCCTTCGGGTGCCCGATCGAGACGGCGCTGTCGGCGCTGGAATGGACCGGCGCGGTGGGGATCCTGCAGGACGACGACCTGCTCCACGCCGGCCGCCTCACGAGCGAGACGGCCGCCGCGGTGATCGAACGGAAGACCGAGCGCGGGCGCCGGTACGTCTATCTGGGTCCCCGGCTCGACGCGCCGCCGATGGATGTCTTCGAGGGCGCGGTGCTCTTTGATGAGCCGGGGGTCAAGGCGGTCGAATTCAGCCAGCGCGCCCACGCCCTGGCGCACTTCCTCCGCGCCACCGCCGGCGCGGGTGCGCTGCTCGCGCTCCTCGGCCGCCGCGCGCCGGAGCTGCGCCACATGCGGCGCTGGCTGCCGTCCATCGTTCGCGAGCTCGACCTGCCGCGTCCCCTCGTCGGCGGCTGGTTCGCCGCGAGTGCCGCGGGCTGCCTCTTCACCTCCACCGAAGGCGAGCCGGACTTCCGCTATATCGAAGTCGGCCTGGAATCATGAAGCGCACCGACGTCCTCCTGGTTATCTGCATGGCCGCCGCTCCCGGCGCGGCCTCCGCGCTCGGCGCGCAGACGATCGTACAGCCCGCCGCACCGCTCGACGCGGGCCGCGTCCGCCTTCGCGATGCGATGGTCACCCTTCGCGATTCGCTCATCACCATCAACGGCGCGGCCGCGCGGCTGCAGCGGGACTATCGCACCACCTCCGACGCCGCCCTGACCGCGCGCGCGCGAGAGATCGTCCGCGCATGCGCGCGCTCGATCGCTGTGCTGCCGGCTACGCGCGAGGTCGTCGCCGCGGCGGACGCACCCGCCGGTGCGCGCCGGCGGACGCAGGCCGGGGTCCTTCGCGCGCTCGATTCGCTGCAGACGACCCTCACCGGGTGCGGCACGGTGTTCGGGGAGCTGTCGCAGCCGGGGAAGGGCGAGGAGGTGCGTGGCTACGGCAACCGCCGAGCGGAGCCGATTCTCCGCGCGCTGGGCGATTACGACAGCGCCGCCCGGAACTTCTTCATGGCGTGGGGGATCGACGTCCGGCCGATCGGTGCCCGTCCCAGTCCGATGGCCGGGTAGGGTCTCCACCGTTCGGGTGGGGAATTGTGGATACACATCTCCACAAAATGTGGAATCGGAGGCGCAAGTGACGGCCCCGCGAATGAGTTGAGTGTCCACACAAGATCCACAGACAAATCGCGTAACCCGAATAAAATCAGGCACTTGCGAGCTTTTCGCAGGTGCCTATCTTATTGGCACGTCAGTCGGCGAGCGGTTCTGGCCCCCGGCCAGGGCAGCGAACTGAAGGACGGTTCGAGCGGAACGTCAGGGGAGGTCGCCGACGCTTCCAAGGGCACAGGCGGTCGTTGATCCTGGTGCACTCCGTTCGAACAGGTGAAGCCTATCGCGTGCTTCATCCGTCCCGATCTTGCGCCTCGGGATGCCGTGCGAATGGCCGGTCCGCGATTCGGCCTGACTCGCAGCGCTCATGGTAACGAACCAGGTGGGACGGCCATCCGGCCTGGGGATGGAAGCCGAGGCCCGCATGTCGCCCTCTCGAGCGGCTCACCAGCCGACGACGGTGACTGGGAGAAGAACAGCGGCAGCGATGCTCTGACCTCGGGATAGTTATCATGCGGAACGGCCGCGCAGCCACGACTGCGCGGCCGTTCTTTTTGTTGCCCGTCAGACCTCGGCGGTGGGGAGGAAGCGGGGCGGCCGGCGCAGCTTCGTCGCCTGCTCGAAGGCGTAGGCGACGCGGATCAGGGGCCCTTCGCTCCAGGCCGGGCCGAAGAAGGAGATCCCCACGGGCAGGCCGAAGCTGTAGCCGGCGGGTACCGTGACGCTGGGGTAGCCGGCGACGGCGGCCGGCGTGGTGCTGGAACCGCCGGCGCCGTGATCGCCGATCACGAGGTCGATCGGCCAGGGCGGCGCGTTGGACGGTGCCACGATCGCGTCCAGCCTGTGCTGCCGGACGGCGGCATCGATGCCCTGGGCGCGCGCGAGCCGGTGGTTGGCGGCGAGCGCCTTCCGGTAGGCCGGCGTCGTGAGCGGGCCCTTCTTCTGCGCCATCACCATGATCTCCTGCCCGAAATAGCGCAGCTCCTCGTCGGCGTGGCGCTCGTTGAAGGCGATGATGTCGGCGAGCGACCTGACCGGCGAGCTGGCGAGGCCCGCAAGGTAGGCGTCGAGGTCGGCCTTGAACTCGTAGAGGAGGACCTCGAACTCGCTGTCGTCGTACCTCCCCGTGGTGGCGAGGTCGGCCGGGTCCACGATGACGGCGCCGGCCGACTTCATCGCCGCGACGGCGTCCTCCATCAGCTTGTCGGTGCGCGGATCGTTCCCGAAGAAATGCTTCCGGGCCACGCCGATCCGGGCGCCCTTGAGGCCGGCGGGATCGAGAAAGCGCGTGTAATCGGCGGCAGCTCCGCTCCGGCTGACCGTGACGGGGTCGCGCGGGTCCGCCCCGGCGAGGATGCCGAGGAGCGCGGCGGCGTCGGCGACGGAGCGGCCCATCGGTCCGGCGGTGTCCTGGCTGTGCGCGATGGGGACGATGCCGGAGCGGCTCACCAGTCCGATCGTGGGCTTGATGCCCACCAGCGACTGGACGCTCGAGGGGCAGATGATCGAGCCGTCGGTCTCGGTGCCGACGGCGATGGCGCAGAAGTCCGACGCCACGGCGGTGGCCGAGCCCGAGCTCGAGCCGCACGGCGTGCGGTCGAGGGCGTAGGCGTTGCGGCACTGCCCGCCGCGCGCGCTCCAGCCGCTGGTGGAGTGGGTGGAGCGGAAGTTGGCCCACTCGCTCAGGTTGGTCTTGCCGAGGATCACGGCGCCGGCGGCGCGAAGCCGGGTGACGATGAAGGCGTCGCGCGGGACGGTCGAGCCGGCCAGGGCAAGCGAGCCCGCGGTGGTCTGCATCCGGTCGGCGGTGGCGATGTTGTCCTTGATGAGGACGGGGATGCCGTGGAGGGGGCCGCGGGTGCCCCGCGCCTTCCGCTCCGTGTCGAGGGCCGCGGCCTGGGCGGCGGCGTCGGGGTTGACCTCGATGACGGCGCGGAGGGTGGGTCCGCGGCGGTCCATCTGGTCGATGCGTGCGAGGTAGTTCGCGGTGAGCGAGGCGGACGTGAGGGCGCCCGCCGCCATGGCACGCTGGAGGTCGGCGAGCGACGCGTTCTGCCACTCGGCCTGGGGCGGCAGGTCGAACGGGAGCCTGAGGCCGGCCACGGCCGCGCCGGCGACGGTGGACTGCAGGAAGTCGCGCCGCTTCACCGCGGCTCCGCCCCCCAGTCGCTCCGGCCCCGGTAGCCGCGGCGGCGGTCGATCCGCCAGTCGGGACGCGCGCTCACCATGTCGTCGCCGGTGAAGCCGTCGCCGTCGCCCAGCACGTCGGCCATGCTCGCCGTCTTGGCGCTCGCGTTGTCGGCGTAGTGGAGCACCTCGGCCTCGAGCGTCATGGGCGCCACCGGCGCGCCGAACTCGAGCTTGCCGTGGTGCGACAGGATGAGATGCTGCAGCAGCATCGTCTCCTGATCGGTGCAGGGCCGCGGGTCGAGCGGCGCGATCCGCCGCTCCAGCATGAGCGATCCCAGCACCACGTGGCCCAGCAGCGAGCCGCAGTCGGTGTACTCGAAGGCGCCGTCCCAGGTGTACGACTCGAGCTTCCCGATGTCGTGCAGCAGCGCGCCCGCGAGCACGAGCTCGGCGTTGGCGCGGCAGACGCGGCTGATCTGGCGGCCGATCGTCGCCACCTCGCAGGTGTGCCGGAGGAGCCCGCCCAGCTCGGCGTGATGCCCCGCGAGGCTGGCGGGACACTCCTCGTAGCGGCGGCGGAAGTCGGCGTCGTCGTAGAAGAGCGACAGCACGCGCGCGAGCCGCGGGGCCGTGATCTCGGCGCGCCAGCCGTCGAGGGTCTTCCAGTAGCCCGAGACGTCGCCGACGGAGGGGAGGAGCTGGCGGCGGTCCACGCTGTCGCGCGGCAGGGGACGGATGGACGACACGCGGAGCTGGCGCTTGCCGCGGAACTGGTCCACCTCGCCGATGACCTGCACCACGTCGCTCCGGGTGAGGCCGGCGACGGCGGTCTGGTCGGCGCCCCAGAAGGGAGCCGTGGCGAGGCGGCCGGTCGAGTTGCCGAGGGTGAGGACGGTGCAGTCCTTGTCACCGAAGCTCTTGCGCTCGATCTCGAGCACGAGCAGCGGATCCTGCAGCCGCTCGCCCACCGGCGCGCGCTTCAGATCTGGCATTGGCATGGCGAATCAAGTTAGCGCGGAATGGCCAATCCCGCAGCGGCCATTAGCTTCCGAACATGCGCCCCCTGCACATCCTGCTGGTCGAGCCCGACCCCGACCGCCGCCAGGCCGCGGGCGACGCGCTTCGCGCCGCGGGCCACGTCGTGGTGGCGGTGGAGGACGGCGCGCTCGCGTCGGCGGCGCTGGCCCCCGAGCCGGGGCGCGCCGCGCCGCCGTTCGATGCCGCCATGCTCGACCTCTCGCTCCCCGGGCTCGACCTCGCCGCGCTCCGCTCGGCGCTGGCTCCGGCCGAGCCCGGGGTGCCGGACACGCTGGCGGCGGCGGAGCGGCGGCAGATCGCGCTCGCGCTGGTGCATACCGGCGGCAACCGCCGGGACGCGGCGCGCCTCCTCGGCATCGCGCGCTCGACCCTCCTCAACAAGATCCGCCGCTACGGGCTCACCTGATCCGGAGCCGCCCGAGCCGCGAGACGATCACGTCCCGCGACGCGAGCCCGTACGCCAGGTGCCACGTGCCGTTCGACACGCCCATGGCGAGGCCGAGCGGGGAATAGACGAGCCCGTGGGACGGGCCCGTGAGCGTGATGCCGTCGGCGGCGGGGCCGCGACCGACCCACGTGAGGGAGGTGTCGGTGCCGGACACGCTCCGGATCCGGAGCGTGTCGGGGCCGAGGTCGAGCAGGGTGACCTGTCCGAACGCCACGGCGTGCATGCGCGCGCGGAAGTGCGCGGCCCGGATCTGGCGCGCGCCGTTCTCCACCGCGATGCCGTCGAGGATGCGGCGCACCGGCGGCAGGGCGAGCGCCGTGAGCAGCCCGGCGATCACGAGGGCGAGCAGGATTTCGGGAAGCGAGAAGCCGCGGCGCATGGCATCCAGGGTAGGCACTGGACGCGGAGCGCCGGGGTCGTTATCACGCGGCGGCCGGTGTTTTCGCGCGCCCCTTGTCAGGCGCGCCACCGGCCGGCATGATATCCCATCCCCAGTTGATCCACGGCATCGGCGGAGAGATCGCCTTGCATCCGACACCCGGCGTACCGGCCGCGCCGCCCGCGGCCCCGCTCAACGTGCTCCGCGAGTACCAGGCGCTCGCGCCCTGGGGGCTCCGGGACCTGACGGCGGTGGCGGCCGGCATTCTGGAGGCGTCGTCCGTCGTGCCCGTGAACGCCGCCGCGGCGGCGCGGCCGAGCGAGCGGACCATCCGGTTCTACGTCACCCGCGGGCTCGTGAGCAAGCCCGACGGGCGGGGCACGTCGGCCATCTACTCCTACCGGCACCTCCTGCAGGTGCTGGCGGTCAAGCTCCGGCAGATGGAGGGAGCCACGCTGGACACCATCGCGCGCGAGGCGGCCGGCTTCACGGGCGACGTGATCGAGCGGCGAGTCGCGCTGGCCCTGGGTCCCTCGCTGGTGCCGCCGTCGGCGCTCCGCATGCTGCGCGATCCGGGCACGGCCCGCGGACGCGTGGGCCGCGCGATCCAGGGCTGGTTCGCGGCGCCGGAACCGAACGAGGCGGCGGGGGCGAGCTGCCGGCGGATCCCGGTCGGCGCCGGCGTCGAGGTGCTGGTGGACGAGCAGCATCCGCTGCTTCGGGCCGGCGTCGAGCCCGACGCGATCGCGGCCGCCCTGCGCCAGCGGCTGTCCGAGCTGATGCCTGGGGCCGACGCCGGGTAGCCCGCGCCACATTCCCGAACGATTCTGAAAGGGGCCGGTCATGGGACTGATCATCCTGCTCGTGATCATCGCGGCGGTGATGTTCTGGGTGCTGAGCGCCTACAACGGGCTCATCGCGCTCAAGAACCAGGTACTGAACGCGTGGAAGCAGATCGACGTGCAGCTCAAGCGGCGGCACGACCTGATCCCCAACCTGGTGAACACCGTGAAGGGCGCGATGGACTTCGAGCGCGGCACCCTCGAAGCCGTGATCGCGGCGCGGAACCGCGCCGTCAACGCGACCGGCGTGCACGACACCGCACGGGCCGAGGGCGAGCTGACCCAGGCGCTGGGCCGCCTGTTCGCGCTGACGGAGGCCTATCCCGACCTCAAGGCGACGGGCAACGTGGCCCAGCTCCAGGAGGAGCTCACCAGCACGGAGAACAAGATCGGCTTTGCCCGCCAGCTCTACAACGACCTTGCCACGCAGTACAACACGCGGCAGATGCAGTTCCCCACCAGCCTCGTCGCCGGGATGGCCAAGGCGTCGCCCGCGGAGCTGTGGCAGATCGAGGACGCCGGCGAGCGCGCGGTGCCCGTCGTGGATCTCGGCGCGCCGCGGCCCCCCGCCGCCTGATCCGCTCGCGCCGCCGGTGAGCGACGCCAACCTCTTTGCCCAGCAGGAGGCGAACCGCCGGCGGTCCTCATGGCTGATCGCCGGCTTCATGCTCTTCTTCGGCTGGGTCGGCTTCGGCGGCGACATCGCCTTCGCGCTCCTCACCATGGACGCGCCGCCCACCTCCTATCACCACGTCGTCCCCTTCATCGGCATCGTCACCACGATCTTCGCGGCCGTGACCTGCCTCTACGCCTGGTACAAGGGTCCCGAGCGCGTCCTCTGGTCCACCGGGGCGTGGGAGATCGTCGAGCCCACGACGCCCGAGCTCCGGCAGCTCTTCAACGTGGTGGAGGAGATGGCCATCGCCTCCGGGCTCCCGCGGCCGCGCATCTGGGTGGTGCCCGACGACGATCCGAACGCCTTCGCCACCGGCCGCGACCCGGCGACGGCGAGCATCGCGGTGACGGAGGGGCTGCTCAGTACGCTCACGCGTGACGAGCTGCAGGCGGTGGTCGCGCACGAGATGGCGCACATCCAGAACTACGACGTGCGGCTCACCACCCTCCTGGCCGCGATGGTCGGGGCCGTCGCGCTCATGTCGGACGGGATGGGACGGATGCTGCGGGGCGGGGCGCGGGCGGGGGTGGGCGGGCGGCTGGGCGGCGGCGGACGCGGCGGCGGGGGCAGGAAGGGCGGCGCCGGGATGCTGGGCCTCGTGATCCTCGTGCTCTGGCTCCTCACCCTGGTGGTGGCGCCGATCGTGTCGCGGATCCTCGCCATGGCGGTGAGCCGGAAGCGCGAGTTCCTGGCCGACGCGACCGGCTCGCAGTTCACCCGCAACCCTGGCGCGCTCGCCTCGGCGCTCGAGAAGCTGACGGCGGCATCGGCGCCGACGAAGACGATCTCGCGCGGCACCGCGCACCTCTGCATCGTGGATCCCGCGGCGCAGCCGCTCGTGGCCCCGACCGGCCGCCTCGCGCTGATGCTCGCCTCGCACCCGCCGATCGCCGAGCGGATCTCCCGGCTCCGCGGGATGGCGTTCGCGCCGCCGGCCGCTATGCCCTCCGCCCGCTGACCTGGAAGCCCAGCCTCCCGAACTTCTCCCAGTCGGTCTTGCCCCGCCACGCATCGAGCAGTCCACGGAGCCGCCAGTAGAGGGTGAGCTGGCGGAAGCCGACGTTCTCGAGCACCGCGTACGCGAGCAGGAGCAGCACGTGGCGGCGCCGCTCGAAGGGCAGGAGCCCGCGCTGCAGCCGGTCGGCCAGGCCGAGCCGGAAGCGCCACGCGCCGACGAGCACGGCGAAGACGTTGACCAGGATGCCGTAGCCCATGGAGGCGAGGAAGAAGGCGCCGAGGAAGTCGTAGTTGAGGAAGCGGTAGCCGGTCACGAGCTCGAGCAGCCAGAAGAAGAGGACGAAGGCGTAGCCCGCCACCTCGATCAGCGGCCCGTAGTACTCGAAGAGCCAGAAGGTCGGCAGCGCGAACCAGCCGATGCGCCCGAACTTCCGGCGGAAGAGCATCGCGCGGTGGTAGAGGAGCGACTCGCGGAGCCCGCGGTACCAGCGCCCGCGCTGCTTGCGCAGCGACGCGAAGCTCTCCGGCACCTCGGTCCACGCCACGGGGTGCGGCAGGAAGGCGATCCGCTTCTCCTGCAGCTTGTCGCGGACGTAGCGATGGAGCCGCACGACCAGCTCCATGTCCTCGCACACCGTGCCGGTGCGGTCGCCGACGTACTCCTGGGTGATGCGGCTGGTGACGAAGGGCGTGAGGTAGCCGCCCGCCTTGATCACCGTCTCCTTCTCGAAGACGGCGAAGACGCCGGAGAGGATCAGGATGGACTCGATCCGGTCGAGGCCGGTCCGGCCGGTGGTGAAGGAGCGGAGGTACTCCACCATCTGGAAGCGCGCGAGGTCGTCGGTGGGCAGTCCGACGCTCACCACCCGGTTGTTCCGGATGACGCACCCGTTGGCGATCGCCACCTGGCCCCCGACGGCGACCACGCGCGGGTCCTCCTGTACCACGCGCATCAGCTCCTTGAGCGCGCGCTGGTCGAGGATCGAGTCGGCGTCGAGGGAGACGAAGTAGGGCGCGGTGGAGGCGTTGATCCCGGCGTTGAGCGCGTCGGCCTTGCCCGCGTTCTCCTTGTCGATCACGATCACGTGGGCGACGCCGTTGGGGAGCGGGATCGACGCCTCGTAGAGCCCGTGCACCGGGGCCGTGGTGATCGCCTCGCGGTAGGGGCGGTCGCTCCGGCGGAGGCGCAGCGCCTCGCGCAGGCGCTCGAAGGTGCGGTCGGTCGAGCCGTCGTTGATGACCACCACCTCGAAGCGCGGGTAGTCGCAGTGGAGGAGGTTCATCACGCTGTCCACGATCGTCACTTCCTCGTTGTACGCCGGGACCACCAGCGTGAGCGGCTTGGTGTAGCCGCTCGCGTCGAGGAGGTCGAGGTCCTCCACGAAGTGCCCCGCCACCCGCCGCCGCACCTGGCCGGCGGAGAGCGCCACCAGGATCAGCGTGTAGGTGTTGTAGAGGAGGAAGTACACGAGGAAGAACGGCTGCACGAAGAGGCCGACGTTGACCACGGCGTGCAGGAGCCACTGGCTCACGCGCCGGCCCCCCACTCGAGCATCGCGGCCACCCGGCCGCGCACGAACGGCATCGGGTCGGAGCGGACGATCTCGGTCGCGACCGGGTCGCCGATGATGGCGAGCGCGAGCGCCGCGGCGAGGCGCCGGCGCTCGTCGGGTGAGGTGCGCGCGGTCTCGCGCAGGTCGGCCAGCGGCGCGACGTCCATCACCGCCTCCGCGGCATCGGCGCGGCGGACGTCGGCCGGGAGGGAGTCGGCCGTGCCGCGGAGGAGGCGGGCCACGGCGGCCGCGGCCCGCACGCGGGTCTCGCCATCGACACTGAGCTCATCGAGCGCGTCCGCCGCGGGGCCGTCCGCCGTGGCGTGGGCCAGGAGCAGCGCCACGCCGCGGCGCGTGTCCGGATCGGGGTCGGCCGCCATCGCGGCGACGAGGTCCTCGCGGCCGGTCACCGCGGCGGCGCGGGCGGCCTGGCGGCGGACCGCCGTCACCGGGTCGCGGGTGAGGGCCGCGAGCTGTTCGCCGTCGGCCAGGTCGGGCCGCTCCAGCCAGAGCGCGGTCAGCGCGCCGCGCGCCGCCGGCGAGGCGCTCCGGCCCAGCGGCGCCGCGAGCGCGGCGACGCCCGGATGGCGGATCTGCGCCAGCACGCGGGTGAGCGTCGGCAGGTGCCGCTCCGATTCGAGGAGCGGCGCCGCCGCGCTCGCAAAGCCCTCGAACGAGCCCTGCGCGCGGCCGGCGATCTCGCGCAGCACCGCAGGGTCCTCGTCCGGCCGGAGCGAGCGGAGGAGCGCCGGCAGCGTCTCGCCCGCGTCCGCGCGGTCGAGGAGGGCGATCCCCTGCCGGCGGACGAGCACGCTGGGATCGGCCACCGCGGTGCGCGCGGCGGACACCAGCGCCTCACCCTCGAGCATCGGCATTACCGCGGCGAGCGCCGCCGCGCGAACCTCGGCGCTCGGGTCGCCGCGGAGCACGGCGAGCAGAGCGTCGCGGCTCCGCTCCCCGTGGAAGGCGCGGAGGCCCGCCACCAGCCGGGCGCGCTCGGGTGCATCGAAGGTGCTGCGCATCCCTTCCGCCAGCTCGTGCGCCATGTCCTCGCGGGTGGAGGCGGCCAGCGCCCGCAGCTCGAGGCTCCGCGACTGGCGGAGCCGCTGGCCCAGGAGCCGGTACTCCGCGTCATCGCGGAGCCGCGCCTGGATGAGCGCGCGCACCGGGCCCTCGTCCGCCATCGCGGCGATCTCGCCCACCATGCTCTCGCCTTCGAACGCGCCGAGCGCGAGCGCGGCGGCGGCCCGCACCTCCGCCGGCTGATCGCTCCGACCCGCGGCGACGAGGCCCGACTCGCCGCCCGGCACCTCCAGGATGCCGGTGGCGAGCGCGGCGCGCTCGCGCACCTCGGGTGACGGATCGCCGGCCAGCAGCTGGAGGATCTTCGGGCCCTGGTCGGCGCGGCGGAGCCGCACGATGGCGTCGAGGGCGCGCGCGCGCACGCCGGCGTCGGGGTCGTCGAGCGCGGTGATGGCAGCGGGGGCCGCCGCGTCCCCCAGCGTGCCGAGCGAGGTGATGGCCTCCCGGCGCACCTCGGGGTCCGGGTCACCGGCCAGGGGGCCGATCAGCGGCAGCGGGTCCTCGGCCCGCACCTGCCTGAGCGTGCGGATCAGCGCGATCCGGCTCGCGGAATCGTTGCCGGCGATCAGCCGGTCGAGGAGGACGCGGACCCGTGCGGGGTCGAGCTGCGCCACCGTGCCGACGATCGCCTCGCGGAGCTCGGGACCTGCCGTGTCGAAGGCGCGCATCAGCGCCGGCACCGCGCCGACGTTGCCGGCCCGGCTCAGGGCGCGCGCGGCGGCGACCTGCACCGGCGGCTCGGTGTCGGCGAGGAGCGGCACCAGCTCGTCGCCCAGCTGCCGGGCTCCCGCGTCGGCCACCGCGAGCGCCGCCGCCGCGCGCACCGCCGGCACCGGGTCGGCGAGCAGCCGGCGGAACTCGGCCGTGCCGTTGGGAGCGCGGATCGCGCCCAGCGCGCGCACGGCGGCGGCGCGGACGGCGGGCTCGGGATCGCCGGTGCGGCTCCGGAGAGCGGGAGCCGCCTCGGCGGTCCCCAGCTCGCCCAGGAGGCTGACGGCGGCACTCCGCACCGGCTCCGCCGGGTCGGTGACGGCGCCGAGCGCCGCCGGCACCGCATCGCGCGCGCCGAAGATCCGGAGCGTGTCGAAGGCCGCGGCGCGCACGTCGGCGTCGCTGTCGCTCGACGCCGCGCGGACCAGCTCGGGCGCGAGGTCGCGGCGGCCCGCGCGCCGCACCGCGTCCACCATCGCGAGCCGCACCCGCGGCGAGCGGTGGAGGAGCAGCTCCGCCAGGAGCTCCCGCGCCCCCGCGATGGCGAGCTTCACCAGCAGCTCGCCGGCATCGGCGGCGCGGTCGTCGCGCTCGACCATCCCGACCAGGCGTGCCGGGACGCCCAGCCGCTCGAGGGCCACCGCGGCGCGGCTCCGGATCTCGGGATCGGCGTCGTCGAGCGCGACCAGGAGCGGTCCCTCCGCGATCTCCCCGATCTGCTCCAGCGCCTCGACGCTCCGCATGCGGACCCACCAGGCGGGATCGCCCAGCGTGCGCACCAGGCGGTCGATCACGTCGGCGCTCCCGAACTGGCCCAGCGCGCCGGCGATGCGCGCGCGCACGAAGGGCGCGGGATCGCTGAGCAGGTGCTCGAGGAGGTAGGGTACCGCGCGGCGGTCGCCCAGGCGGCCGAGTGCGCTGGCGGACTTGGCGCGGACCTCGTCCTGCAGGTCGCCCAGGCTCCGGACCAGCACGGGAAAGGCGCGCTGCGCGCCGACGTCGCCCAGGACGTTCGCGGCCCAGGCCCGCGCGGGCTCGCGGCCGGGCTGCTCGAGGATCGGAAGGAGCGGGTCGGTCACGAGGTCGCCGTGGCGGCTCAGGATGTCGGCGATGCGCGGCGCGAGCCACGGCTCCGCCGTGCGGAGCGCCTCGATCAGCGGCCCGACCGCCTGCGGGTCGGCGATGCGGGCGAGGGCGCGCAGCGCGATCTCGCGCACGTCGGCGTCCTCGGTGCGAGTCGCCTGCACCGTTTCGAGGAGGACCGGGACCGCCTTGGCGCTGCCCACCCGGCCCAGCAGCTCGGCGGCAAAGGCGCGGTCCCGCCACTGGCGGGCGTGCCGGAGCCGCTCGATGTACTTGTCCACCAGGCCGAGCCGGTCGTACGCCTCGAGCAGCCAGGCGGGCCGGTCGGTCGCGTTCCGGGCCTGCTCCTCCAGCACCGCTTCCAGCGCTTCGAGGTCGTAGAGGGTGTCGGCGCGGAGGATGGCGGGATTGAGGAGGGCGCGCTCGTCGGCGGCGAGGCCGGCCACCATGTCGCGATAGACGCCCTTGCGGACCGCGAGGCGCCGCTCCAGCCGGGTGAGCCACGCCGTGTAGAAGAACCACGCCGCCACGGCGACGAGGCCGATCACGACCATCGCCGCCGCGGCGATCAGGATGATGGTCAGGGCGCTCACGGGCCGGTCATCCGTCGTCCACGAAGGTGAGCACCTGCCGCCGCGTGACCACGCGCTCCAGCGCGCGGTGGACGGCGGGATCGAGGGCGCTGCCGATCAGGTCGCGCAGCCGCTCGACGGCGAAGTGCGCGTCCATCTTCTCCTGGTAGGGCCGGGAGGTGGTGAGGGCGTCGTAGATCTCCACGGCGCCGATCACGCGGGCGCCGAAGGGAATGGCGGGCCCGGCGAGTCCGTCGGGGTAGCCCTGCCCATCCCAGCGCTCGTGGTGCCCCCGCACGTACTCGATCACGCCCTGCAGGTGCACCAGCGGGCTCAGGATCTGGGAGCCGACGACGACGTGCCGCTTCACCTGCTCGTACTCGTCGTCGGTGAGCGGGCCCTGCTTGTTCAGGATGTCCTCGCGGATCCCGATCTTGCCGATATCGTGCAGGCGGCCCGCGGTGCGGACCCGCTCGACCTCCTCGTCATCGGATCCGAGCTCGGCGGCGACCATCGCCGACAGGTCGGCCACGCGCGCGGAATGCCCCCGGAGGAACGGGTCCTTGGCCTCGAGGGCGTTGACCAGCGCCTCCAGCGTCGCGATCGAGATCCGCTCGAGGCTCGCCCGCTCGCGCCGGAGCTCGGCCGAGCGCGCCGCAACCTCCTCCTCCAGCTGGCGGTGGGCCCGCTGCTCGGTCAGGCGCGCGTCGCGGGTGGCGAGCGCACGCTGGATGGCGCGACCGAGGACGGCGAGGTCCACGGGCTTGGTGAGGTAATCCATCGCGCCGCGCTGCATGCAGAGGGCGGCGGTGGTCGCGTCGTTGACGGCGGTGAGCATCAGGATCGCGGTGCCCGGCAGCGTCTCGAGGATTCGGGGAACCAGCTCGATGCCGTTCACGTCGGGCAGGCCCACATCGAGCAGGACGCAGGCGGGCCCGGCGGCCAGCGCGCGCAGGGTGTCGTCGCCGGTGGCGGCCGTGGCGACGCGGAAGCCCTGCTGCTCAAGGTAGCGCCGGAGTGGACCGCGGATGGATTCCTCGTCGTCCACGACGAGCACGCTCACCGGTGCATCGGCCAGGGTCACGGGCGCTCCAGCGCGGGCGGGAGGTCGAGGAAGCTTAGGTGCGGCCGGTCGGGAGAGCTAGGGCGCGGCCCGCCGCCGCAGGTCCGCCAGGACATCGGCATGATCGGCGTATTCGGGCCGCCGCGCCGCCGATTCGGCCGCGTCATGCGCGCGGAAATCGGCGAGCGCGCGCCGGAGCGCCGTGCTGTCCCCCTGGAAGTCGGCGATCTCGGCCCGCACCGCGTAGGCGAGGAGATAGCCCGGCGAGCGCAGCAGCATCGTGTCCGCCAGCGCCCGCGCCTCGGCCAGCTGGCCCACCTGCGCATGAAGGATCGCGGCGTGATAGCGGTCGTCGTTGGTGGCGCTGTCGAGCTGCGCGTAGGCGCCGAGGGCCATGGGGGTGAAGTTGACGACGGTCGCGCTGTCGGCGCGCCCGGCCGCCTCCATCACCCGGTTGTTGAGCCGCTGGAAGCGCTCCGACGGGCTCAGCTTGCTGATGTCCGGGGCGCGGCCGCTGGGGAGCCCGCCGCCGGGGTCGGTGGCGAGCGGGGCGCCCGACGGCGCGGCATTCCCGGCGTTCGCCATGTCG
>JAICVB010000043.1 GCA_025935545.1 Gemmatimonadales bacterium
AAACCATCCGTCGGTGAAGGCGGAGGCGTTCGCAGCGGGATTCCGGAGATAGCCGGGGGTGACATCGGGGCCCCGGATCACGACCTCCCCGGTGGCGCCAGCGGGGAGGATGGCGCCCGCCGGGTCCATGATCGCCACCTCCGGGCCGGCAGCGCGGCCCACCGAGCCGGGCTTCCGCTCGCCGGGCGGCAGCGGATTGCTCGCCATCTGGTGGGCCGCCTCGGTCATGCCGTAGGCCTCGATCACCGGTGCGCCGAAGGTCCGTTCCAGCTCGGCCAGGGTCTGGCGCGGCAGCGCGGCGGAGGATGAGCGGATGAAGCGGAGCGGCGTGGCGGCGATGACGCCGGCGGCATCGGCGGCGCGGGCGAGGATCGCCTGGTGCATGGTGGGGACCGCGGTGTACCAGGTGGGCCGGGTCACGCGCATCCAGTCGAAGAAGCGCGGCGCGAGGAAGCCCGGCGTGCACACGACCGACGCGCCGGCGGCGAGGGACGAGATCGTGGCCGCCATCAGCCCGTGAATGTGGAAGAGGGGCATCACGTTGAGGCAGCGGTCGCCGGGTGCGAGGCGAAGCGTGCCGCCGATGTGACGCGCCGAGGCCGAGAGGTTCGCGTGCGTGAGGGGCACGAGCTTGGGCCGCGAGGTGGTGCCGGAGGTGTGGAGGACCAGCGCGATGTCCTCCGGGACGGGAGCCGTGGGCGCGGGGGCGCCGGGGAGCTCTCCGTCCAGGAGGAAGATGCCGGCCGCGGCACCCGCCACCGGGGTCAGCTCGATGACGGGAATCCCCCGTCGCCGCGCGACGTCACGCGCCGGCGAATCGAGCTCGCTCGAGATGACGAGCGCGGCAGCGGCGAGGTCTTCCAGGTAGAACTCGAGCTCGTCGGTGCCGTAGGCCGGGTTGAGCGGCGCGCACGTCGCGGCGCCGGCCACGGAAAGGAATCCCGTCGCGGCCTCCGGGCCGTTCGGCAGAATGAGTGCGACGGTATCGGCGCGGCTGACGCCGTGCTCACGCAGGGCGGCGCTCGCGGCGGCGACCTGGGCGGCCAGCGCGGCAAAGGCGAGCGGCGGCCGGTCCGGCGCTTCGATGGCAATGTCGGCCGGGGCGCGCTCCGCGCTCGCGGCCAGAAGGCTGTTGATCGTGGCGTGAGCCGACACCAGCAACTCCGATAGGGCGGGACCGGCCTCAGCAGTGCAAGACCTGTGCGCTCGGCCGGGGAGGGATGGATACTACCGTGGCGGTTACGGGTCAACGACTTACGGAGGCGCGCGCGGGGCCGGGCCGCCCCCGTGCCACAGGCTGTCGTGGCACGGGGGCGGCGGGTCTTGGGACTACTTGAGGTGCAAGAGCTCCCGGTAGGTCGGCATGGGCCAGAGGTCGGCCGCCACTACCGTCTCGAGGTGATCCACCACGGAGCGCAGATCGGCCATCGCCTGGCGGACCGACGATCCCATGTGGGCGGCGTGGCGGAAGGGGTCGCCATCCTCGTGCGCGCAGGCCTGCTCCACCGCCGCCGTCGCCTTCCGGAGCTCGGAGACGTGGCCGACGAACTCGGCCAGGGACTCGCGCGTGTCGGCGCAGTCCACGCCCGCCGCGTCGGTCGCGGCGACGGTCTCCGCGACCAGGGCCTGATGCTGCAGCGCCGCGGGAAGGACCATGCTCCGCGCGATCGACACCATCATCTCCGCCTCGATGGTGAGCTGCTTGACGTACTTCTCGATCGCGATGTGCATCCGGCTCTCGAGCTCGGTGCGGCTCAGCACGTTGTACTTCCGGAAGAGCTCGCCGTTCTTCTTCGCCTTCATCACCCGGAACGCCTCGGTCGAGTCCGCCATGACCGGGAGGCCGCGGCGCGCCGCTTCCGCGTGCCACTCGGGGTTGTAGTTGTCGCCGTCGAAGATCACCCGCTTGTGGTCGCGGATCACCCGCTTGAGGACGGCGAGCACCGCGCTCTGGAGCCGGGCCGGCGTGCGGGTCTTCCCCACCGCCCGTTCCAGCTCCGTGGCGATGACGTCCAGCGACTCGGCCACGATGGTGTTGAGGACGGTGTTGGGCCAGGCGATGCTGGCGCTCGAGCCCACGGCGCGGAACTCGAACTTGTTGCCGGTGAAGGCGAACGGCGAGGTGCGGTTGCGGTCGCCCGAGTGGCGCGGAAGCTGGGGCAGCGAGCGCGCGCCCAGGTCGAGGGTGCCGCCCCGGATGGTGCGCTTGGGGAGTCCCTTCTCCACCTGGGCCAGGATGTCGGAGAGCATGCTGCCCAGGAAGATCGAGATGATCGCCGGCGGCGCCTCGTTGGCGCCGAGCCGGTGCTCGTTGGCCGCCGAGGTGATGGCGGAGCGGAGCAGGTCGGCATGGAGGTCCACGGCGCGGATGACGGCGCAGAGGAAGACCAGGAACTGCATGTTGGTGTGGGTCTCGTCCTGCGGATCGAGCAGGTTGACGCCGGTGTCGGTGGACATGGACCAGTTGTTGTGCTTGCCCGACCCGTTGACGCCGGCGAACGGCTTCTCGTGCAGGAGGGCCTGCAGCCCGTAGCGCGGCGCCACCCGCTTGATCGTCTCCATCAGCACCATCTGGTGGTCGCTCGCGATGTGGCTCTCCTCGAAGAGCGGCGCGATCTCGTACTGGCCCGGCGCCACCTCGTTGTGCCGCGTCTTGACCGGGACGCCGACGCGGTAGAGCTCGCGTTCCACCTCCGACATGAAGGCGAGCACGCGGGGCGGGATGGTGCCGAAGTAGTGGTCCTCGAGCTGCTGCCCCTTGGGCGGCTTCGCGCCGAAGAGGGTGCGCTCGCAGGTGAGGAGGTCGGGCCGGTCGTAGTAGAGCTCGCGGTCCACCAGGAAATATTCCTGCTCAGGCCCCACGGTGGTGAAGACGCGGGAGACGCCGGTGTCGGTGCCGAAGAGGCGGAGGATCCGGAGCGCCTGCTCCGACAGCGCCTGCATCGAGCGGAGCAGCGGGAGCTTGGTGTCGAGCGCCTCGCCGGTCCAGGAGACGAACGCGGTCGGGATGCAGAGGGTGACGTTGTTCTCGCCCCGCATGAGGAAGGCGGGGCTGGTCGGGTCCCACGCGGTGTAGCCCCGGGCCTCGAAGGTGGCGCGGAGGCCGCCGCTCGGGAAACTCGACGCGTCGGGCTCGCCCTGCACGAGGTCGCTGCCCGAGAAGTTGAACATCACCCCGCCCGACCCGTCGGGAGACATGAGCGAGTCGTGCTTCTCCGCGGTGAGGCCGGTGAGGGGCTGGAACCAGTGCGTGAAGTGGGTGGCGCCGTTCTCGATCGCCCAGTCCTTCATCGTGGCCGCGACGACACCCGCCACTTTCGGGTCCAGCGCCTCGCCGCGCTCGATGGTTCGCATGAGGCTCTTGACGACGTCCTTGGGCAGTCGCTGGCGCATGAGGCGCCAGGAGAAGACGTCCGAGCCGAACATGTCGATGCGAGCGGGAGTGACGGGGGAAGCTCCGTTGGAGGCAGGCGGGGTCACGCGTCGGGTCCTCGGTAGGGGTGGGGACGGGTGTTCGAAGGGGCCGAATGTAATGCCGGCGGCGAGTTCGTGCAAATAGTGCAAAGAGTGACAGCTTTTCCACGATTCAGTGGACCGCAATTCGCTCGGTTGCACCAACGAATGTGCAGAAATCGCAGAATCGCGCCGACGCCGAAACGAAGCGACCAGGAACACATCATATAGACAGTATTACGGTATCATAGCGGCACCAGCGCATCCAAGGCGCCTCGTCCCCTTCAGCCCACCGCCGCCGCCACGTCCCCACCCCGCTCCATCGCGCGCTCCGCCATCAGGTTCTGCCGCTGCCGGCGCACCGCGCTCTCCGCGCCCATCGCGATCACCGTCGCCACCGCCAGCACCCGGCCGCCGGCCCGGTAGAGCACCTGGGCGTCCCGGGCCCCGATGTCGCCCGCGACCTCGATCCGGTCCCACCGCTCCGCGTGGCCCGTGTAGTCCACGTCGAGACCGAAGTGCAGGCTCCAGAAGAAGGGAACCGCGTCGAACCGCTCACGCCGGCCCAGGATGTTCCGCGCGGCCGCCTGCCCCTGCCGTTCCGCCACCACCCAGTGCTCCACCCGGATGGGCTGGCCGCTGTGGGGGTCCGGCCACCGGGCGATGTCGCCCGCGGCGTAGATCCCCGGGACGCTGGTCTCGAGGTACGCGTTCACCGTCACGCCGCGGTCCTGCGCGAGCCCCGCCGAGTCAGCCAGCTCGAGCCGCGGCTTGACGCCGATGCCCGCGACCACGAGGTCCGCCTCCACCCGCCCCCCGCTCTCCAGGACAACCGCGCCCTGCTCGACCCGCGCCGGTTTCTCACCCAGATGAAAGCGCACCCCGTTGGCTTCGTGCTCCGCCTGGATCGCGCGACCCAGCTCGGGGCCGAGGATCCGCTCCAGGGGCAGGGCGTCGGGGGCGATCACGTGCACCTCGAGCCCCCGCGCCCGGAGCGATGCGGCAACCTCGAGCCCGATGAAGCTGGCGCCGAGCACCGCCGCCCGGCGGCGTCCCTCGGCCGCCCGGATGATGGCGCGGCTGTCGGCCAGGGTCCGGAGGTAGTGCACCTCGCCCTCGATCGGAATGCCGAGCCGGTTGGGCTCGGCGCCGGTGGCGAGGAGGAGCGCGTCGAAGGCGAGGCGGCGGCCGTCCTCCAGCTCGACGGCCCTGCCCCCGGCGTCGATGGCGCGGGCCCGTGCGCGGATGATCTCGATCCGGTGCTCCACATAGAACGACGCCGGGTGGAGCGGAATCCACTCCTCCGGTGCGTTTCCCGCGAGATAGTCCTTGGACAGGTTGGGCCGGTCGTACGGGGCGTCGGGATCGCCGTCCACCATGGTGATCGACCCGTCGAAGCCTTCCCGGCGGAGGGTCTCGGCCGCGGCGTTTCCCGCGGCTCCGGCGCCGACGATCACGACCCGGCGCGGCGCGCCGCTGAGCGCCGGCACCTCCGGCGGCTCCCGCTTCCCGGCCACGCGCACCCGGTCGCCGCTTTGCTCGACGTGCCAGCAGGGAAGGTCGTAGAGCGCCGGCATCCGGAGCATGCGTCCGGTGCGGAGGTCGAAGCAGGCGTGGTGCCACGGGCAGCGGACGGTATCGCCTACCATGAGGCCCTGGGCGAGCGGGCCTCCATAGTGCGAGCAGGTGGCGCCGATGGCGAACCACTCCTAGCCGCGCCGGGCGA
This sequence comes from Gemmatimonadales bacterium, assembly GCA_025935545.1. GTDB lineage: Bacteria > Gemmatimonadota > Gemmatimonadetes > Gemmatimonadales > GWC2-71-9 > JAICUF01. The sequence continues at coordinate 5,180 of JAICVB010000043.1, forward strand.
GCAGCACGGCCTCCTCGCCCACGTGTCCCGCGATCATGCCGCCATCGGTCACGTCGGCGGCGGCGATGCCGGCGGCGAGGTCGGGCCCCGGCGGTGGTCCCTGCTGTTCAGCCACGGCGTCCTCCGGTGCGAACGTGAATGGTGTGCGACACGACAGGCGGCGTGTCGCCGGTGTGGAAGGCGCGCGCCCGCGCCTCGGTGCGGCGGTCGGCCATGGTCGCGCGGGCATGCTGCCGCATGTGCTCGCCCCACGACTCGGAGACGAAGGTCTCGATGTAGCGGTCCGGCTGGCTCGTGTCCCGGTACAGGCCCCAGCTGATGCCGCCGTCCCGCCGGCGCAGCTCGCCGACCTCTTCCATGGCAGCGGCGAAGGCGTCGGCGTGGTCGGGAGGCACCCGGTACTCCACGGTCACGAGCACCGGGCCGGCGTCGGGATGGACCTCGGCCGCCGACTCCGGTACCCGCCAGTGCCCCGAGGGCGAGAGGTCCAGGCCCTCCCCGGCCGAGATGCGGAAGCGCCGCGTGAGCAGCAGTCCGGCGAGCATCGCCGCCGCCGCGGCGCTCAGCGCGCTCCGGAGGCCGAAGGCCGCGGCCACCGTCCCCCAGAGTGCCGCGCCGATCGCGATACCGCCCATGTAGACCAGCACGTACACCGAGAGCATGCGGGCCCGGGCCCAGTCGGGCGAGGTGCGCTGGGTCGAGACATTGAAGAGCGACATGCCGGACATCCACGCGAACCCGCAGATCACGAGCGTGAGCCCCAGGACGGGCACGCTGCGCACCCAGGCGAGGGTGAGCGTGGCGCCGGCATAGACGACGGTCGAGACACCGACGATCCGGTCGGTCGAGTAGCGCGCGCGCACCTGCCCCAGGAGTGCGCCGCCGATGATGGCACCCACGCCGAGGCAGCCAAGCAGGAGTCCGTAGCCGACGGCGCCCAATCCGAGCTCGCGGCGGGCGAGGACGGGAAGCAGGGCCCAGAGCGCGCTCGCGCCGAAGATGAAGGCGGCGCAGCGCGCGAGCACGTTGCGGACCGCCGGCGCGTGCCGGAGATAGCGCACCCCCGCGCGCATGGCGCCCGCCACCCGCTCGGCCGGCAGCACGGTTTCGCGCGGCTCCTTCCGCCAGGCGCGGAGCACGAGGACGACCGCGACGAACGACGCGGCATTGAGGAGGAAGACGCCGCCCGAGCCGATCGCCGCGACGAGGAGGCCCCCGATGGCAGGACCGATGGCGCGGGCGATGTTGGTGGCGATGCCGTTGAGCGCCACCGCCTCGGTGAGCTCGGACGGCGGCACGAGGTCCGGCGTCGTGGCCTGCCAGGCGGGGGTGTTGAGGGCGACGCCAAGCCCGAGGTTGAAGGTGAGGAAGAGGAGGAGCCACGGCGTCATGGCCCCGCTCACGGTGAGGAGGCCGAGCACGGCGGCGGCGCCCAGCATCCAGCTCTGGGTGACGAGCAGGAGCCGACGGCGATCCACGATGTCGGCCAGGGCGCCGGCGGGCAGGGCGAGGAACAGGACGGGGAGGCTGGTCGCGGTCTGCATCAGCGCGACCATGAGCGTCGACGTGGTGAGCGACGTCATGAGCCAGGCGGCCGCGGTGTCGTGCATCCACGTGCCGACGCCCGATGCGACGGTCGCGAGCCAGAGCGCCCGGAACACCGGGCGTCGAAGCGGGGTCCACGCCGACTGCAGCGGCGGGGTAAGCGGTACGGCGTCGGCCATGAAGTCTCCTGACCCCGAATGGAGTGGGAGGCGTGACCGAAGTCAATCGCGCCGCGGCGCAACCAAAGCGGGCCGGATTACGTCAGAGCATCAGGACCTCTGATTCGACCCGAGCCGGAATCCGCATGCGCCGAACCGCCGTCCTCACGATCCTTCTCCTCATCATCCTGTCCGTCCGAGGCCACTCCCAGGGAGCGGGCCAGCGAGCAGGCCACGACGCCACCCCGTCGGTCGCGGCCGCGCCGCTGGCGGGCGAGATCCATGTGGACGGCCACCTGGACGATGCGGCGTGGGCCGCGGCCACACCCGCCACCCTCGCGACCCAGGTGGACCCCGACGAGGGGAAGCCGCCGACGGAGCGGACGGAATTCCGCGTGGTCGTGTCGCACGACGCCCTCTACATCGGCGCCCGGATGTTCGACCGCGAGCCGGCGCGCATCGCGCGGCGGCTGGGGCGCCGGGACGACCAGCCGTCGAGCGACCGGCTCACCATCCGGATCGACGCCCGGCACGACCACCTCACCGCCTTCCTGTTCGACATCTACCCGGCGGGCAGCAAGGGCGACGCCGCGGTCGGCGCCGACGGCAACCAGGATTATTCCTGGGATCCGGTGTGGGACCTCGCGACGGCGGTGGACTCGCTGGGCTGGACCGCGGAGATGCGGATTCCGCTATCGCAGCTCCGCTACAGCACCGGCAACGACCGGTGGGGCATCCAGCTCGAGCGCTTCATCCAGCGCCGGCAGGAGGACGACGTCTTCTCCTTCGTCCCCAAGAGCGAGCAGGAGGGCGTGAACCGCTACGGCCACCTCACCGGCATGGCGTCGCTGCCCGCCGCCCGGCGGCTCGAGGTGACACCGTACGCATCGGCGCGCGCAACGTACGCCACGGTGGACGCCGCCGATCCCTTCCGAAGCGATCATGACTACGTCGGCTCGGCCGGCGCCGACGTGAAGTACGGCATCACCAGCGACCTCACCCTCGACGCCACCATCAATCCGGATTTCGGTCAGGTGGAGGTGGACCCGGCGGTGGTGAACCTGTCGGCCTTCGAGACGGTCTTCGACGAGAAGCGGCCGTTCTTCGTGGAGGGCGCCGACCTCTTCTCCTTTGGCAACATCCGGACGTTCAATTCCTCGGGCACGCCGACCACGTTCTTCTCCCGGCGGATCGGGCGGCCGCCCCAGGGCTCGGTGAACGCGCCGGGCGCCGTCTTCGTGGAAGAGCCGGAGCAGACCACCATCGCCGCGGCGGCGAAGGTGACCGGCAAGACGCGGGGCGGCTGGTCCATCGCGCTCCTCGACGCCGTCACGCCGACGGAGCACGGACACTTCCTCGACCCCGGCGGCGTGATCCGGGCGACGGCGGTCGAGCCGCTCACCAACTACTTCGTCGGCCGCGTGCGGCGGGAGCTGCGGGCGGGAAACACCGTGGTGGGCGGACTCCTCACCGCCGTGGATCGCTCGCTGGGGGACGACGGCCTGGCCGACGTGCTCCGCTCGCATGCGTACCTGGGCGGGCTCGACTTCAACCATTCGTGGGGCAACCGCACCTGGGCCTTCGACGGCTCGTTCGCGGCCAGCGTCATTCGCGGCAGCACCGGCGCCATCACCCGGGCCCAGCGGGCGAGCGCGCGCTACTTCCAGCGCCCCGACGCGACCGACATCGTGCTGGACCCGACGCGCACGTCGCTCGGCGGGCATGCCGCGCAGATCGCGCTGACCAAGCTGTCCGGGCGCCACTGGGGAGGGAACCTCGCCTATCAGGAAAAGAGCCCCGGGTACGAGACCAACGACCTCGGCGTGACCCAGACGGTGAACCGGCGGACCGTCTCGACCGACATCCACTACCAGGAGACCAAGCCCGGGCCGGTCTTCCGCGACTACATCGTCGGGCTCCTGAGCGGAAACGGCTGGAACTGGGACGGCGACCACGTGGACAGCTACGTGGGCAACGTGACCAACCTCCGCTTCCGGAATTTCTGGCGCCTCAACACCTTCTCGATGCACCAGTGGAGCGTGTACGACGACCAGCTCACGCGCGGCGGCCCGCTGGTGAAGCTGCCGGCGCGGAACGACCTCAACGCGACGCTCTTCTCGCCCAACCGCGGCCTGGTGTCGCTCAGCCTGAGCGGCGAATACAACTGGAACCCGGCCGGGGGCCACGCGACCTCGCTCAACGTCAGCGCCACGGTGCACCCCGGGCCGAACTTCCAGCTGACGCTCGGGCCCTCGTGGTCGCGGAGCCGGAACGTCTCGCAGTTCATCCAGGAGGTGGCCGATCCGACCGCGACGGCGACCTTCGGCCGCCGGAGCGTCTTCGCGACGATCCGGGAGACCGACCTGGCACTCGACACCCGGCTCAACTGGACCTTCTCGCCCCGGCTCAGCCTGCAGCTCTACGTGCAGCCGCTGGTGGTGGCGGGCGACTACACCGACTACAAGGAGCTCCGCGCGCCGCGCACCTTCGACTTCGCGGTCTACGGCCGGGACGCGGGAACGATCACGCCCGACGGCAGCGGCGGCTTCACGGTGGATCCGGACGCCGGCGGCCCCGCGCCCGCCTTCACCGTCGGCGACCAGAACTTCAACTTCCGCTCGCTCCGCGCGAACCTGGTCTTCCGCTGGGAGTACCGGCCGGGCTCGACGCTCTTCCTCGTGTGGCAGCAGGCGCGCTCCGGGGCGGTGCCGATCGGCACCTTCGACTTCGGCCGCGACGTGGGCGCCATCTTCGACAACCCGGCGACCAACGTGCTCGCGGTGAAGGCCACCTGGTGGCTCGGCCTCTGACGCCCTGAACGCGGATCGGGCGCCGTCCCGAAGGGAGCGGCGCCCGATGCGCGGCCAGCGATGGCCAGGGACAGAATCGAACTGTCGACACCTGCATTTTCAGTGCAGTGCTCTACCAACTGAGCTACCTGGCCGGGGCGCATAATCTAGCGGGGGCGGCGGGGCCGTGGAAGTGTGGCGCGCCGTGCCCCATATTGCAGCTCTGCCGGTCCGACCCGTACACCTCCGGAGGCCTTCTCATGCGCCGTCTCACCGCCGCGCTCGCCGTCCCCGCGCTCCTCGCCGTCGCCGCCGCTCCGGCCCGGTCCCAGGAGCGCGGCGCCTTCGTCGTGCGCCTGGGCAACGATACCGTCGCCGTCGAGCGCTTTGCCCGCACCGACACCCGCCTCGAGGGCGATGTCGTGAGCCGCTCCCCGCGCACCACCATCACGCACTACGTCGCCACCCTCGGCCCCACCGGGCGCATCACGCGCTACGAGGCGGCCACCCATGCCGGCGCCGCGGGGCTCGACGGGCCGTCCATGATGAGCTCCGTCGTGACGGTCGTGGGCGACACCGCGGTGGTGCAGCTCCGCCGGGGCACCGACTCGACCGTGACGATGAAGGTGCCGGTGCGCCCGGGCGCCGTCCCCATGCCGCCGCTCACCTTCGCCTTCTACGAGCAGATGGTGCGGCAGGCCCGCCGGGAGAAGCGGGACAGCATGATGGTGGACATGGTCTTCCCCGGCGCGCGACGTCCGACGACCACCACGCTGGTGATGCGGCGGGATTCCGCGGTCATCGACCTCTTCGGCCTGCCCGCGATGGCGCGCCTCGACAACATCGGCCGCGTGCTCACCTTCGACGGCCGCCAGACCACCGACAAGGTGCTGGTGGAGCGCCTGCCCGACGTCAACGCCGACTCGCTCGCCCGGGCCTTCGGCGCACGGGAGGCGGCGGGGGGCGCGCTGGGCCAGCTCTCCCCGCGCGACACCTCGCACGCGATGTTCGGCGACGCGATGGTGATGGTGGACTACGGCCGGCCGCACATGCGCGGGCGCCGCGTCTACGGCGGCATCGTGCCCTACGGCGAGGTCTGGCGCACCGGGGCCAACGCCGCGACGCAGCTCATCCTCGATCACCCGATCACGATCGGCGGCACCGCCGTCCCCGCCGGCACCTACACCCTGTGGACGCTGCCCACCGCGAACGGCGCGCAGCTCATCATCAACAAGCAGCACGGCCAGTGGGGCACCGAATACCACGCCGACCAGGACCTGGTGCGCCTGCCGCTCAACCGCACGGCGCTCTCGACGCCGGTGGAGCAGTTCACCATCATCGTCCAGCCGTCCGGAGGGTCCGCCGGCAGCCTCCGGCTCCAGTGGGAGAACACCGAGTACTCGATTCCGTTCACCGTGCAGTGATCCCGGCGCGCGGGGCGGGCTCCGGCCCGCCTCGCGCCGCTATATTCCCGCCCATGCCGCCCCGGAACCTCCCCAACCTCACGGTGCTCTCGCACCCGCTGATCCAGCACAAGCTGACCATCCTGCGCGACCGCCGCACCACGACCCGCGACTTCAAGCAGCTGGTCAACGAGATCGCGACGCTGATGGCGTACGAGGTGACGAAGGACCTCACGACCGAGCCCGTCACCATCGACACGCCGCTGGAGACGACGCAGGGGACGCAGGTGGCGGGGAAGAAGCTCACCCTGGTGCCGATCCTCCGGGCGGGGCTCGGCATGGTCGAGGGGATCGCGCAGCTCATTCCCTCGGCGCGCGTGGGGCACATCGGGCTCTATCGCGATCACGACACCCTCCGGCCGGTGGACTACTACTTCAAGATTCCCGCCGACGAGATCGAGCGCGACTTCTTCGTGCTCGACCCGATGCTCGCGACGGGCGGCAGCGCCGTCGCGGCCGTGGGCGCGCTCAAGGAGGCCGGCGCCCGGCGCATCCGGTTTCTCTGCCTCGTCGCGGCGCCCGAGGGAGCGGCCCGCATGCTGGAGGCGCACCCCGACGTGCCGGTCTTCGCCGCGGCGCTCGACCGCCAGCTGAGCCCCGCGGGGTACATCCTCCCCGGCCTGGGCGACGCCGGCGACCGCCTCTTCGGTACCCGGTGACGGCGCCGATCCGCCTCACCTTCTGGGGCGCGGCCGGCCAGGTGACCGGGTCCATGCACCTGCTCGAGGCCGCGGGTGCCCGCATCCTCCTCGACGCCGGGCTCTTCCAGGGCCATCGCACCGACGCCCGTCGCCTGAACGCCGAGCTGCCCTTCGACGCGCGGCGCATCGATTCGGTGATCGTGAGCCACGCCCACATCGATCACACCGGGCGGCTTCCCCTCCTCGCCAACCAGGGCTTCCACGGCCCCATCGTCGTGACGCCGGCCACGCGCGATCTCTGCGCGGTCATGCTGGCCGACTCGGCGCACATCCAGGAGAAGGACTTCGAGTTCCTCGAGCGGCACGGCCGCGCGGGCCCCGACGCACGGCCGCTCTACACCATGGCCGACGCGGTGCGGGTGCAGAAGCTGATGGTCGCGGTCCCCTACCACCGCATCCATCACGTCCGGAAGCATCTCTCGCTCGAGTATCTCGACGCCGGCCACATCCTGGGCTCCGCCGCGGTGGACGTCCGGATCGCCGAGGGCGGCCCGCACCGGCTCGTCTTCTCGGGCGACATCGGCCGGAACGGCCTGCCGATCATCCGCGATCCCGAGCCGCCGTCGGGCCCGATCGACACGCTCATCATCGAGTCCACCTACGCCGAGCGGGACCACGAGTCGGTGGCGGGCTCGGAGGAGCGGCTGGGCGAGGCGATCCGCCGCACGGCGGCGCGCGGCGGGAAGGTCCTGGTGCCGGCCTTTGCGGTGGGTCGCGCGCAGGAGCTGGTGTACAGCATCAACCAGCTCTTCCGGGATGGCCGCATTCCCCGCATCCCGGTGTATGTGGACAGTCCGCTCGCGGTGGACGTCACCAGCGTCTTCCGGCTCCATCCGGAAACGTTCGACCGGAGCGAAGTCCTCGTCGAATCGGGGGCACCGATCTTCGATGTGCCGCTCCTCAGCTACGTGCGCGACGTCGAGGACTCGAAGAAGCTCAACCGGCTCGCGGGTCCGGCGGTGATCATCGCGGCGTCGGGCATGGCGGAGAACGGCCGCATCCTGCACCACCTCGCGAACCACGTCGGTGACCATCGCTCGCTGGTACTCTTCGTCGGCTTTCAGGCCGAGGGGACGCTGGGTCGCCGGATCCAGGACGGGGCGCGGACGGTCAAGATCTTCGGCGAGCCCCACGAGGTGCGGGCCGAGACGGAAACGATCGGCGGCTACTCGGCGCACGCCGACCGGAACGAGCTGCGCGCGTGGGTCCGCGCGATCGGCGCCCCCATCCGCCGCGCCTTCTGCGTGCACGGCGAGCCGTCCGCGCTGGAGACGATGGCGGGCATCCTCCGCGAGGAAGGGGTGGCGGAGGTGCACGTGCCGGCGCACGGCCAGTCGTTCGATCTGGCGTGAGCCGCATCGTCGCGAGCCGAATTGTCGTGCGCGGAAACGGACGGTAGCTTCAGGACGTGCCCCGCCTCATCCGCGGCGTCGTCCGGCTGCTCGGCGTCCTCCTCCTCGCCGCCGGCATCGCGTACACCGTGGCGCTGGTCATGGTGCTGGTGGTGAGCCAGCAGGACCAGCGCCTGCCGGCCGACGCCATCGTCGTCCTCGGCGCCGCGCAGTACAACGGCCGGCCGTCGCCGGTGCTGCGGGCGCGGCTGGACCACGCCGTCGAGCTCTACCGCGACCGCCTGGCACCGCGGATCATCGTGCCGGGCGGGGTGGGCCGCGGCGACACGATGAGCGAGGCCGCCGTGAGCCGCCGCTACCTGCTGGCCCGCGGCCTTCGCGACACCGCGATCGTCGTCGCCCCCCAGGGGCGGTCCACCTACACGTCGATGACGGTGGTGGCGCGATGGCTGCAACTTCGCGGGCACTCGCGCGTAATTCTCGTGAGCGATCCGTTCCACATGTGCCGGCTCCGACTCGAAGCCCGCCGCACCGAGCTCACCGCCTGGACCTCGCCGACTCCCAGCAGCCCGATCTCGGACAACCCGAACCTCGAGCTGATCTATCTCGCGCGGGAGGCGCTCAAGGTGCCGGTGGCGTGGGTGCGGAGCTGGGAGTGGCTGAGGTAGGCGACTAACAGGAGGAAGAATGATCAGAGTCGGAAGGTCGGAAGGTTGGAAGGTCGGAAGGATGGATCGGGGCGCGGGCAGGATCGTCGCGATGGCGGTGCTGTTTTCCGTCCTTCCGGCCTTCCGACCTTCCGCCAGCGCCCAGGCGCTCCACGTCCCCTACGTGCTCGACACCCTCTCCAACGGGCTCACCCTCATCATCCACGAGGATCACTCGGCGCCGGTGGTGACGGTGAACACCTGGCGTCATGTGGGGTCGGGGGATGAAACCCAGGGGCGGACGGGATTCGCCCACCTCTTCGAGCACCTCATGTTCATGGGCTCGGAGCACGCCGTGTACCCCCAGTTCGACCGGCTCCTCGAGGCGGCCGGCGGCGACAACAACGGGTCCACCACCAACGACCGCACCAACTACTATGAGGAAGGGCCGGCCAACGCCCTCCCCCTCATGCTCTGGCTCGAGGCCGACCGCACGGGCTGGCTCCTGCCGACGATGGACTCCGCCAAGGTGGACCTCCAGCGCGACGTGGTGAAGAACGAGCGGCGCGAGGGCGTGGACAACCAGCCGTACGGCCTGGCCGACGAGACGATCGCGGCGATGCTGTATCCGCCGAGCCATCCGTACTCGTGGCCGGTGATCGGCTCGATGACCGACCTCTCCGCCGCGTCGCTCGAGGACGTGAAGAACTTCTTCCGGCGCTACTACGCCCCCAACAACACCACCATCAGCGTCGCGGGAGACGTGAAGCCGGCGGAGGTGAAGGCGCTGGTGGAGAAATACTTCGGCGAGATCCCGCGGGGGCCCGCCATCACGCGGAACGCGCCGGCGCCGTTCAGTCTCCGGGCCGACACCATGGCGGTGCTCGAGGACCGGGTGCAGCTCCCGCGTCTCTACTACACCTGGCACACGGTGAAGGCGTGGGCGCCGGACGACGCGGCGCTCGACCTCGTCGCGTATCTCCTCACGGGCGCCAAGAACGCCCGGCTCACGCAGACGCTGGTGTACGACCGCCAGACCGCGAGCCAGGTGCAGGCCTTCCACGACAGCCGGCGGCTCGACGGTGAGTTCGACGTCATCGCGACCGCGCGGCCCGGCCACTCGCTGCCCGAGCTGCAGACGGTGGTGGACGCGGAGCTCGCGCGGCTCGCGGCGTCGGGGCCCACCGCGCGTGAGCTGGAGCAGGCCAAGAACGCGCGCGAGGCGAGCTTCCTCCGCGGCATCGAGCGCGTCGGCCGGAAGGCGGACCAGCTGAACCGCTACTACTACCAGATCGGCGAGCCCGACGGCTTCCAGCGCGACCTCGACCGCTATCGCGCGGTGACCGCCGCCGACATCCAGCGGGTGGTGCGCACCTATCTCACCGGGCCCCGCGTCATCCTGAGCATCGTGCCGCAGGGCAAGCGCGAGCTCGCGGCCAAGGGGAGGAACACGCCATGAACCGGACCCCGGTGACCGGCCTCGCGGCCGCGATGGCGCTCGCACTCGGCGCGACCGCGCTGGCGGCGCAGGCCCCCGCCGTGGCCACGCGCCCGACGCTGGGCCCCGCGCCGCGTCTCGTGATGCCGGCCGTCCAGAAGGCGCGGCTCCCCAACGGGCTCGCGATCGAAGTGGTGCCGATGCACGAGGTGCCGCTGGTGCAGGCCTCGCTGCTCATCGCCGGGGGCGCCCGGCTCGACGACAGCCATCCCGGGCTCGCGACCTTCACCGCCAACATGCTGGACGAGGGCGCCGGCAGCCGCGACGCCTTTGCCCTCGCGGCGGAGGTCGCCTATCTCGGCGCCACCCTGAACACCGGGGCGAGCTGGGATGCGGTGACGGTGGACGTGGGCGCGCCCAGGCGCACCTTCGCCGCCGCGATGGCCCTCGCCGCCGACGTCGTCCTGCGGCCGCGCTTTACGGCGGCCGACATCGCACGCCAGCGCGGCCTCCGGCTCGCGAGCATCCTGCAGCAGCGCGACCAGCCCGGCTCCGTCGCCGGCCTCGTCTTCAACGCGATGGTATTCCCCGCCGGCCATCCCTATCACTCGCCGCTGAACGGCGATTCGGCGTCCACCGCCGCGCTCGATTCCGCCGGCGTCCGCGACTTCTGGCGCCGCGCCGCCGACCCGCGGCGCGCGACCCTCGTCGTCACCGGCGACGTGACGCTGGCCGAGGTGCGCGCCCTGGCCCAGCGGCTCTTCGGCGGATGGAAGGCGCCGGCCATGCCGCTGCCCGCCCCCGGCACGCCGGCCGAGGTGCCGAGGCCCGCCACGCGGATCATCCTGGTGGACAAGCCGGGCGCCGCGCAGAGCGTGATCGCGATCGGCGGCCCCGGCGTCTCCCGCCGCTCCCCGGACTATCCGGCGATCACGCTGATGAACACGATCCTGGGCGGCTCGTTCTCGTCCCGGCTCAACGACATCCTCCGCGAGCAGAAGGGCTATACCTACGGAGCGGGCTCGGGATACTCGTGGCGCCCGCTCCCCGGCCCGTTCAACGCGAGCGCGCAGGTCCGGAGCAACGCAACCGACAGCTCGCTCGCGATCTTCTTCCGCGAGTTCCGCCGCATCCGCGACAGCGGTGTCACCGCCACCGAGCTCGACCGGGGCCGCGCCTATCTCGTGCTCGGTTCCCTGGGCGACTTCGAGACCACCGGCCAGGTGGCCGGCTCGCTCGCGAGCCTCACGATCCTGGGGCTCCCGCTCACGACCATCCCGTCGGATCTCGCGGCCATCCAGAAGGTCACCGCGGCCGACGTGCAGCGCGCGGCGCGCACCTACCTCGATCCGGCGCACTTCACCGTCGTGATCGTGGGCGACATCGCGAAGATCCGCCCCGGCATCGAGGCGCTCGGGCTCGGGCCGGTGGAGGTACGGGACTACAACGGCAGGGAGGTGGGAGGATGAGGGACGGAAGGATGGAAGGACGGAAGGGCGGAAGGATCAATCAGGGGGTTCGGAGGATCGTCGTGTTGGCCGTGCTGTTGTCCGCCCTCCCGGGCTTCCGGCCCTCCGCCAGCGCCCAGGCGCTCCGCGTCCCGACCGACACCTTTACCCTGTCCAACGGGCTCAAGGTGGCGGTCCACGAGGACCACTCGGCGCCGCTCGTGGCGGTGAACCTGTGGTACCACGTGGGGTCGGGCCGCGAGGTGGCGGGGCGGAGCGGCTTTGCCCACCTCTTCGAGCACATGATGTTCCAGGGCTCGAAGGACGTGGACAAGGGCGGGCACTTCGGCGTGGTGCAGGAGGCCGGCGGCACCTTGAACGGATCCACCAACACCGACCGCACCAACTACTACGAGATGGTGCCGTCCAACTATCTCGAGCAGGTCCTCTGGCTCGAGGCCGACCGGATGGGCTACCTCCTCGACGCCTTCTCGCAGGAAAAGCTCGACAACCAGCGCGACGTCGTGAAGAACGAGCGCCGGCAGAACTACGAGAATGCGCCGTACGGCCTCGCGAGCATCCGGCTCGGCGAGATGCTCTATCCCGAGGGGCACCCCTACCACGCGCCGACCATCGGCTACCAGGCCGACCTCACCGCCGCGTCGCCGGAGGACGTGGCCGGCTTCTTCCGGCAGTGGTACGTGCCCAACAACGCATCGCTCGTGATCGCCGGCGACGTGAAGCCGGCCGATGTGCGCCGTCTGGTGACCCGGTACTTCGGGGACATTCCCGCCGGGCAGCCGGCCCCGGCAGTGAAGCCGCTGCCGGTGACCCTTTCCGCCGACCGGCGGGACGTGATGGAGGACCGCGTCACCCTCGCGCGGTTGAGTCTCGTCTGGCCGACGGTGGAGCGGTGGAACGCCGACGAGGACGCGCTCGACATCTTCGGCGCCATCCTGGGCCA
>JAICVB010000040.1 GCA_025935545.1 Gemmatimonadales bacterium
GCCGAGCTCCGGCATCGGCTGGACCAGCTCGAGGCCAGCGGCACCAGGATCGGCGCGCTGGCGCCCGGGCGGATCGTCCGTGAGCGGGACCGGCTGCGCACCTCCGTCGCGCAGCTGCTCGACGGGCGCTCGGCCGATGAACAGCGGGTGGCGCAGGAGATCGCGATCCTGGCCGACCGCCTCGACATCACCGAGGAGCTGGTGCGCTTCCGCGCCCACGTGATCGCCGCGCGCGAGGCGCTGGCCGCCGACCGGCCGGCGGGCAAGCAGCTCGGTTTCCTCGCGCAGGAGCTGGGGCGCGAGGTCAACACGATGGGCGCGAAGTCGAACGACGCCGCGATCACGGCCGAGGTGATCGCGATGAAGGGTGAGCTGGAGAAGTTCCGGGAACAGCTCGAGAATCTCGAGTGAAGCCCTTCCTGCTCGTCCTCTCGTCGCCGTCCGGCGGCGGCAAGACGACGATCGCCCGCCAGCTCCTCATGGCTCGCGACGATCTCGGCTACTCGGTCTCGGCGACGACCCGGGAGCGCCGGACCGGCGAGACCGACGGGGTGGACTACTACTTCCTGCCGCGGGAGGAATTCCTCCGCCGCGAGGCCGCGGGCGACTTTCTCGAGACCGCGACGTACGGCGGGGAGCTCTACGGCACCCTCCGGAGCGAGATCGACCGGCTCTTCGCAGCGGGGAAGACGGTGGTCCTCGACATCGAGATCAAGGGCGCGAAGCAGATCCGCGGCCAGATGCCCGACGCCGTCGAGATCTTCGTCCTGCCGCCGTCCGCGTCGGTGCTGGTCTCCCGGCTCGCCGGCCGCGCCACCGAGGTGCCGGCCGTTCTCCGCGAGCGGATGGCGCGCGCCGCGGACGAGCTCAAGGCGGTGACCGAGTACGACTACGTCGTCGTGAACGAGGACCTGTTCGCGGCCGTGGCGCAGGTGGCCGCCATCCTCGACGCGGAATCGCGGCGCGTGAGCCGCCAGGACGACCTCGGGGCGCTGGTCGAGCAGCTCCGCCGGGACGTGATCGAAGAGACCGCGCGGTTTTCCGCGCACCATTCAGCACAAAAGCCGTAAGGAGTCAGCGCATGCGCATCACCACGCCGTCCGAAGTCGCCCAGAAGGCAGGCAACAAGTATCTCGGCGTCCTGGTCGCCGCGAAGTTCGCGCGCTACCTGAACGATTTCCCCAAGGACCAGCTCGCCGAGAGCGAGGAGAAGCTCACCACCCGCGCGCTCGACTCGCTGGTCGAGGGCGACCTCAACTACAAGCTCCTCCGCCGCCGCCGCTCCGAGGCCTGAGACGGTGTGGGCCGGCCGGCACGTCGTCCTCGGCGTGTCGGGCGGGATCGCTTGCTACAAGAGCTGCTTCCTCGCCCGACGGCTGACCGAGGCCGGGGCCCGGGTGGACGTGGTGCTCACCCGAGCCGCCGCGGAGTTCGTGCGGCCGCTCACCTTCGAAGCACTGACCGGGCGCCCCGTCGCGTGCTCCCTCTGGGAGCCGGGCGAGGCGCTCGCGCACATCCGCCTGGCGCATGAGGCGGATCTCATCGTCGTTGCGCCCGCCACCGCGCACCTGATCGCCCGCGCCGCGCAGGGGCTGGCCGACGACATGCTCACCGCGATGCTGCTCGCCCGCCGGGCACCGCTCCTGATCGCTCCCGCCATGAACGACGAGATGTATGCGCGCCCCGAGACCGTGGCCAACCTGGAGCGGCTCCGGGCGGCGGGCGTGGCGCAGGTCGGGCCGGAGGCGGGGCCGCTGGCCGAGGGGCCGTCAGAGCGCCCCGGCCGGATGAGCGAGCCCGAGACGATCCTGGCCCATGCGGCGCGCCTGCTGCGCCGCGGGGGCCCGCTCGAGGGCCGGCGCGTCGTCGTGACGGCGGGGCCGACGCGCGAGCCGCTCGACCCCGTGCGGGTCATCACCAACCGCTCGAGCGGGAGGATGGGCTTCGAGCTCGCCGCCGCGGCGTGGGAACGTGGCGGGGACGTCGTGCTCATCAGCGGCCCGACGGCGCTGGTCCCGCCCGGCGGGCCGACGCTCCGCCGCGTCGAAACCACGGCGGAAATGGAGGCCGCGGTGCGGGACGAGCTGCCGTCGGCCGATCTCCTCATCATGGCCGCGGCGCCTGCGGACTACCGGAGTGTCGAGGTGGCCGACCGGAAGCGCGCCCGCGGCGAAGGCGGCCTCTCGCTCACGCTCGGGCCGACGGCGGACATCCTGGTGGCGACGCGCGGCCTCCGGAAGCCGGGTGCGCTCGTCGTCGGGTTCGCGCTCGAGACGGGTGACGCCGTCGCGCGCGGCCGCGGGAAGCTCGAGCGCAAAGGCCTGGACGTCATCGTGGTGAACGACGCCACCGAGCCGGGCGCCGGCTTCGAGGTTCCGACGAATCGCGTCACCATCCTCGATCGCGATGGCGCCGAGGACATGCTTCCCCTGATGGACAAGCGCGCCGTGGCCGAGGCGATTCTCGACCGCGTGGCGGCCCGCTGTGTCTGACGAGCTTCGGCGGTATCTTCGGCAGCAGGCGGAGCTCGGCGGGAATGAGGTCGTGCTGAGCCGGGCGGCGGCGCCAGGCGACGCGGCAGCAGGCGACGGGGCCGCGGCGCCGGCGGGCGCGGAGGAGGAGGGTGGGATGGCACGGAAGCAGGGCGGGGACGGGAAGTGGCGCCGCGGGGCCCCGGCGATACCGGGGCCGGGGCTGAGCCAGGAATCGCCGCCCATGGAGATGCTGGACGAGCTGGGCGGGATGACGCTGGACGAGGTCGCGGAGCGGATCCGGACCACCTGGTGCTGCCAGACGCTGTGTCCCAAGCGTACCAACGCGGTCCCTGGCGAAGGCAACCCGCGGGCGCGCCTTGTACTGGTGGGCGAGGCGCCCGGCGCCACCGAAGACGCGACGGGCCGTCCCTTCGTCGGCGCAGCCGGCGCCCTCCTCGACAGCATCCTCGAGGCGATCGAGCTGCCGCGCAAGGATGTGTTCATCACCAACACGGTGAAGTGCCGCCCGCCGCAGAACCGCAAGCCGCTGCCCGACGAGATCGCGTCCTGCATCCCATACCTCTGGCGGCAGCTCGCCATCATCCGGCCGAGCGTGATCGTCGCCCTCGGCAGCACCGCCGCCGAATCACTCCTCGGCGTCAAGAAGAGCCTGAGCGAGCTTCGCAACAAGGTCCACAGCTACAACGGCATTCCGCTGGTGGTGACGTACCATCCCGCCGCGCTGCTGCGCAACCCCAACTGGAAGAAGTCGACCTGGGATGACGTCCGTATCGCAAGACAGCTTCTCGATCGCTGACTCCTACGTCGGCCGGGCGGCGCCCTGGAGCAACGAGGCCGAGCAGGCGGTGCTCGGCGCGATGCTGCTGGACCAGGACGCGGCGCTCCGCGCGGCGGAGCTGGTGGACGACGGGATGTTCTACCGGGAGGGCCACCGCCGGCTCTTCCGCGCGATGCTCGCCCTCACCGAGCAGCGCACGGTCATCGACCACATCACCCTCCGCGACGAGCTCATGCGCCGGGGCGAGCTGGACGCCGCCGGCGGCATCGAGTACCTCGCCGAGCTGGTGGACTCGGTCGCCACCGCCGCCAACCTCGAGTTCCACGCCAAGATCGTCCGGGACAAGGCGATCCTCCGTCGCCTGATCGAGAGCGCCACGGCCATCGTCACGGAGGCGTACGACGGGAAGTCCACCGCCAACGAGCTCCTCGACAGCGCCGAGTCCCGCATCTTCCAGATCTCCCAGCAGCGGGGCGACGAGGGGTTCACCCGGATCAAGGAGATGCTGTGGCCGACGATGGAGCGCATCGAAACGCTCCAGAAGAGCGGCAAAGCGATTACCGGGGTGCCGAGCGGCTTCGCAGATTTGGACGAGATGACGACGGGGTTCCAGCCGTCCGACCTGATCATCGTGGCGGCGCGGCCGTCCATGGGAAAGACGGCGTTCTGCCTCAACATCGCCACGCATGCGGCGGTCGAGGGGCACGGGGTGGCGGTCTTCTCGCTCGAGATGTCCAAGGAGTCGCTGGTGCAGCGCATGCTGACGGCCGAGGCGCGGGTCAACAGCCAGGCGGTGCGGCGCGGCGAGCTCAAGGACTTCGACTTCACGCGCCTCGCGCGGGCCGCCGGCATCCTGCAGAGCTGCCCGGTCTGGATCGACGACACGCCGGCGCTCACCCTGCTCGAGATGCGCTCGAAGGCGCGGCGGCTCAAGGTGGAGAACGACGTCCGGCTGGTGATCGTGGACTATCTCCAGCTCATGCGGTCGCCGGAGCACTCGGAGAACCGGGTGCAGGAGATTTCCGACATCTCGCGCTCGCTCAAGGCCCTCGCGCGCGAGCTGGAGGTGCCGGTCATGGCGCTGTCGCAGCTCTCGCGCGCCTCGGAGCAACGCGGCGGCGAGCGCAAGCCGATCCTCTCCGACCTCCGCGATTCCGGCGCCATCGAGCAGGACGCCGACATCGTGATCTTCATTCACCGCCCCGAGATGTATGCGCGGGAAGACGCGGAGGGGAACAGCAACGAAGGTCTGGCCGAAGTGATCGTGGCCAAGCACCGCAATGGGCCCACGGGCACCCTCGACCTCTACTTCCACAAGCAGTTCACGCGGTTCGACAACCGCACGGAACGGGAGACGGAGTAGTGGCCAAGGCGCGGTCGGTCTATCGCTGCACCGAATGCGGACACGACCACCCCAAGTGGGTGGGCCGCTGCGAGGCGTGCGGTGCCTGGAACGCGGTGGCCGAGGAGCCCATCGCCGCGCCGCGGCCGCCGCGCGCAACGGTGGGCCGCCCGGGCGCACGCCCCGCCGGGGGCCCGGCGCCGGCCCGCCTGCGCGACATCGCCACCAGTCCGCTCGAGCGCTGGCGGACCGGGATCAACGAGTTCGACTTCGTGCTGGGCGGCGGGATCGTACCGGGCTCCATGACGCTCATCGGCGGCGAGCCGGGCATCGGCAAGTCCACGCTCCTGATGCAGGCCGCGGCGCGCCTCGAGCAGGCGGGGCGCGCGGTGCTGTACGCCAGCGGGGAGGAGAGCCCGGACCAGCTGCGCCTCCGGGCCGAGCGCCTCGAGGAGGATGCCGGGGCGGTGCAGGTGCTGGGCGAGACCCGCCTCGAGGCGATCCTCGATGGCGCGCGGGCCATCGCGGCCGACGTGGTCGTGCTCGACTCGATCCAGACGGTCTACACCGATGCCCTCGAGAGCGCGCCCGGCAACGTCGGCCAGGTGCGCGAGTGCTCGGGCCAGCTCATGCGGTTCGCCAAGGAGACCGGCACCGCCGTCGTGGTGGTCGGCCACGTCACCAAGGGCGGCGGGATCGCGGGGCCCAAGACGCTCGAGCACATCGTGGACACGGTGCTCTACTTCGAGGGCGAGTCCACCCTCGACTATCGCCTGCTCCGCGCCACCAAGAACCGCTTCGGCTCGGTGGACGAGCTGGGGGTCTTCTCGATGACGGAGCGGGGGCTCATCGCCGTGCCCAACCCGTCCGCCATCTTCCTCGCCGCGCGATCCGACGCGATCAGCGGGAGCGCCGTCACCGCGCTCATGGAGGGCACCCGGCCGGTCCTGGTGGAAGTCCAGGCGCTCGCGGCCAAGTCGGGATACGGCACGCCGCAGCGCGTCGCCACGGGGCTCGACCCCAAACGGCTCGCGGTCCTGCTGGCCGTCCTCGAGCGGCGCGCCAATACCTCCTTCGCCGACCTCGACGTCTTCGTCCAGGTCACCGCCGGGGTGCGGCTTTCCGAGCCGGGCGCCGACCTCGCCGTCGCCGCCGCGCTCCTCTCCAGCCTCTACAACCGGCCCACGCCGGCCGACGGCATCTTCCTCGGCGAGGTCGGCCTCGGGGGAGAGATCCGGCCCGCCGGCGGTGTCGAGCGCCGCGCCGTCGAGGCGGCCCGGCTGGGCTTCCGTCGCGTCTTCGGCTCCACGCGCTCCGGCGTGCAGGTGGCCGGGATGTCGCTGGTGGGCCTCGATCACGTCGAGCAGCTGGTGCGCGCGCTTGCCGCGTGACGTCGGCGTGATCATCGTGGCGGCGGGGAAGGGTGAGCGGATGGGAGGACCGCCGAAGCAGTTCCGGAACGTGGCCGGTGTTCCGATGCTGCTGCGGGCCATCCGCCCGTTCGTCGCTCACCCTGACGTCGCGCACGTAGCCGTCGTGGTCGCGCCGGACGTGGCCGCCGCGCCGCCCGCGTGGCTCGGCGAGCTCCGGGGCGGCACGCTGAGCGTGACGGTCGGTGGCTCCGAGCGGCGGCAGTCGGTGGCCGCGGGGCTCGCGGCCCTGCCCGACGAGTGCAACATCGTCCTGGTGCACGACGCGGCTCGGCCATTCGTCGATCCGGCCGTCATCGACGGCATCATCGCCGAAGCCCGCGCAGGACGGTCGGCCATCGCGGCCGTGCCCATGAGCGACACCATCAAGGAAGCGGCGTCGGACGGGCGCACGGTGGTGCGCACGGTTCCGCGCGACGCCCTCTGGCGGGCGCAGACGCCGCAGGGCTTTCCGCGGGCGGTGCTCGCGGCGGCGCATGCCGCCGGCGAGCCCAGCCTGCGCGCCACGGATGACGCCTCCCTGGTCGAAGCCGCCGGCGGAACGGTCACGCTGGTGCCCGATTCGGCGACCAACTTCAAGATCACCTCTGCAGCCGACCTCGCGCTCGCCGACGCATGGGCGCGGAGCGGCGCCGAGGCGCACCGATGACGCTTCCCTTCCTGACGCCGGCCGAAGTCGAAGCCGCGACGCCGCGCGTCCGCGAACATCTCGAGGCCGACCGGCTACTCGCGTATCCGACGGAGACGGTCTACGGGCTGGGGTCGGCTCCGCGGCCGGCGGCGCTCGCTGCCCTGGCGGCGCTCAAGGGGCGGCCACCGCAGAAGCCCTTCCTCCTGCTGGTATCCGGCCGGGTGATGGCGGAGCGCTGGGGGCTCGTCTTCAACGCCCCGGCGCGCGCCCTCTCCGATGCCTTCTGGCCCGGCCCGCTCACGCTGGTGCTTCCCGGGGGCGAGGGACACCTCCCCGAGGCGCTCCGGGGTACCGAGGGCGGCATCGCGGTGCGGCACACGTCACATCCCGGAATCGCCCGGCTGGTCGCGGCGCTCGACTTCCCGCTCACGTCCACCTCCGCCAACCGGCCGGGCGGCCCCACCGCGCCCGGCGCGCCCGCGATCGCCGATCTCTTCGCCGACGCGGTCGCCAGCGGCGAGCTGCTGGTGCTCGACGGTGGCGTGCTCGGCAATGTGCCGCCGTCCACACTGGTGGACTGCACCACGAAGGTCCCGCGGCTCGTTCGTGAGGGGGCGCTGCCGCGGGGCGAGCTCCGCCGCGCCGTCGGGCGGCTCGCGCCATGAGCAATCGTCCCGTCAGCCGGATCGTGTTCGTGTGCACCGGTAACACCTGCCGGAGCCCGCTGGCGGAGGCGCTGATGCGCCGGGCTCTCGACGCGCGCGGCCACGGGGAAATCGAGGTGAGCTCCGCCGGCATCGGGGCCTGGGACGGCGCGCCCGCGTCGGAGGGCTCCCTCCTCGTCGGCCTCGAGCACGGTCTCGACCTGTCGCGTCACCGCGCGCGGCTGCTCACGCGCGAGCTGGCCCGCTCGGCGGACCTGGTGCTCGCGATGTCGGGCCAGCAGCGGGACCGCGCCGCGGCCCTCGGCGCCGGTGAGCGGGCCCATACCCTTGGCGAATTTGCCGGCGCCAGCGGCGCGGGGGCCGACGTGCCGGACCCGTTCGGTGCCGATCTCGACGCGTACCGTGTCACCTTCCGCCAGCTCGAGACGCTGGTGGACGCCGTCGCGGCGAGGATCGCGGCCGGGCGCCCGGGTGAGCCCCGGTAGGCGCGCCTTCGCCCTTTTCGGCGACCCCGTCGGCCACTCGCTCTCGCCGCTGATGCATGCCGCCGCCTTTGCGGCGCTCGGCATCCCCGCCACCTACACCGCGATTCGCGCCGGCACCCGCGAGCTGGCGGCGCTCCTGCCGGGCGTGGCGCGCGCCGGCGGCGCCAACCTCACCCATCCCCTCAAGCAGGCGGCCCTGGCCGCGGTGGACGAGGCGCGCGGCTGGGCCGCGCGTCTCAGCGTGTGCAACACCGTCCATGTCGAGGCGGGCCGTGTGATCGGCGACAACACCGACGTGGCCGGCATCGCCGAGGCGGCGCGCGAGCTTGGCGTCGGTGACGGTCCATGGCTCATCATCGGCACCGGCGCGTCCGCGCGGGCCGCGGTGGCGGCGGCCTCCCTCCGGGGGTCGCCCGTGGCGGTTCGTTCGCGCCAGCGCGAGCGCGCCGCCGCATTCCTCAGGTGGGCCACGACCCTGACGGAAATTGCAGCGGCGGAGGGGGAGTGGGCGCTCGTCGTGCGCGCGGTGCCGGCCGGGGTCGAGCCCGGCTCGGCACTCGATGAGGTCAATGGTCAGGCCGTGGCTGCGCTCGATCTGACCTACGCGCGTGGGGAAACCCCCTGGGTGCGGACCCTCCGGGCGCACGGCATTCGCGCCGCCGACGGCCGCGCCGTCCTGGTGGGGCAGGGAGCCGCGGCGCTGGAGCGCTGGTTCCCCGGCGTCGTGCCCCCGATCGACGTGATGCGCCGGGCCGTCGATGCCGCGCTGGCCTGAGCTCGGCGCCCTCGCGCGGAGCGTGGAGCGGCTTCTCCTCCCCGGCGTGTGCCTGCTGTGCCAGCAGGCGCTGGCGGCCACCGACGACGATGCGCTCATCTGCGGCCTCTGCCGTTCGCGCTGGCAGCCCATCCCGCCGCCGCTCTGCCCACGGTGCGGCGATCCCCTCCACCTCGGCCTGGCGTGCCGCCTCTGTGTCGCGTGGCCGGACGGATTCCGTACGGCTCGCAGCGCGGTGTGGCTCGACGGCTCCGCCCGCCGCGCGGTGCATTCCCTCAAGTACGACGGCTGGTGGCGTGCGGCTGAGGCCATGGCCGACGCGATGCGGCCGCTCCCGCCATTGACCGGCGGCGCGAGTCTGGTTCCAATTCCGCTCGGCGCGCGCCGTCGCCGCCGCCGGGGTTACAATCAGAGCGAGCGGCTGGCGGCCGCGCTCGCGGCGCGGACCGGCGGGCGGGTCGAGGAAGACCTGCTCCACCGGCGGCGCGAGACCCCGACCCAGACGCGGCTGACACCCGAGGAGCGCGTCGCGAACATGGCGGACGCCTTCAGCGCCTCGCCGGAGGCGCGCGGGCGGCGGCTGGTCCTGGTGGACGACGTCTTCACCACCGGCGCCACGCTCGCGCAGGCGGCGGCCGGGCTCCTCGCGGCGGGCGCCGCCGAAGTGCACGCGGTGACCTTCGCCCGCGCGCGACAGACCGTTGGATGATGCGGGCCTTCACCCAGGGGATGAGATGGCAATCAAGGTAGCGATCAATGGATTCGGCCGGATCGGCCGCAACGTCGTGCGGGCGGCGAACGCGATGTCGGCCGACTTCGACTTTGTCGCGGTCAACGACCTCACCGACACGCACACCCTGGCCCACCTGCTCAAGTACGACTCGGTGCACGGCAGGTTTGCCGGCACGGTGGAAGCGCGCGGCAGCTCGATCGTGGTCAATGGCGACGAGGTGCGCGTGCTGAGCGAGAAGGACCCGGCGAAGCTCCCGTGGAAGGACCTCGGCGTGGACATCGTCCTCGAGTCCACGGGCCGGTTCACCGATCGCGACAAGGCGGCGGCACACCTCAGCGCGGGCGCGCGGAAGGTCATCATCTCCGCGCCGGCCCGGCAGGAGGACATCACCGTCGTCTACGGAGTCAACCACCAGAAGTACGACCCCGCGAAGCACCACGTCATCTCGAACGCGAGCTGCACGACCAACTGCCTGGTGCCCGTCGTCAAGGTCGTCCTCGACCGCTTCGGGTTCGTGCACGGGTTCATGACGACGGTACACTCCTATACCAACGACCAGCAGATCCTCGACCTCCCGCACAAGGACCTCCGCCGGGCGCGGGCCGCCGCGATGTCCATCATCCCGACGTCCACCGGCGCCGCGAAGGCGACGTCCCTCGTGATCCCCGAGGTGAAGGGCAAGATCGACGGCGTGGCGCTGCGGGTGCCCACGCCCGACGTCTCGACGGTGGCGCTGAGCGCGGTGGTGTCGCGCGCCACCAGCGCGGACGAGGTGAACGCCGCCTTCCGCGAGGCGGCGGCCGGGGCGCTGAAGGGCGTGCTGGCCGTGAGCGACGAGCCCCTCGTCTCGGTGGACTACATCGGGAACATGATGTCGAGCACGGTGGACGCGCTCTCCACCAACGTGGTGGACGGCACCCTCGTCAACGTGACCTCGTGGTACGACAACGAGATGGGCTACTCGGCCCGCTGCGTGGACCTGCTGCGCTACGTCGGAGAGCGCCTGTGAAGCGCACGCTCGCGTCGCTCGACGCGGGCGCGCTCGACGGGCGCCGCGCGCTCGTGCGCGTGGACTTCAACGTCCCCCTGGAGGACGGCCGGGTGGCCGACGACACCCGCATCCGCGCCGCCCTTCCCACCATCCGGCATCTGCGGGAGCGGGGTGCGCGAGTCGTCCTGCTGAGCCACCTTGGCCGGCCGAAGGGCGGACCCGATCCGAAGCAGTCGCTCCGGCCCGTGGCACGCGCGCTCGAGACCCTGCTGGGAGCCCCGGTCGTCTTCCTGGCGGACCCCCTGTCACCGGACGCCGTCGCCGAGACGAAGCGGCTGCCCCGCGGCGGCGTGGCGCTCGCCGAGAACACGCGCTTCCAGCCGGGCGAGGAGAAGAACGATGCCGCGCTGGCCCGCGGGTTCGCGGCGCTCGGCGACTTCTACGTGAACGACGCCTTCGGATCGGCCCATCGCGCGCACGCCAGCACCGAAGCGGTGGCGCACATCCTCAAGCCGGCCGTGTCCGGCTTCCTCATGGAGCAGGAGCTCCGCTACCTCGGCGCCGCGCTGGCGGACCCGAGGCGACCGTTCGTCGCCGTGCTGGGGGGTGCCAAGATCTCCGGCAAGATCGACCTGATCGAGTCGCTCCTGCCGCGCGTGGACGAGATCATCATCGGCGGCGCGATGGCGTGCACCTTCTTCCGCGCGATGGGACTCGAGACCGGTACGTCGCTGGTCGAGGAGGATCGCGTCGGGATGGCGCGGACGCTGCTCGATCGCGCGGGCCGGAAGCTCGTGCTCCCCTCCGGCGCGGTGGTCGCCCAGCGGCTGGCCGCCGACGCGGAGACTCGCACGGTCAAGCGGGACGCGATCCCGGCCGGCTGGGCGATGTACGACATCGATCACCTGAGCGCCGAGGACTTCGCGGGCGCGATCGAGTCCGCCGGCACCGTGGTGTGGAACGGACCCATGGGCGTGTTCGAGACTCCCCCGTTCGATCGCGGCACGCTCACGATCGCGCACGCCATGGCGCGGGCCACGGCTCGCGGCGCGGTGACGATCGTCGGCGGGGGGGACTCCGCGGCGGCCGTCGCGCGGGCGGGCGTCACCGACCGGATGTCCCACGTCTCGACCGGAGGCGGCGCCTCGCTGGAGTTCCTGGAAGGGAAGGCCCTGCCCGGCGTCGCGGCGCTCGACGACGCATGAGTCGGCGGCTCATCTATGCCGCCAACTGGAAGATGCATCACGGTCCGGTCGCGGCCCGTGCCTTCGCCGAGCGCTTCAGCGCCACGGTCGAGCCGCGTGAGGGCAGGGAGCTCTGGTTCTTCCCGCCGGCCGTCTCGATCAGCGCCACCGCCGACGCCCTGGCCGCACGTCCCGACGCCACCGTGGGCGCGCAGAACGTGTATTGGGAGCAGAAGGGCGCCTTCACGGGCGAGTCATCCGTCCCCCTGGTTGCCGAGGCGGGGGCCCGCGGCGCCCTGGTGGGCCACTCGGAGCGGCGGCACGTCTTCGGCGAGACCGACGCCGACACCGCACGGAAGGTTGCGGCCCTGCTCGACGGAGGGCTCGTCCCGATGCTCTGCGTCGGCGAGACGCTGGCGGAGCGGGAGGGCGGGGACACGGAGCGCGTGGTGCTGCGCCAGCTTCGCGCGGCCCTCGAGGGCCGGAGTGCCGATGAGCTGGGCCGCACCCTCATCGCCTATGAGCCCGTCTGGGCGATCGGTACGGGCCGGAACGCGACCCCCGCCGACGCGGCAGCCGTGCACCGCTCGATCCGCGCGGAGCTCGCGCGCCTCGGCACGGCCGGACGCGCGTCGGTGCTCTACGGCGGCAGCGTCAACGCGCGGAACATCCTGGCGCTGCTCGCCGAGGACGAGCTCGACGGCGTGCTGGTGGGCGGTGCCAGCCTCGACCCCGACGGCTGGGCCGAACTGGTCGGGCTCGGCGGTTGATTCGGGGGGTACGCGCCGCTAGCTTTCCCGACTGTCCCGGACCGAGCGCACAATGTACTACCTGATCCTCACGCTCCTGATTCTCGACGCCCTGCTCCTCGCCACCGTCGTCCTGCTCCAGGCCGGCCAGGGCGGAGGCCTCGCTTCTCTGGGCGGCGGCACCACCGACACCGTGCTCGGGAGCCGGCAGTCCGTCACGCTCCTCACCCGCATGAGCTGGTGGTGCGGCGGCGCCTTCCTCGTGCTCTCGCTCCTCCTGTCGCTGATGTCGTCGGGCACGCGGGCGGCAACGAGTGACCTGCAGCAGCGGCTCCGGTCCACCGGCGCACCGCCGGCCTCCACCACGTCGCCGCTCCCGATCACGCCGGCGCCCAACGGACCGCCTGCCGGAGCGGCGACGACGCCGGGGACGGCCCCGGCGGGAACCGCCCCCGCGTCCGGCACACCGCCGGCTCCGGCCCCTCAGCCAAAGCCGGCCCAGTGAGGCGAAGCAGGATTGGCGGGGTGACCGGATGACGGATCACCCCGCTTTCGTTTTGCTGGAGGACGGTACCTGGTATCAGGGCACGATGCGCTCGCCCGGCGAGGCCGCGTTCGGCGAGGTGGTCTTCACCACCAACCTGACCGGCTATCAGGAGACGTTCACCGACCCGAGCTACCTCGGCCAGATCGTCGTGATGACCGCGCCGATGATCGGCAACTACGGCGTGAATGCCGACGACATGGAATCGGGGCGTCCGCAGGTGAGCGGCGTGGTGGTGCGGGAGCTGGTCCGCCACCCTTCCAACTGGCGCTCCACCGTTCCCCTCGACCGCTGGCTCGAGTCCGCGGGCGTCCCCATTATCGAGGGGGTGGACACCCGTCGCCTCACGCGTCACCTCCGCGAGCGCGGCGCCATGCGCGGCCTCATCGCCGGGGGCACGGAGCCCACCCCCGAGCTTGTCGCACGCCTGGCGGACTCCCCCTCGATGGAGGGCCTCGACCTCGCGTCCCGCGCGAGCGTGGCCGAGGCCCACACGGAGGGCGACGGGCCCCATGTGGTTGCCTACGACTACGGCATCAAGCGCAACATCATCCGGATGCTGGTCGAGGCGGGCTGCCGCGTCACCGTGGTTCCTGCCGGCACCCCGGCCGCCGCGGTACGCGCGCTGGAGCCCGACGGCCTCTTCCTTTCCAACGGTCCGGGCGACCCGGCGGCGGTGTCCTACGCGCTCCGCACCATCCGTGAGCTGGCGGACGAAGGGCTTCCCACCTTCGGTATCTGCCTGGGGCATCAGCTGATCGGCCTCGCCTACGGCGGCCATACCCAGAAGATGCCGTACGGTCATCGCGGGGGAAATCACCCGGTGCGCGATCTCCGGAACGACCAGGTGCTGATCACCACCCAGAATCACGGCTTTGCCGTGGTGGGCGACGAGCATGGCGTCCCGGGCGCACCCGATCTCGAGGTGACGCATCTCAACCTCAATGACGGCACCGTCGAAGGGGTCCGGCACCGCTCCCTGCCGCTCTTTGCGGTGCAGTACCACCCCGAGGCCGCGCCGGGACCGCACGACGCCTATCCGCACTTCGCCGAGTTCCTGCGCTCGGTGACCGCCAGGGCCGGGCGGTCGGAACCCCCAAGCCCTTGACAGTCAACAGGTAAGCTCCTACTATCGGCCTGAGGGGACCCACCCGGGTCGCCCCAATGTGACCCTCCTGGGGGATGCATGACGAAAGCCGATCTCGTGGAACAGGTGACGGCGTCTATCGCGCGCACGTCGGGGCCCATGATCTCGAAGAAGGATTGTGCGCGGGTGGTTGACGCATTCCTCGATGCGGTGAAGGACGCGCTCAAGGACCAGCACAACATCGAGGTCCGCGGCTTCGGCACCTTCAAGATCCGCCGCCGCAAGACGCGCATGGCGCGGAATCCGCGCACTGGTGACCCGGTCGAGGTGGCCGCGCGCCCGGTGCCCGTCTTCAAGCCCAGCAAGGAGTTGCGGGCGCTGGTGGCGGATGAGGAGGCGGGTTCGGCGGACGGGTCGCACGAGCCCGAGGCCGCGCCGGGCTTCTGATCGGCTCTTCGCGCATCTTTCCGGGGCCGCACGCACTGCGGCCCCGTTCCTTTGCAGGACATTCATGAGCCTCGCCGCACCCGCCACCGTCACCCTCCACGTGCTCCTCTTCGCGCGCTATGCCGAACTGCTGGGCCAGGATACGCTGACGGTCACCCTCCCCGCGCCCGCCACGGTGGGCGACCTCATCGCGCGCGTCAGGGCGGAACCCGGCGGCACCGGCCTGCCGGCGCGCGTCCTGGCCGCCGTGAACCTGGTGCAGGCCTCCGACGCTACCCCGCTCGCCGAGGCTGATGAAGTGGCCCTCCTCCCGCCGCTCGCGGGCGGCTGAGCCGGTGTCGAACCCGGTCGCCCGCCTCGTCTTGGGCCCGATCGACGCCGCCGCGCTCGCCGCGGAGGTCGCCCGGCCCGACCGGGGCGGCGTCGTATCGTTCGTCGGACTGGTGCGGGACCATCACGGGGGCCGCACGGTCATCCGGCTCGAGTACTCCGCCTACGCGCCGATGGCCGAGGCGGAGCTGGCCAGGATCGTCAGCGAGGCGGGCGAGCGGTGGCCCGCGATCGTGGCGGCGGAGCATCGGCTGGGATCGCTGGCCATCGGCGACGCGGCGGTCGCCGTGGTTGCCGCCGCGGCGCACCGCGGAGACGCGTTCGAGGCGTGCCGACACGTCATCGAGCAGATCAAGGCGCGGGTGCCCATCTGGAAGCGCGAGTACTACGCCGATGGCTCCGTGGCGTGGGTGGATCCCACGGCGGCCGCCGGCGCCGCGCCCGCGGCTGCCGGGCAGGGGCGATCCCGATGACTCCGCTTCTCGATGCGCTGGGCCGGCCGCTGGGCAGTCTCCGGCTCTCGGTGACCGACCGCTGCAACATGCGGTGCGGCTACTGCATGCCGGAGGCGGAGTACACGTGGCTTCCGCGCGCGTCGCTCCTCACCTTCGAGGAGCTCGCGCGCGTGGCCGGCGTCTTCGCGGGGCTCGGCGCCAACCGGGTCCGCCTCACCGGCGGTGAGCCGCTGCTCCGCCATGATCTGCCGGCGCTGGTGGCGCTGCTCGCCCGCGATGCCCGGATCGCGGACCTCGCGCTCACCACCAACGGGATCCTCCTCGGCCGCCATGCGGAGGCGCTGCGCGCCGCGGGCCTCCGCCGGGTGACGGTGAGCCTCGACACCCTGCGGGCCGAGCGGAGTCTCGCCTTCGCCCGGAATCCGCGGCACGCGGAGGTGCTCGGGGGGATCGACGCGGCCGCGGACGCGGGATTCAGCGACATCAAGCTGAACGCCGTCGTGATTCGCGGCTTCAACGACGATGAGATCCTCCCGCTGCTCGACTACGCACGTGCGCGCGGCGCCGAGATGCGGTACATCGAGTACATGGACGTGGGCGGGGCGACACGGTGGTCGGAGGGGGCGGTCGTCTCGCGGCGCGAGATCCTCGGCGTGATCGAAGCCTGCCATGGCCCCGTCACGCCGCTGCCGGAACCCGGCAGCAGGGCACCCGCCGAGCGCTTCCGGCTCGGCGACGGGACGACCTTCGGCATCATCGCCTCGGTCACCGCTCCCTTCTGCCGGACCTGCGACCGGAGCCGCGTCACGGCGGATGGCACGTGGTTTCGCTGCCTCTACGGCGAGGACGGCGTGGACCTGCGCGAGCCACTCCGCCGTGGCGCCACCGACGAGGAGCTGTCGGACCTGGTCGCCTCGGTGTGGGGCGCCCGCCGCGACCGCGGCGCGGAGGAGCGCGCCGCGCTGGGCGCGCGGGCCGTCCTCTATCCCGTCGAGGGCCTCCGCGCCGACCCGCGGCGCGAGATGCACACGCGGGGCGGCTGATGGCGCTCAGCATCGCGCTCATCGAGCCCCGGATCCCTCCCAACACCGGCAACATCGCGCGGCTCTGCGCCGCCACCGACGTCCCGCTGCACCTCATCGGGCCGCTGGGCTTCGCCATTGACGACGCGGAGGTGCGCCGGGCGGGGCTCGACTACTGGCCGCACGTGGATCTCTGGGTCCATGCCGACTGGTTCGGCTTCCGGGACGCCGTCTCACGCGAGCGCTGCCTCTACTTCTCGGCCAACGCGACCCACAACTTCCGGGATGCACCCTATCGCCCGAACACCTGTCTCGTCTTCGGCAACGAGACGGACGGCATGCCGGCGCGCATCCTCGAGAAGCACCCGGACCGCTGCTTCCGCATCCCCATGCGGCGGGGACTGCGCAGTCTCAATCTCGCGACCGCGGCCGGCATCGTGCTCTACGAGGCGCTGCGGCACACCGGCGGCGCGACGCGCGGCGACTTTGAATAGGCCGCGGGCGCCGATACATTTCGTCGGCTGGAGCTGACGACGCGGAACTGACCCTAACGGAGAGAGCGGACGCTCGATGCTCGGAAAAGTGGCGGTGGTCGGGGCGGGGAACGTGGGAGCCACCGCGGCACAGCGGCTGGCCGAGAAGAACCTGGCGCGGACCGTCGTCATGATCGACGTGGCCGAGGGCATTCCGCAGGGCAAGGCGCTGGACCAGTGGCAGTCGGGGCCCATCGAGGGGTTCGACACGCGCGTGGTCGGCGGCCAGAGCTACGATGACGCGGCCGGTGCCGAGGTCTTCGTGGTCACCGCGGGGATCGCGCGGAAGCCCGGGATGAGCCGCGACGACCTCGTGCGCACCAATGCCGGCATCGTGCGCTCCGTGAGCGAGCAGATCGCGCGGGTGGCCCCGCAGTCCATCATCGTCGTCGTGTCCAATCCGCTCGACGTCATGTGCTACGTGGCGATGAAGGCGAGCGGGTTCCCGCGCGAGCGGGTCATCGGCATGGCCGGCGTGCTCGACACGGCGCGGTACCGCACCTTCCTCGCCGAGGCGGCCGACGTCTCGGTCGAGGACATCCAGGCCATGGTCCTCGGCGGCCACGGCGACACCATGGTGCCGCTCATCTCCTGCACCACCGTCTCCGGCATCCCGATCACGCAGTTCATCGACCGGGCCCGCCTCGACGAGATCGTCACGCGGACGCGGAACGGCGGCGCCGAGATCGTGGCGTTCCTCAAGACCGGCTCCGCCTACTACGCCCCCAGCGCGGCGGCGGTGCAGATGGTGGAGGCGATCGCCCTGGACAAGCGGCGCATCCTCCCGTGCTCGGCCTGGCTGCAGGGTGAGTACGGGCTGCGGGACGTCTTCTGCGGCGTGCCCTGCCGGCTGGGCCGCGGTGGGCTCGAGCGCATCGTCGAAGTCACGCTCACCGAGGGGGAGCGACAGGACCTGGTCAAGTCGGCGGAGGCCGTCCGGGCGACGCAGGCCACCGTCGACGCGTAGCGCATGCTGCGCTTCTACCGGTCCACGGTCGGCAAGAAGATTCTGATGGCGGTGTCGGGCATCATCGGCATCGCCTTCCTGATCCTCCACATGCTGGGCAACCTGCAGATCTTTCAGGGCCCGGCCAAGCTCAACGGTTACGCCGCGATCCTGCACGGCCCGCTCGCCGAGGTGGTCCTGGCGCAGCGGGCCGTCCTGCTGGTGGCGGTGGTCGTCCACGTGGTGATGGCCTGGCAGCTCACGCTGCGGGCGCGCGCGGCCCGCCCCGCTGGCTACGTCGAGCGGCGGCCGCAGGCCGCGACCCTCGCCTCGCGGACGATGCGGATCGGCGGGATCCTCCTCCTCATCTTCATCCCGGTCCACATCCTCCACTTCACCACCGGCGACATCCGGCCCGCCGGCGTCTTCTCGCCCGGCGACGTGTACGGCAACGCGGTGGCGAGCTTCCACGTCCCGTGGGTGGTGGCGTTCTATGTCGCCGCGATGATCGCGCTTGGCTTCCACCTCTATCACGGCGCCTGGAGCTCGGCGCGCACGCTCGGACTCTCCGCGCCGCGGCCGCATCCGCTGCATCGGCCCGTGGCGATGGTGCTCGCGGTCGGGCTCTGGCTCGGCTTCACGATCGTGCCGGTGGCCGTGGCCCTCGGATGGGTGAGGTGACGATGGAGCTCAAGGCACGGGTGCCGGCCGGCCCGATCGAGCAGAAGTGGGACAAGCA
>JAICVB010000012.1 GCA_025935545.1 Gemmatimonadales bacterium
CGCCCGGGCGCCTGAAGCAGGCGGTCTCGCGCTGGCCCTGGGGCCGGATCGCGCTGCCGGAGCTCTGCCGCGCCGCGAAGGAGATGGGCATCGCCGGGATCGACCTGCTCCAGCCGGCGGAGTGGCCCGTCGTGCGGGACGCGGGCCTCGTCCCCTCCATGGGCTACCCGGCCGACCGCCCCGATTTCATCACGACCGGCTTCAACGACCCCGCCAACCACCGCCTGCTCCTCGGCGAGCTCGAGCGCACGATCCCGCTCGCGGCAAAGGCCGGCGTGCCCAACGTGATCACGATGTTCGGGAACCGCCGCGGCCGGAGCGACGACGAGGGCGCCGAGCACTGCATCGCCGGGCTCTCGAAGATCGCGCCGCTCGCCGTCGAGCACGGCGTGACGGTGTGCGTCGAGCTGCTCAACAGCAAGGTGGACCATCACGACTACATGGGCGACCGGACCGCGTTCGGCGTCCGGGTCATGCGCGGCGTGGACTCGCCGCGGGTCAAGCTCCTCTACGACATCTACCACATGCAGATCATGGAAGGCGACGTGATCCGCACCATCCGCGACAACCGTGACTGGATCGGCCACTACCACACCGGCGGCGTCCCCGGCCGCCACGAGCTCGACGGCACGCAGGAGCTCAACTACCACGCCATCGCCGCGGCGATCGCCGCGACCGGCTTCCGCGGTTTCGTCGCGCACGAGTTCGAGCCGACGCGCGATCCGCTCACGTCGCTCCGGGAGGCCGTTGCCGTCTGTCGCGTCTGAGTCCTTCTTTCCATCAATGAGCGATTCGTCCCCCGAATCCCGCGAGCGGATCCCCACTCGCGTCTTCCCCACCGCCGAAGAGGTGAGCGTCGCCGTCGCCCGCGACATCGCCGCGCTCATCCGCGACCGCGCCGCGCTCGGCCGCACCGCGGTGCTCGGCCTGGCCACCGGGTCGACGCCGGTCTCCATCTACGCCGAGCTCGTGCGGATGCACCGGGAAGACGGGCTCGCGTTCGGCAACGTCGTCACCTTCAACCTCGACGAGTACTACCCGATGCGGCCGGACTCGCTCCAGAGCTACCGCCGCTTCATGCAGGAGCACCTGTTCGATCACGTGGACATCGATCCGGCCAACATCCACATCCCCGACGGCACCGTGCCGCCCGAGGCGGTGCCCGCCTTCACGCGCGCCTACGAGGACGCGATCCGGGCGGCGGGCGGGGTGGACCTCCAGCTCCTCGGCATCGGGCGCACCGGGCACATCGGCTTCAACGAGCCCGGCTCCGCCGCCGACAGCCGCACCCGCCTCATCGCGCTCGACCGCGTGACCCGGCTCGACGCCGCGAGCGACTTCTTCGGCGAGGAGTTCGTCCCCCGCCGCGCGATCACGATGGGCGTGGGCACCATCCTCGACGCGCGCCGCGTGCTGCTCATCGCCTTCGGCGAGCACAAGGCCGGCGTCGTGGCGCAGGCGGTCGAGGGGCCGGTGACGCCCAAGATCGCGGCCAGCTACCTCCAGCGGCACCCGAACGCCGAAGTGGTGCTCGACCTGGCGGGGGCCGCCGAGCTCACGCGGTTCCGCAGTCCCTGGCTGCTCGGACCGGTGGAGTGGGGACCGGCCTCCATCCGGAAGGCGGTGGTCTGGCTCGCCGGCCGGCTCGGGAAGCCGATCCTCAAGCTCACCGACGAGGATTACAACGAGTCGGGGCTGCAGGACCTCGCCGCCGAGCGCGGGCCGGCATACGAGATCAACATCAACGTCTTCCGCGGCCTGGCCGAGACGATCACCGGCTGGCCCGGCGGCAAGCCGGACGAGCTCAAGCGCCCCGGCGACATCTCGCGTCCCACCGATGCCGTCTTTCCGAAGCGCGTGCTCGTCTTCTCGCCGCACCCCGACGACGACGTGATCTCGATGGGCGGGACCCTGATCCGGCTGCAGGACCAGGGCCACGAGGTCCACGTCGCCTACCAGACGTCGGGCAACCTCGCCGTCTTCGACGCCGACGCCCTCCGCTTTGCCGACTTCGCCACCGACTTCAACGCCATCTTCGACATCGGAGCCGACCAGGCGGAGCGGATCGAGGGCCACATCGAGACGGCGCTCCGCCAGAAGCAGCCGGGACAGGTGGACACGCCCGAGGTCCGCCAGATCAAGACCCTGATCCGCCGGGGCGAGGCCCGCGCCGCCGGCCGCGACAGCGGGATCCCGGTCGAGCGGCTCCACTTCCTCGACCTCCCCTTCTACGAGACCGGCGCCGTCCGGAAGCGCCCCCTCGGCGCCGACGATGTGGCGATCGTGACGGAGATCCTCGAGCGGATCCGGCCGCACCAGATCTACGCCGCGGGCGACCTCTCCGACCCGCACGGCACGCATCGCGTGTGCCTCGACGCGATCCTCCGGGCCTTCGAGCGCGTGCGCGCCCAGCCGTGGTTCGCCCAGTGCGAGGTGTGGCTCTACCGCGGCGCCTGGCAGGAGTGGGAGCCGGAGCGGATCGAGATGGCGGTGCCGCTGAGCCCCGAGGAAGTGGTGCGGAAGCGGAACGCGATCTTCAAGCACCAGTCGCAGAAGGACCGCGCGATGTTCCCCGGCACCGACGAGCGCGAGTTCTGGCAGCGCGCCGAGGCCCGGAACCGCGAGACGGCGAGCCTCTATGACCGGCTGGGCCTCGCGGAGTACGCGGCGATGGAGGGTTTCGTGCGCTGGCGGGGGTAGGCCCGGCGCGATTGCTTCGTCGCTTCGCTCCTCGCAACGACCCGTGGTGCGGCGACCGTCTCTCGCATAGCTTGAGCAGGCGTCACCTTCCACCCCGCACCCGGACCTCGCATGCCGCAAACCCCAGCCCGCAAGCTCTACGACGTCTGCATCGTCGGCTCCGGCGCCGGCGGCGGCATGGCCGCGCACGTGCTCACCCAGGCCGGCGCCGACGTAGTGGTGCTCGAGGCCGGAGGGATGTGGGACAATACGAAGGACAGCGCGATGCTCAGGATGCCGTACGAATCCGACCGGCGCGGCGCCAGCACGAAGGAGCGCCCCTTCGGCGAGTTCGACGCCTGCATCGGCGGCTGGAGCATCGACGGCGAGCCCTACACCCGTGCCGCCGGGACGCAGTTCGACTGGTGGCGTGCCCGCATGCTGGGCGGCCGCACCAACCACTGGGGGCGCATCTCGCTCCGCTTCGGCCCCGACGATTTCCGCGGGAAGAGCCGCGACGGCCTGGGGGACGACTGGCCCATCGGCTACGACGACGTCAAGCCGTACTACGACAAGGTCGATCGGCTCATCGGCGTCTTCGGCAGCGACGAAGGCCTGCGCAATCATCCGGTCGGCTACTTCCAGCCGGCGCCGAAGCCCCGCTGCTATGAGCTGATGGTGCAGCAGGCGTCCCGGAAGCTCAACGTCACCTGCATTCCCGCCCGGCTTTCCATCATCACCCAGCCGCTGAACGGCCGCCCGCCCTGCCACTACTGCGGCCAGTGCAACCGCGGCTGCGCGGTAAACGCCAACTTCTCGTCCACCAACGTGCTCCTGCTGCCGGCGCTCAAGACCGGCAAGCTCACCCTCGTCACCGACGCCATGGCGCGCGAGGTGACCACGGACGCGAGCGGTCTCGCGACCGGCGTCTCCTACATCGACCGGAAGACGCTGAAGGACCAGCACGTGCGGGCGCGCGTCGTCGTCCTCGCCGCCAGCGCGTGCGAGTCGGCGCGGCTCCTCCTCAACTCGAAGTCGTCGCGCTTCCCGGAGGGGCTCGCCAACTCGAGCGGCGTCGTCGGCAAGTACCTCACCGACACGACCGGCACCGACGTCGCGGGCTTCATCCCGAGGATGGTGGACCACGTCCCCCACAACGAGGATGGCGTGGGCGGCGGGCACGTGTACATGCCCTGGTGGCTCGACAACCGGAAGCTCGACTTTCCCCGCGGCTACCACATCGAGGTCTGGGGCGGGCTCGGCGCGCCATCGTACGGGTTCATGGGCGGGATCCACCGCTACCCCACGGGCGGCGGCTACGGCGCGTCCCTCAAGAACGACTACCGGCGCTACTACGGGGCCACCGTCGGCTTCTCGGGGCGCGGCGAGATGATCCCCAACAACGATTCCTACTGCGAGATCGATCCCGACGTGGTGGACCGCTTCGGCATTCCCGTCCTTCGCTTCCACTGGAAGTGGACGGATCACGAGTACCGGCAGGTGAAGCACATGCAGGAGACCTTCCGGTCGCTGATCGCGGCGATGGGCGGCGAGGTGTTCTCGCCCATGCCGACGAAGGAGCAGGGCTACGGCATCGCCTCCGGCGGGCGCATCATCCACGAGCTCGGCGTCGTCCGCATGGGGAAGGACCCGAAGACCTCCGCGCTCAACGCCAACTGCCAGGCGCACGACGTGAAGAACCTGTTCGTGGCCGACGGGGGGCCGTTCGTCTCCCAGGCCGACAAGAACCCGACCTGGACCATCCTCGCACTCGCCATGCGCACCGGCGAGTACATCGCCGACCAGAGGAAGAAGGGGGCCCTGTGAGCGACCTCAACCGGCGGGACCTCCTCCGCATGCTCGGCGTGGGCGTCGCCGCCACGACGCTGTCGTGCACGCCCGAAGTCGCCGACAAGGCGCACCGGAGCGCCCAGGCCGCGCGCGACACCGCGGCCGCCAGCGGCGGGAAGGTGGCGACCAGGTTCTTCACGCCGCATGAGCACGACACCGTCACCCTGCTCGCCGACATGATCATCCCGAAGGACGATCGCTCGGGCAGCGCCAGCGACGCCGGCGTGCCCGGGTTCATGGACTACATCCTGACCGAGTACCCCGATGGCCAGACCGCCATCCGCGGCGGCCTGGCCTGGCTCGACGCCGAATGCGAGAGGCGGTTCGGGAAGGACTTCGTGAGCGTGTCCGACACGCAGCGCCGGCAGGTGCTCGATGACATCGCCTGGCCGAAGAAGGCCCGGCCGGAGATGAGCCAGGGCGTCGCCTTCTTCAACCGGTTCCGCGACTTCACCGCCTCCGGCTTCTTCTCGAGCAAGCTGGGCACGGAGGACCTGCGCTACATCGGCAATACCCCGCAGCCCGCCTGGAACGGCTGCCCTCCCGAGGCGCTCGCCAAGCTCGGCGTGTCGTACTCCGCATGAGCCCGGCGCCGGCGCGTCGCCTTGGCGTGGGCTTCATCGGGAGCGGCTTCAACGCCCGCTTCCACATGCAGTCGTGGACCGGCGTCCGCGACGCCGACGTCCTGGGCGTCTGGAGCCCGCACCCCGAGCGGGCAGCTGAGGCGGCCGCCTACGCCCGGAAGCTCGACGTCGGGCGCGCAAAGGCGTATCGCTCGATCGGTGACATGGTGGCCGACCCCGCCATTGACGCCCTCTGGCTCTGTGGGCCCAACCAGGCGCGGATCGAGAACGTCGAGGAGATCGTGGACGCGATCGAGCGCGGCCGGGGCGAGCTCAGGGGCCTCGCCTGCGAGAAGCCGCTGGCGCGCAACGTGGCCGAGGCGAGCGAGGTGATCCGGCTGGTACAGCGCGTGGGGCTCCGGACGGGGTATCTCGAGAACCAGCTCTTCGCGCCCCAGGTGGAGACCGGCCGCAACCTGATCTGGGCCCGCGGCGCGCGCCTCACCGGCCGCCCCTACCTCGCGCGCGCGGCCGAAGAGCACAGCGGGCCGCACATGCCATGGTTCTGGCAGGGGAAGCTGCAGGGGGGCGGGGTGCTCAACGACATGATGTGCCACTCGGCGCTGGTCGTGCGGCACCTGCTGACCAAGCCGGGCCAGCCGCTCTCGACCGTCACGCCGGTCAACGTCTCCGCCCGCATCGCGAGCCTCAAGTGGTCGCGGCCCGAGTATGCGCGGAAGCTCGCGCGCACCATGAGCCGCGAGCTCGATTACCGTCGCCGTCCGTCGGAGGACTTCGCGAGCGTCACCATCGAGTTCGAGACCGACGACGGCCACCGCGTGATCGGCGAGGCCACCACCTCCTGGAGCTTCGTCGGCGCCGGCCTCCGCCTCTCGGCCGAGCTGCTCGGGCCCGAGTACTCGATGTCGTGGAACACCCTCGACAGTGGGCTCAAGCTCTTCTTCAGCCGCGAGGTCACCGGCCGCGCCGGCGAGGACCTGGTTGAGAAGCAGAACGCGGAGATCGGCCTCATGCCGGTGGTGGCCAATGAGCCGATGGCCTACGGATACGAGGCGGAGAACCGGCACTTCGTCCGCGTCTTCCAGGGGAAGGCGGAGCCGCTCCTCACCTTCGAGGACGGGCTCGAGGTGGTGAAGATCCTGATGACCGCCTACATGAGCGCCGAACAAGGCAAGACGATCGACTTCCCGCCGCGCGGGCTCGGCGGATTCTCACCCGCGGTCGCGCGGGGAAAGTGGAAGCCATGATTCGCACCGCCGCGGGCGTCACCCTTCTGGTCCTCGCGATGTCGCCCAGCGCCTTTGCGCAGGGAAAGTGGCCGCCCAACTCGATGGACCGGCCCCGGCCAGCGGTGGTGGACCCCGGTCCGGAGCGCCCGCCCGCGCCGGCACCATCGGACGCGATCGTGCTCTTCGACGGAACGTCACTTTCCGGCTGGGAGAGCGACAGCGGCAAGCCGGCCCGCTGGACCGTCCGTGACGGCTACATGCAGGTGGCGCCCGGCACGGGGGCGATCAGGACGAAGCGCGCCTTCGGGAGCGTCCAGCTCCACATCGAATGGGCCTCGCCCGCGCCCGCGAAGGGTGAAGGCCAGGACCGCGGCAACAGCGGCGTCTTTCTCATGGGACACTACGAGATCCAGGTGCTCGACACCTGGCACAACCTGACCTACGCGGACGGGATGGCGGGGGCAGTGTATGGCCAGACGCCGCCGCTCGTGAACGCGAGCCGTGCGCCCGGCCGCTGGCAGACGTACGACATCGTCTTCCACCGGCCGGTCTTCGACCAGTCGGGCAAGGTCGTGACACCGGCGCGGGTGACGGTGCTGCACAACGGCGTGCTGGTGCAGGACAACACCGAGATCACCGGCTGGACGGTGCACGCCGAAGTCGCGAAGTACCAGCCGCACGCCGACCGGCTGCCGCTCGTGCTGCAGGACCACGCCCACCCGGTGCGCTACCGGAACATCTGGGTGCGCGAGCTGAACTAGGCTCCCGCCCTCGCGACCGCCTCGCGGACCCGGCTCACCCGGCTCACGTCGGTCACGAGCCGGGTCGTCTCCGCGATGTCGGGCATGCGGCGGAAGCGGACCGCCGGATTGCCGGGGCCGTAGCTCCGGCCCACCATCTGGTCGGCACAGCGCACGTGGATTTCGCGCACCCCACTCCGAAGCACCAGCTCCCGCGCGTTCGATTCGTTGACGCCGCCGCCGGCCAGGATCGCGAGCCGGTCCCCCGCCAGCGCCGATAAGCGATGGATCTCCACCGCGCCGTCGAGTGCCGTCGCCGCGCCCCCGGAGGTGAGCACGCGGCTCACGCCGAGCCGGACCAGCGCGTCCAGCGCGGCATCGCGGTCCCGGCAGACGTCGAAGGCGCGGTGGAAGGTCACCGGCAACGGGCGCGCCGCGTCAACCAGCGCGCGCGTCAGGTACTCGTCCACGTCGCCCGGGGAGGTGAGGGCGCCGGTCACGATCCCGAGCGCGCCCAGCTCGCGCGCCGCCGCGATGTCCCGGAGCATCACGGCGGCCTCGGTGTCGTCGTACACGAAGTCGCCGCCGCGCGGCCGGACGAGCACGAACACCGGCAGCGCCACGTTCTCCACGCACACCGCCAGCATCCCGGCACTGGGCGTCGTCCCGCCTTCGACGAGGTTGTCGCAGAGCTCGAGCCGGTCGGCCCCGCCGGCGAGGGCGGCCCGCGCGGACTCGACGGAGTCCACGCAGGCCTCGATCAGGACGCTCAGTAGCTCCAGCCCTTCCGGTACTCGGGCTTGAGATACTCGGGCGGGACTCCCGCGTTCCGGATCTCGCCGGTCTCGGTGTTGAGCTCGATCGGCTCCTGCATCCGCACGGCGAAGTTGCCGAGCAGGAGCATCTGCGTGAGCGGGCCGGCGTGCCCGTTGAAGTTGGATCCCGGCTGGGTGCCGCCCTTGATGGCCGCGATCCACTCCTTGTAGACGCCTTCCGTGCGCGGATACTTCTGCGCCGGCGGGTGCGCCTTCAGGTCGTTGTTCTTCTTCTCGTCCACCAGCCGCACGTTGTCGCCGTACACGTCGGCCACCAGCATCCCTTCGGTGCCGATCCAGAGCTGGTGGCCCGGGTCGCCGCCCAGCGGCCACATCGCGTCGGCGGGATAGCCGGCGGGCCGGGCCGGCGTCAGCCCGCCGTCGCGCCAGAAGACCTGGAGCGCCGGCCGCTTGCCGCGCGCCGGGAAGTCATACACGATGCGCGACATCTTGGGCGCGCTCTCGGTATAGAGCGGGGACGTCTCCGAGACGATGTGGCTGGGGAAGCCCAGGTCGAGCGTCCAGTACGCGGCGTCCATCGCGTGCGGCGCGATGTCACCCAGGGCGCCGCAGCCGAAATCCCACCAGCCGCGCCAGCGGAACGGCGCGTACGCCGGGTTGTAGGGCCGCTCCGGCGCGGGGCCGAGCCAGAGGTTCCAGTCGAGCGTGGGCGGGACGTTGAACGCCTCGTTCGGCCGGTCGATGCCCTGCGGCCAGATCGGGCGGTTGGTCCAGTAGTGCACCTCCTTCACCGTGCCGATCAGTCCCGCCTCGTAGATCTCGCGGATGAGCCGCGTGCCGGCGCCGGCGTGCCCCTGGTTCCCCATCTGGGTCGCGAGCTTCGGCGACGCCTTCGCCTGCGCCATCATCGCCCGCACCTCGCCGATGGTGCGCGCGAGCGGCTTCTGGCAGTAGGTGTGCTTGCCGGCCTGCATCGAGAGCATCGCCGCGGCGCAGTGCGAGTGGTCGGGCGTCGAGACGGTGATCGCGTCGAGGTTCTTCGCCTCCTTGTCGATCATCTCGCGGTAGTCCTTGTACCGCTTGACCTTCGGGTACGTCTTGAAGGCGTCCTCCGCGTTCTTCCAGTCCACGTCGGCAAAGGCGACGAGGTTCTCGCCGCTCATCCCCGTCACGTCGTTCCGCCCCATCCCGCCCACCCCGATGCACGCCACGTTGAGCGTGTCGCTCGGCGCCCGGTAGCCCCGGCCCAGCACGTGGCGGGGCACGATGGTGAACGCGAGGCCGGCGGAGGCGGCGGTGTTCACGAAGTTCCGTCTGGAGACACCCATGTCGGCTCCCTTGGTGTGATGCGCTCAGGCGGCCGCCGCGCGCTCCGCGCGGGGCCGGAAGAGCAGCGCGAATCCGATCAGTACCACGAACGCCATCGCCGCCGGCACCAGCCAGATGGTGCGCCAGTCGTGCGACCCGTCGGGCGCGGTCCAGCGCCCGACCACGGCACCCGACACGAAGGCCCCGATGAAGTAGCCGAGCCCGTTGGTGACGAAGTTGATGAGTCCCTGCGCCGCCGCGCGGATCCGGACGCCGGCCTTCTCGTCGGTATAGATCTGCCCGCCCACGAAGAAGAAGTCGTAGCAGATTCCGTGCAGCACGATGCCCAGGTAGATGAGCCACATCCCGGCGCCGGCGTCGCCCCGGCTGAAGGCGAGGTAGCGAAGCGCCCACGCGAGCATGCCGCCCAGCATGATGCCCTTGATGCCGAAGCGCCGGAGCGCGAGCGGCAGGAGCAGCATGAAGAGCACCTCGGACATCTGGCCGAAGGTCTGGATGAACGCCGGGTTCGGCGCCTTGATCTCGTTCAGGAACGGATTGGCGAAGGTGTAGTAGAACTGGAGCGGGATGCAGAGCAGGAACGAGCCGATCACGAAGATGAGGAACGAGCGGTCGCGGAAGAGCGTCAGCGCGTCGAGGCCCAGGGCGTCGCGCGCGCTGAACGGCGTGCCCGCC
This sequence comes from Gemmatimonadales bacterium, assembly GCA_025935545.1. GTDB lineage: Bacteria > Gemmatimonadota > Gemmatimonadetes > Gemmatimonadales > GWC2-71-9 > JAICUF01. Next base: position 9,864 of record JAICVB010000012.1, read on the forward strand.
GCCCTGGGCGGGGTGTGCGGCAGCATCAGCGAATAGAGTCCCAGTACGATGGAGCCGCCCGCGCCCACCCGGAGGGGGAGCGCCAGCGGATCGGCGTGCAGCACCCGCCCGATCAGGATCCCGGCCACGATCCAGCCCAGCGTCCCGAGCACGCGGATCCCGGGAAAGTCACGCGCCGGGTCCTCCACGTGATGGAACGAGATCGAGTTGGTGAGCGAGAGGGTGGGCATGTAGCAGAGCGCGTACAGGATGAGCATCGGGTAGAAGGTCCCGAACGTCGTCTGGCGCGACACGAGCCAGAGCAGCACGCCGCCCACCAGGTGCAGGATGGCGAGCAGCTTCTCCGTGGCGAAGAAGCGGTCGGCCACCATCCCGATGAAGAAGGGCGAGACGAGCGCCGCGATCGCCGTGGCGCCGTAGGCGAGCCCCACCTCGGGCCCGCTGAAGTGCAGGGTCTGCGTGAGGTACGTTCCCATCGTCACGAACCACGACCCCCACACGAAGTACTGCAGGAACATCATGACCGAGAGTCGCGCCCGGGTGCTCATGGAAGGACCCGGATCCGGATGTTCCGGAGCGTCAGCTCGCCGTCATGGTCGCCCTGAATCCCGATGTGCCCCCGGTGCGCCCGGCCGTAGTGCGGCCACTCGCCGAACTTGCTGGCCTTGACCTTGGCCTCCCAGTCGGGGCTCCAGAGCTCGTATTCCACCACCTTCTGCCCGTTGAGCCAGTGCTCGATGTGGGCGCCCTTCGCCACGATCCGTGAGCTGTTCCACTCGCCGGCCGGCTTCACCACCCCTGCCGGCGGCGCGTACAGGGCATAGGCCGACGCGGCAGAGGTGAGGCGGTTCTTCCCATCGGGATGGCCGGCGTCGTCGAGCAGCTGGTATTCCGGTCCGGACCAGTAGATATGATCGTATTCCTCGGTCCCGCGGTAGAAGACGCCGGCATTGCCGCCGGGGGCGAGCTTCCAGTCGAAGGCGAGCTCGAAGTCGCCGAACTCGTCGCGGGTGATGATGTCGCCGATGCTGGTGGACTTGGTGAGCGTGCCGTCCGCGATCCGCCAGCCACTCGGCACGCTGTCGCTGCGGTAGCCGCGCCAGGCGGCCAGGGTCGTGCCGTCGAACAGCGGACGCCAGCCGTCATCGGGCGTCACCTTGCCGCCCTGTCCGCAGGCCGCGGCCGCCGATACCATTCCGGCAAGGGCGAGCCACCAGAGCCGGGAGGTCGTGCCATGAGTCATCGTCGTTGTCTCGCGGAGGTGGTGAGGGACGGCATCGCGCCGGGCGGCGCGGGTCGCCTGAGAATAGGGGCCGCCGCCGTGAAGCGAAAGATCGGCGCGGCGGGGCTCGCCGCGCTGGCCGCGCTGGCCGGCTCGGGCAGCACCCGGGCCGAGGCGCAGCGGGCACCTGAAAACGTCGTCCTCATCGTGAGCGACGGCCTCCGCTGGCAGGAGGTCTTTCGCGGCGCCGACACCGCGCTCGTCAACCGCCGCTTCGGCGGGGTGGAGGACACCGCCGCACTGAGCCGCGCGTTCGTGCGCGGGACGCGCGACAGCGCCCGCGCCGCGCTCCTGCCCTTCGTCTGGACCGTCGTCGCCCGCCGGGGCCAGCTGCTGGGCGACCGCGATTCGGCGGGAGACGCGGTGGTGACCAACGGCCTCAAGTTCTCCTATCCCGGCTACAGCGAGATGATCACGGGCCACCCCGACCCGCGGATCGACAGCAACGACGGCCCGCCCAATCCCAATCTCACCGTCTTCGAGTGGCTCGCGCGCCAGCCGGGCTATCGCGGGCACGTCGCCCTGTTCGGCACGTGGGACGCGTTTCCGCGGATCTTCAATCGCGATCGGAGCGGGCTCCCCATCCGGGCGGGCTGGGAGACGCCCTTCCCGTCGCCCGCCGACTCGACCCAGGCCCTGCTCGATCACCTCTACGCCGGCACCACCCGCCTCTGGGGCGACGAGCTCGCCTACGACGCGTTCATGCAGGCGGCGGTGCTCGATGCCGTGCGCCGCGAGCATCCGCGCGTCCTCTTCGTGGGCTACGGCGAGACCGACGAGTGGGCCCACAGCCGCCGCTACGACCAGACCCTCGAGTCCGCGCACCGCGTCGATGCCTTCATCGCCGAGCTCTGGAACACGATGCAGCGGATCCCGCAGTACCGGGGCCGCACCACGTTCATCATCACCGCCGATCACGGCCGCGGCGCGACGCGCGAGACCTGGACCGACCACGGCCGCGACGTTGATGGCGCCGAGCAGATCTGGATCGCCGTCCTGGGGCCGCACACCCCACCGCTCGGCGTCCGCCGCACCGACGCTCCGGTCACCCAGAGCCAGATCGCCGCGACCCTCGCCCAGGCCCTGGGCCTCGACTACCGGACGGCGGAGCCGGCGGCGGCGGCGCCGATTCCGGGTGCGGTGAGCCGCTGATGCGGCGGCGCGAGTTCGTGGCCGCCGGCGCGCTGGGCCTCGCCGGCTCCGCCCTTCCCGGCGGCCTGTCCGCGGCCGTCCGTTCCCCGCGCCCCTCCCACGCGCAGCTGGCCTGGCAGCGGCGCGAGCTGGCGCTCTTCCTCCACTTCGGGGTCAACACCTTCACCGACCGCGAGTGGGGTGACGGTACCGAGGATCCCCGCATCTTCGATCCGTCGGCGCTCGACGCGCGGCAGTGGACCCGCGCTGCCCGCGCCGGCGGATTCCGCACCGTGATCCTCACGGCCAAGCACCACGACGGCTTCTGCCTCTGGCCCAGCCGGCTCACCCGGCACTCGGTCGCGTCGAGCCCGTGGCGCCGGGGCCGCGGCGACGTGGTGCGCGAGCTGGCCGACGCGGCGCGGAACGACGGCCTTCGCTTGGGCCTCTACCTGTCGCCCTGGGACCGCCACGAGCCGTCGTACGGGAGCGGTGACCGCTACAACGATTTCTACTGCGCGCAGCTCGAGGAGCTCCTCACCGGCTACGGCCCGGTGACCGAGGTCTGGTTCGACGGCGCCAACGGCGAAGGGCCCAACGGCCGGCGCCAGGCGTACGACTGGCCGCGCATCCACCGCGTCGTGCGAAGGCACCAGCCGCACGCCGTCATCTTCTCCGACGCGGGCCCCGACATCCGGTGGGCCGGCAACGAGCGCGGCGAGGCCGGTGATCCCAACTGGTGCACGGTGAATCCGGCGGCCGTTCCCTTCCCCGGCGCCTCCGGCGATCAGGTGACCAGCGCCCTCCTCCACGGCGACCCCGACGGCACCGCCTGGCGTCCCGCCGAGTGCGACGTCTCCATCCGGCCGGGATGGTTCTGGCATCCGGCGGAGGATGGCCAGGTACGCAGCGTGGACAACCTGGTGGATCTCTACCTCACGTCGGTGGGGCGGAACAGCGGGCTCCTGCTCAACGTGCCGCCCACCCGCGAGGGGCTGCTGCACCCCACCGATGTCGAGCGTCTGGCCGGCTTCGACCGCCGCCGGCGCGTCGTGTTCGACGCGGACCTCGCGCGGGGCACCCGCGTCGTGTCGCGATCGTCGTCCCGCGACGGGCGAGCGCTGGACCTCGAGCTCGCCCTGCCTCGCCCCGTCGCCTTCGATGTCGTTTCTCTCGCCGAGCGCATCGAGCTTGGGCAGTCGATCGATCGGTACGCGGTGGAGCACTGGGATGGCGGCTGGCGCCCGCTCACCGAGGGCACCACGATCGGCCACCGGAAGATGGACCGCGTCGCGCCGGTCACCGCCGGGCGTCTTCGGGTGACGCTCACGTCACGCCGCGGTCCGCCCCGCCTGGCCGGGCTCGCCCTCCACCGCCTCGGGGCTAGCGCGGGTCCGGGCGCCGGTAGTTGACGTCCAGCGCGTCGAGCCGCGCAAGCTGCTTCGTGAGCCGCGAGCGGAAATCGGCGTAGTCCTTCCGGCCGAGCGGCGTCCACAGCACTTCCGCCAGCGCGGACATCCGGGGGTACGCCATGTACTCCACGTTCTTGGGTCCCTTGATGTACTCCGTCCAGACCTGCCCCTGCGCCCCCAGGATGTGCCGGGCGTAGCGCGGCTCCAGCTCCGCCGGGAGCGGGTCGTAGGCATATACCGTGTCGAGCGGCAGGTACCCGCCGATGGCGAGCGGTTCGTGCGCGCGGTCCAGCGACTGGTAGTGGTCGAGGTACGTGTAGTCCCCCGGGGCCATCACCACGTCGTGCCCCGCTCGAGCCGCGGCGATCCCGCCGCTGGTCCCGCGCCATGACATGACCGCCGCATTGGGGGCGAGCCCGCCCTCGAGGATCTCGTCCCAGCCGATCATGCGGCGGCCGTGCGCGGTGAGGAACGAGTCCATCTGCCGGATGAACCAGCTCTGCAGCTCCTCCTCGTTCCGGAGTCCCAGCGCGCGCATCCGCTCCTGCACCCGCGCGGTAGACTTCCACTGGGTCTTGGCCGCCTCGTCGCCCCCGACGTGGATGTAGGGGCCGGGGAACAGCTCCATCACCTCGGTCAGCACGTCCTGCATGAATCGCACGGTGCTGTCGGAGGGATTGAGGATGTTGTCGCTCACGCCCCAGATGGTCCACACCGCGAGCGAGTCGCCCGCGTTGCCCAGCCAGGGGTAGGCCGCGATGGCCGCCTGTGCGTGACCCGGCATCTCGATCTCGGGCACCACGTTGACGAACCGCTCGCGCGCGTACGCCACGATCTCGCGCACGTCCTCCTGGGTGTAGAAGCCGCCGTGCGCCTCGTGATCGAACACGCGCGCGGCGGAATCCGACGTGTACGGGCCCACCAGCGTCTCCTTCCGCCACCCGCCGATCGAGGTGAGCCGCGGGTACTTCCGGATCTCCAGCCTCCAGCCCTGGTCGTCCGTCAGGTGCCAGTGGAACGAGTTCATCTTCTGGAGCGCGAGCAGGTCGATGTACTTCTTGACGAACTCCTTGGGCATGAAGTGGCGGCAGACGTCGAGGTGCGCGCCCCGCCAGCGGAACCGCGGCTCGTCCTCGATGGTCACCGCCGGCATGGTCCACGCCACCCCGCGCATCGGCGCCTCGCGGAGGATCTCCGGCGGCAGCAGCTGCCGGATCGTCTGGATCCCGTAGAAGAGGCCGGCGGCCGCCGGCGCGCGCACCGTGACGGCGCCGGGGCGAACCTCGAGCAGATACCCCTCGCTGCCCAGGCGCTTGAGTGTCGCGTCCTGGCGCAGCACGATCCGGCTTCCGGTGGCGGCGCCGCGCCGCACGGCCAGCGCATAGCCGGTCGCCGGCTCCAGGTAGCGCGCGAGCTGCCGCCCGAGCGCGGCGGTCCCGGCGTCGGTCGAGATCACGGTGCGGGCGGTCAGCGTGAAGTGGCCGGTGCGCGGCGTGACCTTCACCGGACGGGGTATCACCGCGATCGGCGGCGCCGCCGCGGCGGCCGGCCTCGGCGCCGGTGATTGCGATGCGCCATCCGCCGCGGCGGCACAGCTCAGCAGAAACACCAGTGCCGTCACGTCCCGCATGGAGTACCTCGTCGTTGGCTTTGTGGGCATGGCTTCAGCGCAGGCGCACCAGGTATCCGCCCTCGTTCTCGTCCTTCGAATACTCGGCCACCCGCCGGCCGTGCTCGCGCCGGAGGATCCCCCCCACCAGCGGCAGCAGCACCGGCCGTCCGGCGGAGTGGGTGCCGCGGCCCGTGATGATGTGGGCGACCTGGCCCGATCGCGCCCCTCCCTTCCCGCTCAGCAGGCGCTCCACCGCCTTCCGCGCCATCGCCCCGTCGAAGCCGTGCAGGTTGAGCTCGGCCGCGACCGGCGAGTCGAAGACGCTCATGCGCCGCTCCCCACCCGCGTGGCCGCCGGCCCGGCGCGGGTGACGAAGAACTCCGAGCGCGCCGCCGCCTCGGGGAAGCTGCGTCGGTACGACCGGGCCCAGGCGGCCTGAAACCGCTCGGCCCGCCCCTCCGGCACGAGCGCCCAGACGCTGCCGCCGAACCCGGCGCCGAAGGCCGACGCCGCCGTGGCGCCGAGCTCCCGGGCCGAGCGCGCGAGCGCCGTTGTCTCCGGGACCTGGTTCCCCAGGAGCCGCTCCGCGCATTCCTGCGAGAGGTCCACCAGCGCTCCCAGCGAGGCGAAGTTCTCGTCGGCCAGCGCTTCGGCCGCCGCCGGAATGATCATCTCGCTCTCGGTCTGGAACTGCTCGAAGCGGTCGGCCAGCGCGGTGGTCTCCTCATCGGCCGCCAGGCGGAGCAGCCCGCGGAGGTGATGGGCCGCACCCGCGCCCGACCCCACCGCAGCGGCCAGCGATGGGTCCCGCCGTCCGGTGTCGCGATTCCACACCGCGAGCACCGCGGCGGCCCGTGCCGCGGCCGCGTTGTAGCGCGCGAGCGCGGCGCCTGCCTTTTCCGCCGCGATGCCGCTCGTGGCGATGAGGAGCCGCTGGCCATCGGGCATCGCGACGACCTGCTCGAAGCGAAGCGGCAGGAACGCGTACTGGACCAGCGCGCCCGGCCGGCCGAGGAGGATGGCGGCGTGGTCCTGGCATCCGCCGCTCGTCCCCACGCCGGCGTCACCGGCGAGCGGCCCGAAGGCCGCGCCATTCTCCACCGCGCCCAGATAGGCCGCCAGCGCCTCGCGCGACGGGACCACGCTGCGGAACTCCGCCCGCTCCGCCAGCCCGTTCGCTTCCGCGAGCGCGATGAACGCCGCCGTCACGAGCGCGCTCGAGCTGCTCATCCCCGCCGCGGGAGGGAGGTCGCTCGCGAAGGCGAGCTCGGCCCCGACGAGCGGGCCGTCGAAGTTCCGCGCCATGCGCCGGGCCACCGTGACCGCGTACCGGCCCCAGGTCTCGCCCTCCGGCCTCACGCTCTCGTCCACCGCGGAGCGCACGACGTCGCCGGAGCGGATGTCGCGGATGCGGAAGCGGCAGTCCCGCCGCGGCACGGCGGTGAGGCAGATCCCGCGTTCGATCGCGCAGAGGAGGCTTCGCCCGCCGGCATAGTCGGTGTGCTTGCCGAGAAACTCGAGGCGGCCGGGGACCCAGTAGCGCCGCGCGCCGTCGAGGCCGATGCCTTCCGCGTCCAGCACCCGGTCGATCTCGCCGAACCAGTCGGCCTTCCGCCGCGCTTCCGCCCCGCTCATGCCGGCGGCGATGAGCTCGCCCGCGATGTTCGTCGCGACCTCCGTCATGGACGCGGCGTGACCCCGCGGAGCCGCGCCGTGACCGACGCGACGTCGAGCCGCGACGACAGGTCGAGGACCGGCTCATCCGCCGGCAGCAGCCGCACGCGGAACGCACCGGCAGCGATCGCGTGCTCGACCGCGAGCGGCAGCTCGAGCTCACCCCGCGGCGAGGGCGGCACGGCGCGGCAGGCCGCGAAGATGCGGGAATCGAAGCGCCAGCAGTTCATGCTCACGCGCGCGTCAGGTCCGAAGCTCCGCAGCGACTCCGCCGACGGCTTCTCGACGATGCGCCGGAGGAAGCCCTCGCCGTCGGCCTCGAGCAGGGCAAAGCGCCCGATGCGCGCCGCGGGAATCCCGCCATCCGCGACGAGCGCCGTCCGGGAGAAGCCCACCGCGGCCGGCTCCGCCAGCGCGGCAAGGCGGCCCAGCACCGAGGCGGGATACAGGTTGTCGCCATTCACCACCAGGAACGGCTCCCCCGCCGCGCACCGCTCCGCCGCCAGCACCGCATCGGCCGTCCCTCGCGGCCGCGCCTGCTCGGCGAGCTCCACGCGCACCCGCCGGCCCGCCAGGTCGGCGAAATGGCTCCGTACCTCTTCCGCCCCCGGCCCGACGACGAGGCAGGCCCGCTCGATCCCCGCGTCGGCGAGCGCCGACAGCAGGTAATCCACGAACGGCCGGCCCACCGGCATCATCGCCTTGAAGCCCGCGCCGGCCGCCGCTTCCTGCGCCGGCTCGAGCACGGCCCCGTCCTGCGTTTCCCGCATCCTGGTGCCCATGCCGGCCGCCAGGATCACCGCGCACCGCGTCATGTCGCCGGTGTGCCGGCCCACATCCTGGGAATCAGCCGGATCAGCCCGATCGCGCTGATGACGAACAGCACCAGCCAGATCGTTCCCCCCAGGACGTTCCCGTAGATGAAGCTCCCCGTGCCGAAGAGGCCGGCATAGACGAACGTGATGCCCAGGGTCCAGCCCAGGAACATCTGCGGCAGGCTGTCGGGGGACCCGCCCACGCCGGCGGCCGCCTGCACCGGGAGCCAGCCGCGGCCGGCCGGCCGCACCAGCTGGTAGAACTTGACCAGCGTCTCGCGGTCGGTCGGCGCGGTGAGCAGGGTGACGGTGATCCAGATCGCCGACGTCGCCGCCACGACGATGAGGAGCCCGATGTGGGCCGGAATCTGGAAGCCCATCTTCCCCGCGATGAAGAGCCCGAGCCCGATGAGGAACGAGCTCGCCATCGCCGAGATTTCGCTCCACGCGTTGATGCGCCACCAGAACCAGCGCAGGAGGTAGATGAGCCCGGTGCCCGCGCCGATCGACAGCAGGAGCTGGAACGCCTCGCTCGCCGTCGAGAGGAAGAGGGTGAAGGCGCCGCAGGTGAACATGAGGAATGCCGTGAGGAAGCGCGAGACCCACAGGTAGTGCCGCTGGCTCCGCCCCGGCGCGATGAAGCGCTGGTAGAAGTCGATCACGAGATACGACGAGCCCCAGTTGAGGTGGGTCTCCATCGTCGAGCGGTACGCGGCGAAGAGCGACGCCACGAGGAGCCCCCGCATCCCGGCCGGCAGCAGCGTCAGCATCGCCGGATAGGCCAGGTCGTTGCCGACGAGCGCCGGATCCACATGCGGAATGGCGCGCTGAATGTCCGCCAGCGTCGGGAAGACGAGCATCGAGCACAGCGCCACGATGATCCAGGGCCAGGGCCGGAGTGCGTAGTGCGCCACGTTGAACCAGAGGGTGGCGCCCAGCGCGTGGCGCTCGTTCTTGGACGCGAGGATGCGCTGCGCGATGTAGCTCCCGCCACCGGGCTCGGCGCCCGGATACCAGACCGACCACCACTGCACCGTCAGCGGAATCACGAGCACCGAGAGCGTGAGGGAGGTGTTGCTGAAATCGGGGAGCAGCGAGAGCGTCTTCGGATCCACCTTGGCCAGGAGGCCCGAGAGCCCGCCCACGGCCGGGTGATGCAGCGAGTAGTAGGCCGCCGCCGTCACCCCCGCCATCGCGAGGACGAACTGCACCAGGTCGGTCGCGAGCACTCCCCAGAGGCCCGACACCGCGGCGAAGAGGACGCAGGCCGTTCCCGTGATCAGGATCGTCTCGAGGCGCCCCCAGCCCAGCATCACGTTGGCGATCTTCACCGCCGCCAGCGTGACCGTGGACATGATCATCAGGTTGAAGAAGAGGCCCAGGTACACCGCGCGGAATCCGCGCACGAACGCCGCCGGCCGTCCCGAATAGCGCAGCTCGTAGAACTGGAGGTCGGTCAGCACCCGGGACCGCCGCCACAGCTGCGCGTAGAAGAACACCGTCGCCATGCCGGTGAGCAGGAACGACCACCAGACCCAGTTGTAGGACACCCCGTGCGTCCGCACGAAGTCGGTCACCAGGTTCGGCGTGTCGGTGCTGAACGTCGTCGCCACCATCGATGTCCCCACCAGCCACCACGGCGCCGCCTGCCCCGAGGTGAAGAACTCGGCGGTGTTGCGCGTGGCGCGTCGGAGATAGAAGATGGCGGGGAGGTAGCACAGCACCAGACTGACGACCACGATGACCCAGTCGAGCGACGTCAGTTCCATGCGGTCGAACCTCGGCGTTGGGAGGGGGCCGCGCTGCGGCCCCGGATGATACGCCTCCGCCATGGCCCGCGAAAGGTGGTGCGGGCACCCGATTATCTTCGTCGCCATGACCCCGGCCCTCTACAGCATCGCGATCTTCGTGCACGACATCGACCGGGCCGTCGCCTTCTACCGGGACACCCTCGGCCTGCCGCTCGTCCGCCAGGGGAGCTTCGGCGCCGAGTTCCTCGAGGGCGAGCCCCACCTGGGGGTGCATCCCGCCGCCCATCCCGACGCCCGGGCGATGGTGGGCCGCCACACCGGCCTCACCTTCCACGTCCCCGACCTGCTCCACTTCTGCGGCATCCTGCACGACCGCGGCGTCCGCTTCGTGACCGAGCCCACGAAGCAGGCCTGGGGCGTGATGGCCATGGTCGCCGACCCCGACGGCAACATCCTCGCGCTCTGGGACGACAAGGCGCCCGATGCCGGCTGACATCCCGCGGTCCTTCGCGAGCGACAACAACGCGGGCGTCCACCCCGAGGTCCTCGCCGCCATCGAGGCGGCCAATCGAGGACACGTCCTGGCCTACGGCGCCGATCCGTTCACCAGCCGTGCCGTGGACACCTTCCGCTCGCACCTCGGCCCCGCGGTCGAGGTCTTCTTCGTCTTCAACGGGACCGGCGCGAATGTCCTCGGTATCCAGGCGGTCACCCGCCCATACCAGGCCGTCATCTGCGCCGACCTGGCCCACATCAACGTGGACGAGTGCGGCGCTCCCGAGCGGTTGAGCGGCTGCAAGCTCCTCGGCGTTCCCGCGCCCGACGGCAAGCTCACGCCGGACGCCGTCGCCGCCCGCATCCGCGGCGTCGGCGACCAGCATCACGTGCAGCCGCGCCTCGTCTCCATCTCGCAGTCGAGCGAGTACGGCACGGTGTACACGCCGGACGAGATCCGCCTGCTCGCCGACCTCGCCCACGACGGGGGCCTCCTCCTCCACATGGACGGCGCGCGCCTCGCCAACGCCGCCGCCGCGCTCGACCGTCCGCTCCGCGCCATCACGGCCGACGCCGGGGTGGACGTGCTCACCTTCGGCGGCACCAAGAACGGCCTCCTGGGCGGGGAGGCCGTGGTCTTCCTCGATCCGTCGCACGCCGAGGCGTTCCGCTTCATCCGGAAGCAGGGGATGCAGCTCGCCTCCAAGATGCGCTTCGTCGCCGCGCAGTTCGACGCGCTCCTCGGCACCGATCTCTGGCTCCGGAACGCGCGCCACGCGAACGCCATGGCGCGCCGCCTCGCGCTCGGGCTCGGCGCCGTGCCCGGCGTGACCGTCACGCAGTCGGTGGACGCGAACGCGGTGTTCGCGATCCTGCCGCGAGCGGCGATCGCCCCGCTCCAGGCCGTGGCCTACTTCCATGTCTGGGACGAGCCGCGGAACGAGGTGCGGCTCATGGCGTCGTTCGATACCACGCCGGACGACGTGGACCGCTTCGTCGAGGCGGCCGCACGGATCGGCGGAGCGCACGGGTGAGGCCCTTCCCCCTGGCCGACGCCGCCGAAGCCGGCGATGAGGGCCGCGTCCATGAGCTGCTCCAGCGCGATCCCGGCGCGCTCAATGAGCCGCGCGACGACGGCTGGACCCCGCTCCACCTCGCGGCATTCTACGGCCGCGCCGGCGTGGCCCGGCTGCTCCTGCGCCACCACGCCGACGCGAACGCCGTCTCCACCAACGCGATGGCCAACCGTCCGCTGCATGCGGCGGTGGCCGGCCGCCACGCCTCGCTGGTTGAGCTGCTGCTCCGCCACGGCGCGGATCCGGACGCCGCCCAGCACGGCGGGTGGACGCCGCTCCAGGGCGCCGCGCAGCATGGGGACATCGCCATCATCCAGGCACTCCTCGCGCACGGCGCGGACCCCACCGCGCGGAGCGATGATGGCCGGAACGCGAGCGACCTCGCCCTGGCGGCTGGCCACGGCGAGGTCGTCGAACTGCTCAGTCGCGCCGATCGGCGCGAGTGACTACATCTCCTCTTCGTACTCCTCCTCGGAGCCCACCGCCAGCGCGGCGCTGTTGATGCCGCCCTCGGCCAGCTGCGTCAGCAGCTCGTCGGTGGCCTCTTCCTCATCGAGCGTCTGCTGCAGGAGCCGCGACGCCCAGTCGAGCCCGAGCAGGTTGGCGTAGTTCCGGACGCAGCCGTACGCCGCGATCTCGTAGTGCTCCACCCGCTGCGCCGCTGAAATGAGCGCGGCGTCGATCACGGCACCGTCGCCGTCCTCCTGCATCATTTCCTTGCCTTCCTCGACCAGCCCTTCCATGCCCTTGCACTTCTTCCCGCGCGGCGACGCTTCGAGCCGCTCGAAGATCCGCTCCAGGCGTTCGACGTGCTTCTCGGTCTGCCCGAGGTGCTTCTCGAAGGCCCGCTGCAGCTGCGGGCTGCTCGCCGCCTTCGCCATCCGCGGCCGCGCGCGGGTGAGCTGCTTCTCAGCGTTGTAGATGTCCTTGAGCTCATCAATGAACAGGTCCTGCAGGTTGTCGAGAGCCATGAGGTGGCTCCTTTCGGTTCAGGTTGACTACTGCCGGCGATCCCGCGGGCGGTACGGCGAGATGCCCGCCGCCGCGAGGTCACCGTTGAAACAGTCCTCCACGATCTGGCCCTGCTGCTCCATGCCGTACGCTTCGAACGGCTGCCCGTTCACGTCATACCGGTACGGCCCCGACCCGACGCCGAGCGCCAGATGCAGCACGTCGCGCACGCGGTCCCGCAAGCCCCGCGCGTAGTACACCAGGGGTCCCCACGACTGGTACTGCCCGCAGTGCGTGAGCTCGTGCGCGAGGAGCGCCGTGTCGAGCGGGCCGTCCGGTACGAAGACGTGGTTGCCCAGCGTGACGGCTCGGCCGCCGCTGAGCGCCAGCACCACCCCGCGCAGCGCGTCGCCCGGCCGGCGATGGATGCGGACCCGGTCGCAGTCCACCCGCTCGCAGAGGTTCCCGAGGGCGCGGCGCTCCGCCGCGGTGACCGTCATTTCGCCAGGAACTCCCCGAGCGGCGCGAGCGACTCGATGTGGTCACAGAAGATCTTGAACGTGGCCAGGAGCGGCACCGCGATGAAGGCGCCGGGGATTCCCCAGATCCAGAGCCAGAAGACGAGTCCCACGAAGATCGCCACCGGGTTGAGCGTGAGCCGCCGCCCCAGCACCAGCGGCGAGACCAGATTGCTCTGGATGAAGTTGATCACGAGGTACACGCCGGCGGGGAGGAGCGCCGCGCCGGTCCCGTCGTACGTCACGAAGCCGGCCATGAGAAGCGTGCCGGTCATGGCGGCGGCGCCGACGTAGGGAATGAACTCGAGCAGGCCCGACAGCACCCCCCAGAGCGGCGCGTTCGGCATCCCGATCGCCAGCATGCCGAGGGTGACGGCGATGCCCTGGCCGACGTTGATCAGCGTGACGGTGTAGAGATAGGTCGAGATCGCGGCCTCGGTATCGCGGGCGATCGCGACGGCCTTCTTCTTGTCCCGGAACTGCGGCAGGACCTTGATGAGCTTCTGCAGGAACAGATCCCCGACGGCGAGCAGGAAATAGAGCAGCAGCATCACCTCGAAGAAGCCCGTCAGGATCTCCCGCGTGGTGCCGACCAGCCGGGAGCTGAGGCTCGGTCCCTTCACGACCACCTGCTGGGTCTGCGCCGGCGTGGCGCTCGCCGCCTCCGCCACGCGGTCCGCCGTCTTGCTCACCTGCTCGATGGGCCGCCGCAACCGGCGCAGCTTGTCCTGCACCTTCCCCATGCTGGCCGGCGCCGTGCTCACCCACTCCTGCGCCGGCCCGCTCAGCTCGTACACGGCCGTCCCGATCCCGCCGACCAGCGCCAGCACCACGATGCCCGCCCCCAGCGGCACCGGCACGCGCATCCGCTTGAGCCCCCGCACGACAGGACTCAGCAGGAAGTCGAGCAGCACCGCGAGCAGGATCGGCAGGATGAACGAGCGCGCGAAGTACAGCGTGTAGAAGAGCGCGAGCACGAAGAGTCCGGTGATCGCGATCGACCGCACCTCGACGCGGTCCGCCAGCGCCGCCTCGGTCTTGCCGATGTCGGCGGGCGTGCCCTGCGCGGTCACCGCCTGCGCGGTCTCGTCGACGTCGGGGGTGAGGACCGAGCCGGCTGTCGCGGCCGCTGCGTCGGGCATGGCGTCTCTGCCTGGTTGGTGGCACGGGCCCGCCGGCCTTGTCGGGGCGCGACGGAAGTCGCTAAGGTTACCCCGTCCGGGCCGGCCGGTCTGTGCGCTGGCGCACCAGCAACCCCCTCCGAGGATCGCCTCGCGCTCCGATGTCCGATCTCTGGCGGTCCGTGGCCTCCCTCTGGAGCTGGCTCGTCCTCATTCTCTGCGTGCTCATCCTCTTCCCGGTGATGCTCGTGCTCCGGGTGGTGACCGCGCCCTTCGACCGCGGGCGCTACATCGTGGGCCGGCCCTTCCGCTGGATCGGCATCGTCGTCGCCGCGCTGAATCCCCTCTGGCACTTCCGCCGGTCCGGCGTGCGCATCCCCGATCCGCGCCGTCCGTACGTCGTGGTGTCGAACCACGAGTCCTTCGCCGACATCCTGCTCATCAGCCATCTCCCCTGGGAGATGAAGTGGCTCTCCAAGGCCGAGCTGTTCCGCATTCCGGTGCTCGGCTGGATGATGTCCCTGGCGGGCGACATCCCGATCCGGCGTGGCGTCGGCCCCAGCGCCCTCGAGGCGATCGAGCAGTGCAAGGTCGTCCTGCGCCGCCATGTGTCGGTGATGATCTTCCCGGAGGGAACCCGCTCGGCCACCGGACGGATGCTGCCGTTCAAGGACGGCGCCTTCCGGCTGGCGATCGAGGCGGGCGTGCCCGTCCTCCCGCTCGTCGTGGCGGGCACCGGCACTGCGCTGCCCAAGAAGGGATGGAAGATGGGCCGGGCCACGGCGGAGGTCCGCGTGCTCGAGCCGGTGCCGACCGAGGGCCTTGCTCCCGCCGACGCGGCCGGCCTGCGCCGGCGCGTCCGCAACCTGATCGAGGAGACCCGCGCGACGATGCGCTGAGCGCGCTAGTCGAGCGCGCGGCCGAGGTCCGCCGGTGCTTCGACCCGACGCGCCGCGCCCGCCAGCGCCACGAGGGTGAGCAGGTACGGCAGCATGAGGAAGAGCTGGTAGGGCACCGGCAGCCCCGCCGCCTGGAAGACGAACTGCAGCGCCATCGCCCCGCCGAAGAGGAGTGACGCCACCAGCACTCCCGCCGGCTGCCACCGCCCCAGCGCCACGATCGCGATCGCCACGAACCCCCGGCCCGCCGTCATCCGCTCGGCGAAGGTTCCCACCTGCGCGAGCACGAGGCTGGCGCCGGCGAGCCCCGCGAGCGCCCCCGCCGCCACCGTGGCCCCCGCCCGGAGGGTGCGCACCCGGACGCCCATCGCGCGCGCCGCCGTGGCGCCTTCACCGGACGCACGAAGCGCGAGCCCGGCGCGCGTCCGGTACAACCACCACCCCGCGAGCGGCACCAGCGCGAACGCGGCGTAGGTCGTGACCGGCTGCGCGAAGAGCGCGGCGCCAACCAGGGGAATGTCCGCGAGCCCGGGAATGCGCCAGGGCGGCAGCGTCGGAATCGTGAGTCCCGCGCCGGCCGGTCCGAAGGCCAGGTGATAGACGGCGCCCGTGAGTCCCACCGCGCCGAGCGTGACCGCCGTTCCCGCGATGATCTGGTCGGCCCCCGCGCCGATGGCGATCGCCGCGAAGATGAGCGCGAGCACCGCGCCCGCCGCGAGCCCCGCGGCGAGGCCGGCCCACGCACCCCCCGCCGCCGAACCCATGGCCGCCGCCAGCGCACCCGAAAGCATCGCGCCCTCGATCCCCAGGTTGATGACGCCCGAGCGTTCTGCCACGAGCTCACCGGTGGCGGCGAGCAGGAGCGGTGTCGCGACACGGACCGCAGCCGCCAGGAACCCCGCCACGACGGCGACTGCCGTCGCGCTCACCGCGATCTCCGCCGCGCCGCGGCGTCCGCCAGCAGCACCACGATGATGATCACCGCTTCGACGCCGTACACCGCGACCGCTGGCACGCCGGCGTCGCGCTGCATCCCGCCCGCCCCCGCCTCGAGCGCGCCGAAGAGAATCCCGCAGGGGACGATCCAGAGCGGCCGGAGCCGCGCAAGCAGCGCCACCGCGATCGCCGTGAAGCCGTAGCCGGGCGACAGATTCTGGTAGAGGGCGTACGATACGCCGCCGACTTCGATGCCCCCCGCCAGCCCCGCGATCGCGCCTGACCAGAGCAGGGCAGCCGCGGTGAGCCGCGGTACGTCCACCCGCCCGCTAGCGAGCGCCGCACGCGGATTGAGGCCCGCGGCCCGCAGCCGGAACCCCCACACCGTTCGCGCGAAGACGAGCGCGAGCACGGCCGCCATGACCAGCGCCGCGCCGAATCCGAGATGCAGCCGGGTCCCCGGCAGCGCCGGCAGGCGTGCCGCCAGCGCGATGGGGTCGCTCTGCGGATAGATGTGCGTGTGCTCCTGCAGCGGGCCCTGCACCATCAGGCTCACCAGCGCTTCGGCCACGAAGTTGAGGAGCAGCGTCGTGATCACCTCGAGCACGCCGAACCGGAGCCGCAGGACGACGGGGACCAGGATCCAGACGGCGCCCGCCACCATCGCGGCGGCCCAGCCCGCGGCGATCGCGACCGGGGCCGGCCACGACACCGCCGTGACGCCGAGCCAGGTCGCCCCGATGGCGCCGGCGTAGAACTGGCCTTCCGCGCCGATGTTGAGCGCGCCGCCCTTGAGCGCCAGCGCGAAGGCGAGGCCGAGGATGATGAGCGGCGTCGCGCGCACGAGTGTGGACGAGGTGAGCGCGTACCACGAGCCGAAGGCGCCGCGCCAGAGCGCCGCGAGCGCGTCGCCCGCCGGATATCCGCCGGCTTCGAGCCCGGCGATCAGCACGAGGAGTCCCGCCGCGACGGCGGCGAGCCCGACGGCCGCGCTCCGCCGCTTCGTCATGCCCGCTCGCCCAGCATGGCGGCGCCGATCGCGGCGCGATCCGCTGCGGGCTGCATCTCGAGAAGCCGGCCCTGCACCGCCACCACGACTCGCGTGGCGAGCGCCACGACCTCGTCGAGGTCGCTCGAGGAGAAGAGCACCGCCGCGCCGCTTGCGGCCGCGGCGCGAAGCCGCGCGTGCACATCGGCCGCCGCGCCGATGTCCAGGCCGCGGGTCGGCTGCTCCGCGACCAGCACCCGCGGCTGCATCTCCAGCGCCCGGGCGATGATGAGCTTCTGCTGGTTGCCGCCGCTCAGGGTGCGCGCCGGCACTTCGCTGCCGTCGGCCCGGACGTGAAAGATGTCGATCAGCTCCGCCGCGCGCCGTCGCGCCACCGGCCACCGGATCCAGGCACCGGCGCGCCAGCGCGCGTCATCCGCGAGGCCGAGCACGAGATTCTCGGTGAGCGACATTTCGCCCACCAGCCCTTCGGTGGTCCGGTCCTCCGGCACAAAACCCACCGGCTCCGCCACCTCCAGGCGGCCACTCGCCTGTGGCAGACGCCCGGCCACCGCGCGCAGCAGCTCACGCTGCCCGTTCCCCTCCACTCCCGCGACACCGACGATTTCCCCCGCGCGCACCACCA
>JAICVB010000017.1 GCA_025935545.1 Gemmatimonadales bacterium
CCGCTGGTGGACACGAGCCGCAAGGGCTACCTCGAGGCGGTGAGCGTGAGCGCCTACAGCAACATCGCGATGGTGCGCGGCCTCGCACCGCTCATGCGCCCGGGCGGCGCCTTCGTGTCGCTCACCTACATGGCCGGCGAGCGCGTGATCCCGGGCTATGGCGGCGGCATGTCGTCGGCCAAGGCGGCGCTGGAGGCGGATACGCGAACGCTGGCGTTCGAGGCGGGCCGGCGCTGGGGCGTCCGGGTCAACACCATCAGCGCGGGCCCCTACGCGTCCCGCGCGGCGAGCGCGATCGGCTTCATCGACACCATGATCCAGTACACCACCGCCAACGCGCCGCTCCCGCGGCGGCTCGAGGCGGAAGAGGTCGGCAATACCGCGGCCTTCCTCTGCAGCCCGCTCGCGCGCGCGATCACGGGCAGCACCGTGTACGTGGACAACGGCTATCACGCGATGGGCATGGCGGTGCTGGAGCAGACCACTCACGAAGGGAGCTGACATGTTCGCCGGGCACTACGGCGTGGCCTTCGCCCTCAAGCGCGCGGAGCCGCGCGTCTCGCTGGGAACCCTCTTTCTGGCGGTGCAGCTGGTGGACATCCTGTGGGGCGGCGCGCTGCTCCTGGGCTGGGAGCACGCGAGGGTGGTGCCCGGCTACCTCGCGGCGTCGCCGCTCGAGTTCCTCGACTATCCCATCACCCACAGCCTGCTGGCCGGCCTCGCGTGGGGCGCCGCCGCGGCGCTGGTCTATTACTCGCTGCCGACCACCAACGTGAGCCACCACGGCCGCGCGGCAGCCATCGTGGGCCTCGCCGTCCTCTCCCACTGGCCGCTCGACGTGCTCATGCACGCGCCCGACCTCCCGCTCGCCGGCAACGGCTCGACCAGGCTGGGCTTCGGCCTCTGGAAGAGCGTGCCGCTCACCATCGCGATCGAGCTCGCCGTGCTGGCTGCCGGCGTGGTACTCTACGTCACGCGCCATTCGCGGCGCCATCCCGTGCGCGCCGGCCGGCTCGCGGTCGCGCTCCTGGTGATCGTGGCAGTCTTCCTCGGGTCGTTCCTCGGCTCACCCCCCTCCGACATCCGGTTCATCGGGATCGGCGCGATCGTCATCGGCCTCGTCATGACGGCGCTCGGGTGGTGGGCCGACCGGCCCGCCGCACGGGCCTGATGGGGACCGGCGGGCTCTTCCGGCTGGGCGCGCTGTCCGCCGGAATCGCCGTCGCGGCCGGTGCGTTCGGGGCTCACGCGCTCCGGAGCCGGCTCGACCCCGCATCGCTCGCCGTCTTCGAGACCGCCGCCCGCTACCAGATGTATCACGCCCTCGCGATTTTCGCCGCGGCGTGGGCGCTCGGGCGCTGGCCCGCCGGCGCGGCGCGCTGGGCGGGCCGCTGCTTCATCGCGGGGACCATCCTCTTCTCGGGGAGTCTCTACCTGCTGGCGCTCACCGGCACCCGCTGGCTGGGTGCGGTGACGCCGCTGGGCGGCGCGGCGTTCCTGGCCGGCTGGGCGGCGCTCGCCCTGGCGCCGGGGACTCAGCGGCCGGAGCTGCCCGCCGGAAGCTGACCGAGAAGCCCGATCCGGGCGTCGGACACGAGCGCGATGCCGCCGGCGAGATCGGCCGCGCCGCCGCCCGGCATGAGGAGCGGCTGGTATCGCGCGGCGATGCTGTCGCGCGGGAGCCCCGCGGCGACGTCCCGCGCGAGCGCGAGCGCGGCGCTCGACACTTCCGCACGCTGCCTCCGCATCGCCTCGAGGTTCGCGGGCACCACCGCGAGCCCCGCCACGAGCAGTCCCGCCTGCACCGCCACGCTCGCCACCGGGCGGCCGTAGCGCTCCCACACGTGGAACACGACGCAGAGGAGGAGCGCGGCGAAGCCCCACGCGCTCATCATGACGGCGAGCCACCCGGCGGCGAGCATGCACGCGAGGCCGAGCGTGCGGTACCGTTCCGCATCGTGCGCCCGGTGGCCCGCCACCACCAGCACCATGCAGGTGGCCGCGACCAGTCCCGTGAGGATCCCCGCCACGAGCTCCCAGCGTCCCGCCGCGAGCGGCCCCAGCGCCCCGGCCAGCGCCGAGCCGGTGCGCAGCACGAGCCGCCCCCGGTCGAGCGCGGGATCGCTCCAGCCGCTGAAGTCGTAGTCCGAGAAGACCATTCCCGTCACGACGATGGCCACGAAGATGAACGAGAGGAGCGCGGGGCCGGCGTCGGTCGGCACCCCCTGCTCGCGGGGCGGCCAGTGGCGCCAGCCGCAGGCGGCCATCCAGGGCGCGGCCGCCGCGGCCACCAGGATGCCGGCGAGTCCCGTGAGCGGCAGGGTGACCATCGAGAGCGCGGTGAGCAGCGACCAGCGCCGGGTCCGGAGGGTTGGATCGGACAGGACCGCGAGCAGGATGATCCCGCCGAGCGCGAGCGGGATCACGCTCATGAGCAGGACACTCGGCGCCAGGTCACGCGTGGCGGGCTGGAGGAGGATCGCGGGGAAGAAGATGTCGGCCAGCCGCACGCCGCCCCGGGCCCGGCGGCTGGCGCGGATGAGGAGGCCGCTCAGGGCGACGAGGCCGAGAACCGCCAGGACGGACGCGGCGCGAAAGTCGCGCGCGGCGGAGATGACCGCGACCGTGATGGCGCGGCCGGCTGGATGGCGGTCGTTGCCGTCCTGGTGCCAGAGCCAGTGGACCGCTTCGGGCTCGTGGCCGGTGACGGCGGAGACCATGCGCCAGTCCTGCCCCACCGGAATGTTGGGGCCGCTTCGCGCAGCCAGCAGCGCGGCGGCGGAGAACGCCCCCCACACTGCCCACACCACCAGCAGCGTGACCGACGGCCCGGCCCGCCGCTGGGCCGACATGCTACCGCTCCTCCGCGGCCCAGCGGAAGAAGATGATGGCGATGGCGCCGAACAGCCACAGGTTCCCCGGCACCCACATGAGGAGCCCGCCGTACTTCTGATCGTCGAGCGGCGAGAGGCCCCAGGTGCGCGGCGCGTGGACGTACCACTCGTAGAGCGGGGTGTCGGCGAAGGTGATGATCGCCGCCACCAGCTGCATCGGGATGCTGACGAGGAAGAGGTAGAGCATCCGGTCGGCGAGGGGGAGCGGCGGCACCTCGGGCAGGGGGCTCATCACCGGCCACCACATGATCACCGCGGCGGCGATGAACAGCAGGTGGGTCGCGATGTGAACCTCGTGGTCCCGCATCATGAGGTCGTAGAGCGGAACCGAGTGCCAGGCCAGGAAGACCGCGGTGAAGAGGCCGCCCGCGACCAGCGGCCGGGTGAGCGCGCGGGCCGCCGCGCGCACGCCGGGCGGCCGGATGAGGGGCCGGAGCATCCACCCGGGAAGGCCGGCGATGAGGAGCGGCGGCACCAGCAGGGTGAGCAGCAGGTGCTGCGCCATGTGGATCACGAACAGGTAGTCGTCGCTCAGGTCGTGGATCGGCCCGTTGAGCGACACGACCATGACCAGGAGGCCCAGCG
The DNA here is from genome assembly GCA_025935545.1 of Gemmatimonadales bacterium. Taxonomy (GTDB): domain Bacteria; phylum Gemmatimonadota; class Gemmatimonadetes; order Gemmatimonadales; family GWC2-71-9; genus JAICUF01. Next base: position 3,480 of record JAICVB010000017.1, read on the forward strand.
CGAAGCAGAGCGCCCGCCACGCCTCGAGGGGCGGCCCCAGGTTCCAGCGGCGGCGCGCCGGCCCGGCCGCCCAGGCGTACAGCGCCGCCGCGAGGGCGATGCCCAGGATGACGCTCGGGTGGACCGACCAGTCGACGACGAACGGCGTGGTGGGCCGTGCCCGCACGTGCAGCAGCGCGGGCACGGCGCCGATCAATGGATCAGCTTCTGGAAGGCGTAGTGGTAGGCGAAGAGCGCGATCAGCGCGACGATGACCACCGCGGCGATGATGAGCGGGAAGACGAAGAGGCTGCTGAAGAGCCGGCTGTCCTGCTTGAGGTGCATGTAGAACATCGCCACCAGCGCGAACTTGAGCGCGGAGAGGACGAGCAGGACCGGGATCACCACCGGGTGGAGCAGCGCGCCGAACCCGGCGCCGGCGTGGTTGTAGCCGAACTCGTACACCGCCACCTCGGCGGCGGTGAGCACGAAGAGGATCACCCCGACCTTGACGTAGGTGCCGATCCCCGGGTGCGCGTGCTCGTGCGCCGTCTCGCCGTGGGCGATGTCTGCGTGCGCGGTCATGGCTCTCGCCTCACTTCATGAGGTAGACGACGGGGAAGATCACGATCCAGACCACGTCCACGAAGTGCCAGTAGAGCGCCGCCAGCTCGAGGTTGAGCGCCTTCTCCGGCGTCACCTTCCCGCGGAGCGCCAGGATGAACATCGTGATCAGCCAGATCACGCCCATCGTCACGTGGGTGCCGTGAAAGCCCGTCAGCGTGAAGAAGCTCGCGCCGAAGAGGTTGGTCTGCAGCTTGAGCCCCTCGTGCACGAAGTGGGTGAACTCGTAGACCTGCATCCCCACGAAGAAGATCCCGCACATGATCGTGAGGCCGAGGAAGGTCAGCAGCTGCCCGCGGCGGTTGCGCTGGGCGCCGTTGAGCGCGATCACCACAAAGAGCGAGCTGAAGAGGAGCAGCGCCGTGCCCACCGTGACCAGCTTGATCTCGAGGATCGGCTCGAAGTGCTGCCCGGCCGGCGAGGTCCAGGCCTCGTGCGGGAAGGGGCCGACGAGGCTCTTCCCGCGGTAGACCAGGTAGGTCGAGATCAGCGAGGCGAAGAAGAGGCATTCCGACCCGATGAAGGTCCAGATCGCCATCTTCCGGCTGTCGAGTCCGGTCGTGGTGGCGTGGTCCGCCGCGGGGGCCATCGCGTGTGCGTCGAGAGCGTGCGCTGCGTGCGACAAGTTCAGGTCTCCTGGGAAAAGCCGGGCCGCGGCATCACGCCGGCTCGAAGGCCCACTTGAATACGCCGAGGAACAGGATCGCCACCGCCACCACCACGCCGGCGGGGCCCAGCTTGGGCAGCATCATGAGCGCGACGAACACCGCCGCCACGCCGATGGCCGCGACCGCCGGCCAGTACGACGGGTGGGGCATGTGGATCCCCGCGCCGCTCACCCGCACGGGCTCGGGCAGCTGGCCGCCGCGCTCGCGCTTGGTCTCCCACAGCGGGTCGCGGCTGTGCACCACCGGCACCTCGGCGAAGTTGAACTCCTGCGGCGGCGACGGGATGGCCCACTCGAGCGTGGCGCCGTTCCAGGGATCGGCCGGCGCGTTGGCGGGGCCGCGCGTGGTGCGGATCACGTTCCAGATGAAGACCAGGAAGGCGATGAGCAGCAGGAAGGCCCCGGCCGTCTCCACCTGGTTGTAGATCTCGAAGCCCAGCCCCTTCGGGTAGGTGTACACCCGCCGCGGCATGCCGAGCAGCCCGACGAAGTGCATCGGGAAGAAGGTCAGGTTGAAGCCGATGAGCATGAGCCAGAAGTGCAGCTTGCCCAGGCTCTCGCTCAGCATGCGGCCGAACATCTTGGGCCACCAGTAGTAGGCGCCGGCGGTGAGGGCGAAGATGCTCCCGCCGAAGAGCACATAGTGGAAGTGCGCCACCACGAAGTAGGTGTCGGTCTGCTGCAGGTCGGCCGGCGGCGAGGCGTGCATCACCCCCGAGAGCCCGCCCATGATGAACATCGCGATGAAGCCCAGGCAGAAGTAGAGCGGGGTCTTCATCTGCAGCGAGCCGCCCCACATCGTGCCGATCCAGTTGAAGATCTTCACGCCCGTCGGGATCGCGATCAGCATCGTCGAGAGCGAGAAGACGGTGTCCGCGATGGGGCCCATGCCGGTCGAGAACATGTGGTGCGACCAGACGCCGAACCCGAGGAAGGCGATGAACGCCCCCGAGAAGACCATGGCGGCGTAGCCGAACAGCGGCTTCCGCGAGAAGACGGGCAGGATCTCCGACACGATGCCGAACGACGGCAGGATCAGGATGTACACCTCGGGATGGCCGAAGATCCAGAAGAGGTGCTGCCACAGGAGCGGGTCGCCGCCGGCGCTCGGCACGTAGAAGTGCGAGCCGAAGAAGCGGTCGAACATGAGGAGGATCAGCGCGACCGTGATCACCGGGAAGGCGAGCAGGATCAGCACCTGGGTGATGAAGCTCATCCAGACGAACATCGGCATCCGCATCAGCTTCATGCCCGGGGCCCGGAGGTTGAGCACCGTCACGAAGAAGTTGACGCCGGCCGCGAGCGAGGCGATGCCCAGGATCTGGAGGCCGATCATCCAGAAGTCCACGTTGAGCCCGGGCGAGTACTGGTTCGACGTGAGGTTGGCGTAGCCGAACCACCCCTGGTTGGGCGCGGCACCGAAGAGGAACCCCGAGTTGAGGAACAGCCCGCCCAGCAGGAAGACCCAGTAGCTGAAGGCGTTGAGCCGGGGAAAGGCCACGTCCCGCGCGCCGATCAGGAGGGGGATCATGTAGTTGAAGAACATGGCGCTCAGCGGCATGATCGCGAGGAAGATCATGGTCGTGCCGTGCATCGTGAACAGCTGGTTGTACATCTCCGGCGACAGGAAGGTGTTGTCGGGCCGGCCCAGCTGGATGCGGAGCAGGAGCGCCTCGATCCCGCCCATCAGGAAGAACACGAACGCGGTGGCGCCGTAGAGGATCCCGATGCGCTTGTGATCGACCGTGGTGATCCAGCTCCAGAGCCCGGTCTTCGAGCCGTGGGCGTGGACGTCCGCGTGCGCGTGTTCGACCGCCGTGGTTGCCATGCTATTTCCCCGTGTGCGTGCGGAGGTAGGCCGCGAGCGTGCGCGCGTCGGCGTCGCTCAGGCCCAGCTCCGGCATCAGGACCCCGTGCTTGACCGACCAGGGGTGCTGGATCCAGTGCGCCAGGTTTTCGTCGGTGTTGAGCAGCGTGCCGGCCGCGATATAGCGGCGGGCACCGACGTTCGCGAGGTTGGGCCCGATCAGCCCCTTGCTGAACTTGACCGCGTTCAGCGAGTGGCAGCCGACGCAGCCCTTCGCCGCGAAGAGCTTGCTGCCCGCCACGGTGTCAGCCGCGGGAGCGGCGGCCGGCGTCTGCGCCGCGAGCGCCGCGGTCGTGACGCCCGCCGTGCCCACGCGCTTCGCCGTGTCCGGTGCGGCCGGCGGCGCCGGCGGCGTGCCGGTCGCCTGCAGCCCCTTGATGTACGCGTCGAACTCCGCCGGCGTCTCCGCCGCCACGTGGAACGCCATCCGCCCGTGCTGCGTGCCGCAGAACTCCGCGCACTGCCCCGGATAGAACCCCGCCGAATCGGCCCGGAACCAGAGCGTGGTCTTCCGGTTGGGGAAGACGTCCCGCTTGGCGCCGAGCTGCGGCATCCAGAAGCTGTGGATGACGTCGAAGGCGTCCATTTCGAGGAAGACGGTCTTGCCGACGGGGACGTGCAGCTCGTTCGCGGAGGTGACACCGTACTGCGGATAGCTGAACTCCCACCACCACTGGTGCCCCTTCACGTTCACCCGCACGACCTCCGCCCCGCTCGGCTCCTCGTACGTCTTGAAGATGGCCCGCACCGTCGGCACCGAGATCATCGCGAGGATGAGCGCCGGGATCGCGGTCCAGAGGATCTCGATCGTGGTGTTGCCGTGCGTCTGCCTGGGCTCGGGATCGTCGGGCTTCCCGCGGAAGCGGAAGATGGCCCAGACCAGCGCCCCCTCGACCAGGATGAAGACGCCCAGCGCCCACCAGACGGTGTTCATGAAGACACCGTCGACCATCCGCGTGATGTCGGAGTGCGGGTCGAGCGTGCTCTGGGGGTAGTCGCGGCCGCAGGCGGCCAGCACGAGCGCAATAAGGAGGAAGGGTGCCTGCCTGACCACACGCCGCAGGGCGGGCCGGAAAGACATCACGCCATTGTCCTGTCGGGAGAGAACATGCGAACCCGGAGCTGGAGTCGCGTGACTTTAGCGTGATTCCGCCGCGAAATCAAGCAAATCCGGCGTGATTCAGCGGATCACACGATCGAACGGAACCGGGTTGTCCACCGTGTAGATGTAGTGCCACCACTCCTGGTCGTAGTTCGCGAATCCCTGGGCCTCCATCGCGCGCTTGAGCCGCTGCCGGTTGTCGCGCGCCGTGCCCGTCGCGTTGGCGGTATGCGCCGCCGGGGAGAAGGTGTCGAACGGCGTGCCCATCTCGAGCGGCCGGCCGCTCGCGAGCTCGATCAGCGTGAGGTCCACCGCCACCCCCTGATTGTGCCGGCTCCGCCGCGCCACGTAGCCCTGGTCGAGGACCCACGTGTTGCCGCTCCGCTCCGCCCAGGCCACCATGCCGAGGGTGGCGCGGACGGGGCGGTACCCATCGTAGATCCGGAGCCCGAGGCCGGCCGGCCGGAGCGCCGCCTGCACCCGGGCCAGCGCGGCGGCCGCCTCGCGCCGGAGGAATGCCCGGTTGGCCTCGTAGCCCGGGAGGACCGCGCCGGTGAAATTGTTCGCCGTCGCGTAGCGCGCTTCGACCGAGATCGTGCTGTCGAGATCGCGCACGTCCACCAGCAGCGAGTCCGCGGCGGCATCGGTCGCCGTGGGCGCGGGCGCCGTGTTCGCGACCTGGGCCGGCTGCGGCCGGCCGCATGCAACCGTGGCGACGAGGAGCGCAGGAAGAAGGCGAGCTGCCGTTCTCATGGAGATGCCTACAGTCGGGGCGAGGGAAGTGCCACCAGCACCGCGGTCACTCCCAGGAGCAATGCGCCGATCACGAGCTCGGCCGTCGCGGAGAAGCGCAGCCGCCGGGCCCCCGGCGCCGAGCCAAGTGCCGGCCTCACCCGCCGCCAGTTCCAGGCGCCGAGGCCCGCCACGCCCGAGAGCAGGGCCAGCTTGCAGAGGAGCGCGATCCCGTAGCTCGTGGTCCAGAGGAGCGGGAGCGAGCCCAGCATGATCCAGGCAAGCACCAGCCCGAGCGCGACCGCGATCCCCGCGCCGGTGAGGGCCAGAGGAGAGTAGGCGTGGACCACCGCCGCCGCCGCGCGCTCCCGCTCGTCGGGTCGTCCCCGGGTGGCCGCGAAGGTCGCCGTGAGCAGCACGAAGAGGGTGCCGAGCCAGACGCCGCCGGCGAGGAGATGGAGGCCCTGGAGGACGACGCCGGCCGGGGCGCCGAGTCGGCTCTCGACCGCGTGCCCGGTGAGCGGCATGGCGAGCGCCGCAGCCGCCGCGCCCAGCATCGCGAGCGACCAGCCGGCGGCGAGCCGTCGCCTCGCCACGATCAGGCCGACGAGCGCAACGACCGCCGCCCCCAGCTGGGTCGTCCACATGAGCCCCCAGCTACCGGGCCCCTCGAACCAGGGCTCGATGGCGGCCAGGCTCATCGCTTCCCCCGGATCGAGCGCCGAGCGGCCCTGGAACCAGAGGCGCGCGAGGTTGGCGAGGACCAGGATGACGGCAGATGCAAGGCCGGCCCGGCGGCAGGCAGCCCCCAGCCGCGCCCCCGTATCCGGATCGAGGCGCGCATCACGCGTGACGCGATGGATGAGCGCCCGGAAGACCGGCGCGCCGATGATGCCGAAGAGACCGATGTAGCCGAGCCACCGGCTCGCCGCGTACGGGTCGAGCGGCAGCTCGGCGGCCACCGGCTACTTGTGGGTGTGGGCCGGCGGTGTCGTCGCGGCCGTCGCGCGGGCGGAGTCGGGCGCGGTGGCGTAGCCGAAGCCGAAGTCGCCCCGCACCACGTGGCCGTCGCGCGACGCCGTCCGCCACACGACGGTGTAATGTCCGGCGGGGACTTGGCCGGCCACCCGCGCCACCACCGTCAGCGTGTCCTTCCCCGGCTGGACCTTCTCCAGCCTGACCGGGGTGCTGTCGGCGCGAAGCAGGGTGATCCGCGTGAGCGGCAGCTCCGGACGCGAGCTGAACGTGAGGGAGATCTCGGCCGGCGGCGTCGCGACGACGGCGTCCGCCCTGGGGAAGCTGGCCTTGAGGTGGGTGTGGAAGAAGGCCGCTCCGGCCCCCATCAACGCAAGCGAGAACAGACGCATCACCGCGGACTCCTGGTCGGTATCGGGTTCGGGTTCTAACCTAGCGGATCGGCGGCGGTGCCGGGAGGACCGCCCGGCTGGAAACATCCGGCCGGCCGGTCCGGTTTCCGCTCCGCCCGGTCGCCCCAAGTTCACGTGCGGCAACCGGTTGGGCGACCCCGGTGCGGAACCGCTCCGTATGTGATATGTTCTGGAAGCCCAATTCGCTGTCTTCCGCCCAGAGACGCCGCGCGCGCTCTGGGCAGACCTTTTTTGCGCCCGGTGTGCCATGATCCGCGAGATGCGCGAGAAGCTGAGCCGCGAGATCGACCAGCTCAGCCACGAACTGAACGTCACCCTGCCCCAGGCCATCGCCCAGGCGGTCGAGCTGGGGGACCTGCGGGAGAACTCCGAGTACAAGGCCGCGCTCGAGCGCCAGCAGTTCGTCCAGGCCCGGCTGGGCCAGCTTCACCAGCGGCTCAACCAGCTGGGCCAGCTGGCCAACACGGAGGCTCCCCTCGACCGCGTGGGGCTGGGCTCGCGGGTCACCGTGCTCGACCTCGAGAGCGGCGACACCGACACCTACATGGTGGTGCTGGCTGAGATGATGGACATCGACGCCGGCCACATCTCGCTCATGTCGCCCCTGGGCCGCGCCCTCGCGGAAGGACGCGTGGGGGACGAAGTCGCCCTCCGGCTCCCGCACGGGTCCCGGCGGCTCCGGATCACCGAGCTCGTCACCGTGCACCAGACCGAAGCGGCCAGCGATGGCGCCGGGACGCGGTGAAGAAGCAGCTGCTCGTCGTCGGCGACCGCGTCCTCATCACGCCCGAGGAAGGTGACGACCGCACCCGCGTCGGCCTCTACCTTCCGGCCACCGCCCTCGATGCGCAGCAGGTGCAGAGCGGCCTCATCGTCGCGACCGGCCCCGGCGACGCCGTCGCCGACGTGAGCGCGCTCGACGAGGAGCCCTGGAAGGTGGAGCGCCGCGAGGGCCGCCGCGCCATGCAGGCGCAGGTGGGGGACCATGCCATCTTCTTCCGGAAGGCCGCCGTCGAGATCACCTTCGAGAACGAGCGCTACCTCGTGGTGCCGCAGGCCGCCATCCTCGTGCTCGTGAGGCATGACATCGACATCTGACCGGCCCGCCTGAGCGTGTGCTACCTCCTCCACCTCGCGAGCTCGCTCACGCTGAGCGAAGTGCGGTCGATGCTTCCCGCCGGCATGAGCGCCCACGCCCTCGCCCCCGATGACGACCGCCGGCTTCGCCGGCAGTTCCGCCCCGCCCGCACCGTGCTCGAGATCCTGATCGGGCCCTGCAGCTGCGATCTCGTCCTCGAGCGCGACCCCGTCGGCCACGCCGAGGAGCGCGCGCTTCGCGCCCGCTACGCGGCGCTCCGACTCTCCCGCCCCGCCATCATCCGTGCCATCGACGCCCACCGCGCGCGGGCCGACGACTGTCCCCTCGAGCCGCCCGCGTGGTGGCAGCGCGCCCTGGCCGATTTCGTGGCCGAGCACGCGCGGAACGCCGGTCCCAGCATCTACTGGCTCCGCTTCGCCCCGGGGGCCGCCGGCACGCCGCCGCCCGACGCCCTTCCGGCCGAGCGGCGCGAGCTGACCGTGGCGGACGTCGCCGCACACCCCGGTGGATGGCTGGTGGAGGACGTCCCGGTTCGCGTCGGCCGCTGACGTGCGGCACGAAACGGGGACCTTCACCGGACGCGGCGGCGTCACCCTCTTCCGCCAGGCATGGCTGCCCGACACCCCGCCGCGCGCGACCCTCGTCAACCTGCACGGTCTCGGGGACCACAGCGCCCTCTACCCGATGATCGCGGAGCGCTTCGTGCCGCGCGGGATCGCGGTGAAGGCCTTCGACCTGCGCGGCCACGGTCGGTCCGGCGGCCAGCGCGCCTGGCTCCGCGACTGGCGCGACTACCGCGACGACCTCCACACCTTCATCGAAGGCGTTCGCGGCGCGGAGCCCCTCTTCCTCCTGGGACACAGCCTGGGCGGGCTCATCGTCCTGGAGTATGCCCTCCACCATCCCGAGGGTCTCGCGGGCGTGATCGCCGCGGCGCCGGCGGTGGGCGAGGTCGGCGTGCCGCCGCTCCTCATGGCCGCCGGCCGCGTGCTCTCGCGAATCTGGCCGCGCTTCTCCATGACGACCGGAATGGACCTGGATGGGCTCTCGCGCGTGCCGGAGGCGGAGCGCGCCGTGCTGGAGGATCCGCTCTTTCACCGCGTGGGTACGGCGCGGCTCTCCACCGAGGTGCCGGCCGCCATCGAGCGCGTCCAGCGGGGCGCCGCGTCGCTGGCCGTCCCGGTGCTGCTGCTGCACGGGACTGCCGACCGCATGGTGCCGCCCGACGGAACTCGCCGGCTCTTCAGCCGTCTCACCCTCGCCGACCGGCGGCTCATCGAGTACGCCGGCGGGTACCACGCCCTCTTCGCCGACCTCGACGCGGAACGGGTGCTCGACGACGTCGCCCGCTGGATCGAGGAGCGGCTCTAGCCTTCGCCGTCGTCGAACATGAAGCCGGCCGACTCGGAGCCCGCGCCCATGGCGGTCACCACCTCGCCCAGGGTGCCGGCGAGCGAACGCAGGTCGCGCTTCGGCAGGCCCCGGAGCGCATCGATGAGCCGAAGCTGCATCGCCGCCGGTGTGCGCGTGAGCAGATCCTCCCCGTCCGGCGAGAGGCGGAGCTGGATGCGGCGGCCATCCTCCGCCGACCGCGTGCGCTCGACCAGGCCGCGCGCCACCAGCCGGCTCACCACCACCGAGACCGAGCTCTGGTGCGTGAGCGTCCGCTCCGCCAGCGCGTTAAGGGAGTCGACGGGGGCCTCCGCCAGCAGCTGCAGGACGAAGAGCTGCGCGCCGCTCACGCCGTGGGTCCGCTCGGCGGAGCGCGAGGCGCGATGCAGCGCATGGACGATGCGGCGGAGGGCCGTCAGCGCTTCACCGACATGGGGATCTTCGGTATCGGGCAGGGTCATCAGCACCCTCGAGTGATGGTCGTCACGGCATGGGACCATGTCCGGCGCGTCCGTGCATGATGGCGCACGGGGACACGGGACCGATCCGGCTGGTCGCGCGGGCGCTCCGGCTGCGCTGCCCGCACTGCGGTGGCCGCCCGGTGTTCGTGTCGTGGGTAGCCATGCTGCCCAACTGCCCCGTCTGCGGCTTCCGCTTCGAGCGCGGCGAGCGCGGCTACTGGCTCGGGGCCTACTTCTTCAACCTGATGGCGATGGAAACCGTCTTCGCGGTGTGGGTCGGCGGATTCCTCATCGCCACCTGGCCGTCGCCGCCGTGGGCCGTGCTTCAGGCGGCGACGGTAGGGCTCATGCTGGCCGTGCCGGTCGGCTTCTTTCCCTTCAGCAAGACGCTCTTCCTGGCCTTCGATCTGTGGGTGCGCCCCGCCACCGCCGAGGATTTCGCGGCACCGGCGGAGGCGGGGCGCCTTCGGCCGCCCGCGGGCTGACCCACTCAGGGCGCAACCGTCTGGATGTCCACACGGGAGGGCTGGGCCGGCGTTCGCCAGATCCGGTGAGTCTGTGCCCGGTAGTCGGCCGCCGTGGCCCGGAAGATGTTCGGCACCCAGGTCTGCGGGTTCCGGTCAATGATCGGGAACCAGGTGCTCTGCACCTGCACCATGATCCGGTGCCCCTTGAGAAAACGGTAGCTCTGGGTGTGCAGGTCCACCGTGAAGGGGGTCACACGGTTCGGCACCAGGGGCACCGGGTGCTCGAACGACTGGTGGAATCGCCCGCGGAAGACGTCGTTCGCCACCATGAGCTCGTACCCGCCCAGCTTGAAGTCGGCCGGATAGTCCTCCGGATAGACGTCGATGAGCTTGACGACCCAGTCGGCGTCCCGCCCCGTCGTGCTCGCGAAGAGCTTCGCCGTCACGTCGCCCGCCACCACCACATCCCCGGTGAGCGGCTCGGTCTCCCAGGAGAGGACGTCGGGCCGGCCCTGGACGAACCGCTGGTCCTCCAGCAGCCAGGTGTACCAGCCCGATCCCTTCGGGTAGTAGGTCGGCTCGATGGGACGGGGACGATAGGGAACCGGGTGCGCGGGATCGCTGACGTAGCTGTCGAAGGCGGGTCCCGCGCCGGCGGCGGGCGGATCGAACGAGAGCACCCCGTTCGCGTGGAAGTAGAGCGACCGGGTCTTCGCCTCGCGCGGCGGCCAGCGGTCGAAGGTCCGCCAGCGGTTGCTGCCTGACTCGAAGACGGTTGCCTCCGGCTGCGTCAGCGTCCCCTTGTCCTTGAGGTAGAAGGCGAAGAACGGCGCTTCGATGTTCCGCCGGAAATACTCGCCCGTGGGCGATCCGAAGTCGATCTTGCCGAGCTTCTGCGCCGGCCCGCCCGACCACCCGCCGTGCCGCCACGGGCCGACGACGAGGAAGTTCCGGTTCGCGCTGTCGTGCGTCTCCAGGGCGCGGTAGATCGTCACCGGCCCGTAGAAGTCCTCCTGGTCCCACCATCCCGCCACGTTGAGCGTCGGCACCGTGACCCGGGTGAGGTAGGGGCGCATCGCCTGGCGCTGCCAGAAGCCGTCGTAGTTCGGGTGGGCCACGAAGTCGCTCCAGGTGGGGAGCGTCTTCGTCCCCAGCACCTTCGCCTGGATGTTGGAGAGCGGGCCCACGTTGAGGTACCACTCGTAGGTATCGTAGCGGTCGAAGGCGAAGTCGGAGTTCTCGCGGGTGGCCTCGGTCAGCCAGGCGTACTCGAAGCCGTAGCTCAGGCGGAAGGCGCCGTTGTGGTGGAAGTCGTCCCCCATCGACATGTCGGCGGGCGAGGCCTGCGGGCTCACGGCTCGGAGCGCGGGATGCGCGCCCAGCATCCCCATCGCCGTCGTCCACCCGTCGTAGCTCACGCCGAGCATCCCCACGCGCCCGTTGTTGCCGGGGATGTGCGCGAGCATCCAGTCGATCGAGTCGTTGGTGTCGGTGCTCTCGTCGATCGCGTTCGCCGGCGCCCCCGCGCCCTTCGGCGGCCGCTGCATCACGAAGGTCCCCTCGCTCCGGTAGCGCCCGCGGATGTCCTCGAAGACGAAGATGTAGCCGTCCTCCGCCATCGGCAGGTAGGAGCCGCCCAGCCGTCCCTTCGAGCCGGCCACGCCGTAGGGCGTCCGCGAGAAGATGAACGGCAGCGGCTCCGTCGCCCCCTTCGGCCGGAAGATCTCGACGTGCAGCTTGACGCCATCCCGCATCGGGATGTCGGCGCTCGACTGTTCGTACGAGTCGGGGGTGTAGGGACCCGCCGGCGCGGCCGCCGCGGGGGTCTGTCCCGCGAGCTGGCCCGGCAGGAGGAACAGGGCGAGGAGGCTGCCGCGTCGGAGGGTCACTCGCATGGCTCGCTCAGGAGGTGGGAGACGTGGGCGGCGCCAGCGCGATCTCGCCGTCGATGTGAAAAGGCTCGAGCAGACCGGGAATGGTGAGCGTGGCGCGGACCGGCAGCGACTCCCGGCCGGTGAGCGCGCCGCCCTCGATCCCGGCCGCCACCGCGCGCTCGATCTCGCGCTGGGCGGTGATGCCGAAGCGCTTCAGGAACTTCCTGAGCTCGAGGTTGAAGACTTCCTCATCCATCGGATCCTCCGTGGGAATCGCCGGCGTCGTGCCCGCGCGGCAGGCGCCGGAGGATGGCCTGCTGCTGATCGGCCAGCTCGGTGAGCTGCCTCGTGAGATAATCGAGCCCCTGCTCCAGTTGCGCCAGATGCGTGTCCTGCTCGACCTGCGCCGCCGCGGCGAGCTGAGCCTCCAGCTCGCGCACGCGACGCCGCGCGCGCCACCACGCGATCCCCGCGCCGATCGCGGCCAGCCCGAGCCCCTTGGCGGCCGCCACGAGCGCGCCCACCACGAACGCTGCCCCGGGCTCCATCAGGGCGACTCGCGGTCGGACAGGCGCTCCCACTCCCGCACCGCGCCAGGCACGATCCGGAAGAGCGGGTGCGGCGCCGGGCGAACCAGGCCGCTCAGCGCGGCGTAGCGCTCCGGCCGCCGCCGCCGGAGCTTGGCAAGCAGGTGGACCCACTCATGCTGGAGCTGGCCGCGCGTTTCGGGGATCGGTTCCACCGCGATGACCGGCCCGAAGCGCGAGCGGTCGAAGGCATAGCCCCTGCGGTCGGCCTCGCGGTGCACGGCGGCGAGGTAGCGGTTGATGCATGCCACCGGGCGCCCCGAGCGACGGAAGCGAAGCAGCTGCGGATGGTGACGGTAGCCGCGGGTCCGGCCCCGGAGCACGGCGCGCGCGAGCAGCCCTTCCCGCCAGAGCGCCACCAGGCCTGGGGCGTCGAGGTACCGGGGATGGAGCGTCCAGAGGCGCATCGCCCCAATCTGGCCCTCGGGAGACCGTACCGCCATTGCAGCGCGGGTCACGCTCAGGCCACGGGCGTTGATCAGCTTCCGTGCAACCCGAACCTGGACGCCGTGATGGCCAACTGGATCACCCTTGCGCGGTTCCCCCTCCTTGCCCTCGTGGTGGCGCTGCTGCGCTTCGGCTCGCCGACCGTCCGGCTCGCGGCCGTGGCGCTCCTCCTCGCGGGCCTGCTCCTCGATACGGTGGACGGACTCGTTGCGCGAGCCCGGGGCGAGACGAGTCTCCTGGGCAGCGTCCTCGACATCGCGGCCGATCGGACCTACGAGCTGGTGCTCTGGATCTGGTTCGCGGCGGCGGGACTGGTGCCCGTGATCATCCCCGCGGTCGTCGCGGCCCGGACGGCGCTGACCGACGCCCTCCGGAGCGTCGGTGTCGCGGAGGGCGCCGCTCCGCTCACGCAGCACCGCACCGCGCTGGGCCGGTTCCTCGTGGCATCCACCTGGATGCGGACGGGCTACGCGATCTCCAAGGTGCTCGCCTTCTGCGGGCTCGGCCTGGCGCTCGCGCGGCCGGACTGGCCGCTGCTCGGCCCCGCGCGAGCGGCCGCGTGGATCACGGCGGCGCTCTGCGTGGTGCGGGGGCTGCCCGTCCTGGCGCACGCGGCCCGGACCGGGACGGCTCCCAGGACGCCTGCCCTCACCCCCGCGCCAGCGACACGCCGAGCGCGATGAGCGATACCGCCAGGGCGGCAACGGCGATGGCGAAGAGCAGCCGATCCCGCGCGCGCGCGAGCGCCGCCGCCGGCGCGGTGGCCTCGGGCGTCGCCTCGTAGAGCGACTGCGCCATCACCCGCTCCGCGGCCACCACGCTCTCCATCCCCTGTACGAAGTGGCGCTGCTCGATCCGCTTCCCCGCATCGGGCCCCGGCTCGAGCGTGGCGATCTGCGCCGCCTTGAGGACGGCGTTCTTGATGTCCCCGCCGCTCCGGGGGAAGCGCTCCGCGAGCGCGTGGAAGTCCACGTCGGGCGCGAGCGGGGTCTTGGTGGCGTGGAGCTGCGCCCGCCAGATGCGCTCCCGCTCCTCGACCCCAGGCATCTCGAAGCGGATGTGGTGGCGGATTCGGCGCTCGAAGGCCGGATCGATGTTGGTCGCGAGGTTGGTCGCGAAGATGACGACGCCGGGAAACCGCTCGAGCTCGGTCAGGAGCACGGCGACGGTGGAGTTCGAATCGCGCTCGTAGCCCTGGCTCAGGTTGGTGAAGCGCCGCGCCGCGATGGCGTCCGCCTCGTCGAAGAAGAGCACCGCCCCCGACTCCGAGGCTTCACGGAAGACCGCCGCGACATGCTTGGCCGTCTGCCCCGCCCAGCGCGACTCGAGCTCGGCGTAGCGCACCACCAGCAGCTTCCGTCCGAGCGTGGCCGCGATCGCCTCGGCGGCGATCGTCTTCCCCGTGCCCGGCGGCCCCGCGAAGTGGAAGGCGAGGCCGAGGCCTCCGCCGTGCCGCTCCGCCAGGCCCCACTGCTCGAAGATGAGGTCCTGCTTCCGGATGAGGGCGAGCGCGTGCCGGATCGCCTCCAGCGTGGGCGGTGGGAGGATGACGTCGGCGAAGGTGCGCCGCGGCGCCAGTGTCTCGACCAGCTGCCGCCGGCCGAAGAAGAGGTCGCGAAGCGCGTCGCTCACGATTGCTCCGCCAGGAGCGACTCGAGCCGCTCGATCAGCTCGACCTGGGCCGGATTGAGCCGGAGCCGGGCCTCGGCGGGCGCGAACCAGCCGCAGCGATCCACCTCGGGAAAGGTGATCCAGCGGCCCGACCCCCGGGGCCACTCCGAGCGCATCTCGTTGCTCACCGCGCGCGCCGGGTCGAGGTCCCCCTCGCAGGCCCACGCGTGCACCACCTTCCCCGCCTTCTGGCGCACCGACCCGAGGCCGAGGAAGGGACCCTCGGGCACCGCCCCGGTTTCCTCGGCGAACTCCCGCCGCGCGGCGGCGAGGAGGTCTTCGCCTTCGTCCGCCACCCCCTTGGGGATGGTCCATGCCCCCGCGTCGCGGCTGGCCCAGAACGGCCCGCCGGGATGGGCGAGCAGCAGCTCCAGCCCGCCGGCGCCCCGGCGGAAGAGGAGGAGCCCGGCGCTCACCTTGTCGCGGCGCGCCATGTCCCCGTTATCGTGCAGGCCATGCTGCCCGCGCTGCCCCCGGTCCTCGCCGTCATCGGCTTCGCCTTTCTCATCATCACGCTCACGGCGCTCGCCCGGCGCCTGCCGGTGCCCACGCCCATCCTCCAGGTGGTGGCCGGGCTCCTCGTGGGACTGCTGCCGGGCAGCTCGCTCCCGGCGCTCGACCCCGAGCTCGTCTTCCTCGTCTTCCTGCCGCCGATACTCTGGTCGGCGGCCTACGGCACGTCGCTCCGCGAGTTCAAGAGCAACCTGCGGCCCATCTCGGCCCTCGCCGTGGCGCTGGTGCTCGCCACCGCGGTCGCCGTGGCGGTCGCAGCGCGGGCCCTCCTGCCGGGCCTGCCCTGGGCCGTCGCCATCGCGCTGGGCGCCATCGTCTCGCCTCCCGACGCCATTGCGGCCGAAGCCATCATCACCCGGCTCCCGGTACCGCGCCGCGTCATCAGCGTCCTCGCCGGCGAGAGCCTGGTCAACGACGCCTCGGCGCTGATCCTGTACCGGACGGCGGTGCTCGCCGCCGTGACCGGCTATTTCAGCCTGGGCGAGGCGATCGTCCGCTTCTTCATCGACGCCGGCATCGGCATCCTCGTCGGCCTCTTCGCGGCGTGGCTCATGCTGCGCGCCGCCCGGCTCACCCGGGACTCCCTCACCGACGTGCTCGTGGGGCTCCTCGGGCCCTACGTCGCCTGGGTGGCGGCGGAGTCGCTGCACGTATCGGCGGTGCTCGCGTGCGTGGCCGGCGGGCTCTACGTGAGGCAGCGGTTCTCCACCGCCGTCACCCCGCTCACGCGGATCCAGACCCGCGCCGTCTGGAATCTGCTCATCTTCCTGCTCAACGCGGTGATCTTCATCATGCTGGGCGTGCAGTTCGGCGAGCTGATGGCCGCCGTGCCGGGCCACGCCCTCCTCTCGGTAGCGCGCGCGGGGCTCGCCGTGAGCGGGGTGGTCATCGCGGTGCGGCTGGTCTGGGTCCCGGCCTTCGCGCTGCTGCCGCGCCGCCTCAGCCCGGCCCGCCGGCGCGGCCCGGCGCCCCATCCGGGCGAGGTCTTCCTGATCAGCTGGACCAGCATGCGCGGAATCGTGTCGCTCGCCGCGGCCTTTGCCCTCCCGCTCACCCTCGCCGGGGGCACGCCCTTCCCGCGCCGCGCGGAGATCATCCTCATCACCGTCACCGTGATCGTGGTGACCCTCGTCCTGCAGGGCCTCACGCTCGCGCCGCTGATCCGCCGGTTCCGGTTCCCGCCCGACGAGGCGCGCGACGCCGAAGAGCGGTTCGCGCGGACCGAGGCGCTGCGGCTCGGGCTGGAGACGCTGGAGGACCTCTCGCGCGAGCCCTGGGCGGGCTCTGCCGACGTGCAGCGTATCCGGGAGGAGTTCCGTGACCGCATCCGCCGCCTGCACGACGGCGCCGACGAGGGGACCGACGCGTGGTGCCGCCTGCGCGGCGCCATCCTGGACGCGGAGCGGCGCGGGCTGGTCCGGCTCCGCAACGAGGACGCGATCTCGGACGAGGTACTGCTGGAGCTGGAGCAGGAGCTCGACCTCGAGGCGCTCCGGATCGGCGCGGGCGAGCGGCGCTAGCCGATCTCCGACGGAGCCGGCCGCGCCGTGGCGCCCTCCGCCAGGCGGTCCAGCCGGTCGAGCCGCTCCACATCCACCGTCAGCGTATCGTCGGGTGAGCCCACGAACATGTTGGCGAAGGCGACGTCCCACCGGACCTCGTCCCAGTAGTACGAGCTTCGCGCCGTGAGCCGGGTGGAGAAGGACTCGTCCAGGCCGGTGATGAGCACGAGGAACTCTGCTTCCGCGTCGCGGAGCCCTTCCGGGGTGATGCCCCGGAGCGGGCTCGAACGGTCGATCGGATGGACGATCGTCCAGTGCAGGGTGAAGAACTCGACCTCGCTCCGCTCCAGCGCCAGCTGCCGGAAGCGCCGCTGGCGCACGCCGTCCACCTCCTCGAACCAGGCGAGGCTCACCCGGGCCCGCACCTCGCTCAGCTCGCTGGGGCGCACGTTGATGATGCGGAACATGAAGGCGCGGCCGTCGCGGTACGGCGCGATCGCCGCCGATTCGCTGAAGCGGATCCGCGCCTGCGGCTGCATGAGGCGCGCGAGGATGAGCCCGCCGGCCCCGACCAGCACCAGCGGCCCGAGGAGCGACTCGAGCGCCGCAAGCCAGTTCGCAGTGGACCCCACCGCGTGCATCGGCGCCGTGCCCGCCGTGGTGAAGAGCCCGATGCTGAAGCTGAGCGCGCCGAGGAACGGATCGTTGACGCCAAGGGCGTCGGTTCCGGCGAGCGAGCCGGCCGGCAGCGCGAGATAGCCGAGGGCGAAGATCCCGTTCAGGAGGAGGATGAGGCCGACGAGCCAGCTGAGGAAGACGGGCCACGACGCGTCGAGCGCCGCCTGGTAGAGCCGCTCCCAGCGCTGGGGCCCGAGCCCGTACTTCCGGCTCCGCGGCCGGCCGTCGCGCGAGAGGAACCGGCCGCGCACCTGCTGCGCGGCCACCCGGCCGAAGCCGAGGTCGTTGAGGTCCTCCGGCCGGACGGGCGGCGTCACGGTTCCGCGCCCGGCAGGCGGCCGGGCTCACGCTGGCTCAGCAGCCGCTCGGCGAAATCGACGCGCTCCTGCACCTCGCCCAGCTCACGGCGGAGATCGTCCACCTCGCCGCGGAGGGCCGCGAGCTCCGCCTCGGCGCCGTCGCCCAGCGCGCCGGTGCGGAGCCGGGTCTCCTCCAGGCGGACGCGCGCCAGCTTCATCAGGCCGTTGAACACGATGGCCGATACCGGGATGGCGAGCGCCAGGATGGGGATGAACATCACGAGGACGTGCCGGTCCATGAGGGGCCTCGCCTGAAGGTGCAACCATCCGGGCGGAATCGCCGTCAGAGCGGAGTGGTCCCGTCACCGCCGCTCATGCCGAGGAGTACGCCGTGTCCCGCCGATCCATCCCGCTCCTGCTGCCGCTCGTGCTGGCCGCGCTTCCGGCGTCCGCCGCCCGCGCCCAGGACGCGCAGGCACAGCTCTGGAACGCCGCCATCTCCGGCGATACGGTCGCGCTGGTCCATGCGATCGACGCCGGCGCCTCCGTCGATTCGCTCGACACCCGCAGCAATCCGAACGGGCGCCGGGCGCTCAACTGGGCCGCGTGGAACAACCGCGCCGCGGCCATCCGGATTCTCGTGGCCCGCGGGGCCACCGTCAACAGCAGCAACCTGACGGGCTTCAGCCCGCTGCATCACGCGGCGGAGTCGGGCTCACTGGACGCGGCGCGGGCCCTGCTGGCGGCGCGCGCCGATCCCCTGCGCCTCAACAACGACGGCGAGATTCCCGCCGACGTCGCGCGCCGCAAGGGATTCACCGCGCTGGCCGACACCATCGACGCGGCGGTGAAGCGGCGCTGATCCGCTCACACGACCGGCTCCTCCGCCGTCACGAAGAACCGGGTGCGGCTCATGTCGGCGAAGACGCCCTCGTCGGGCGCCACGACGCGGAGGTAGTCGGGGTCGGAGAAAAAGGCGTCGCGATCCGCCGTGGAGTCGAACCACAGCTCGGCCGTCCCGTCGAACGACGGCTCGCCCGCCGCGTACTCGGCGTCGATGGTGTGGGCCTGCACATAGCGCCGGATGTAGCGCGCGCAGGCGGGGATGGACCGCACCTTCGCGGCGTGAGTGGTCCGCCAGTACTCGTGGAACTCGGCGGGCGACATGGCCGGGTTCCGCCGGATCGCGACGATCAGCTTGATCACGCCTTCTCCTGGTTGACGTGGGGTACTTTCGGGTTATCTTCGGGGTAGCCGATTCGAGATCCGGAGGCCCCATGTTGCAGCCCCGTTCGCGTCCCCCGCGTCGCCCCGCTCCCAACCCGCTCACGCTGTCGAGCATCCGGGTCTGCCCCGAGTGTGCGGGGCCGGTCGTCCGGAGCTCCGGCTGCATCACCTGCGCCCACTGCGGGTGGGGACGCTGCGGGTGAGCGCGCCGGCGCGGCAGCTGCCCCTCTTCGACGACGCCGCGCCCGTCGTCCGCTGGGACACGCTGGATGAGCGCGCCCGCGGCACCCGCTTCGTCGGCCTCCCCATCCGGAGCATCCTCAACTCGCCGGCCGCCACCCACATGGGGTTCTGGTCGGTCAATCCCTACATCGGCTGCGAGTTCGGCTGCACCTACTGCTACGCGCGGGACACCCACCGCTTCACCGTCGAGCGTGCGCACCACGACGGGGCACTCGACGACGCGGCGTTCCGCGAGTTCACCGGCGCCGAGGGCTGGGAGGCCTTCGAGCAGCGCATCCTGGTGAAGCGGGATGCCGCGGCCGTCCTGGCCCGCACGCTCGATCCCCGCCGGCTCGCCGGCAACCCGCTGGTGATCGGCACCGCCACCGATCCCTACCAGCCCGCCGAGCGACGCTTCCGGATCACGCGCTCCATCCTCGAGACGCTGCGGGGATTCCGCGGACTTTCCATCGGCATCATCACCAAGTCGCCGCTCGTTACGCGCGACATCGACCTGCTCGTCGACCTCTCGCGGCGCCACCAGGTGAGCCTGCACCTGTCGATCGCGACGGCCGATGCGCGCCTGGCCCGGCGACTCGAGCCGCGCTCGCCCGTTCCCTCGGCGCGGCTCCGTGCCCTGGGCCGCGTCACCGCCGCGGGCATCCGCGCGGGCGTGCTCATCGCGCCCATCATTCCCGGCATCACCGATGACGTGGCCGGCCTGTCCACGCTCCTCGCCTCGGCACGCGCGATGGGCGCGCAGTACGCGGTGGGCAGCCCGCTCCGCCTCGGACCCGCCGCCCGGCGCCGCTTCCTGCCCTGGCTCGAGCGCGAGTTCCCCGCCCTCGCCGGGCGCTACCGCCGGCACTACGCCGGGGCCGATCACGTGACGCCGGCCTACCAGCGCGCGCTCTCCAGCCGGCTCGACCGTCTCGAGCGCCTCCACGGCTTCGACCCCGACGCCGGCCTCCGCGAGATGCGCGAGTGGCGCGAAGGGGCCCCGGCCCCCGAGCCGCAGGCGCTCCTCCTCTAGGCCGCGCTACCCGGCTCCGCTCCCCACGAGAGCACGATCTTCCCGAAGGTGTCGTTCGCCTCGAGCGCCGCGTGGCCCGAGCGGACGTCGCCGATCGGAATCACGCGGTCCACCACCGGCGCCAGCACTCCGTGCTCGAACAGCGGGACCATCACGTCGGTGAACTCGCGCGCGAGTGCCGCACGCTCCTCCGCGCCGCGCGTCCGCATCACGGACCCGATCACCTCGAGCCGCTTCCGGAGGATCAGCGCGAGATCGGTCTCGGCCAGGTGCCCGCGCAGGAGCCCGAGCAGCACGAGCCGGCCGCGCGGCGCCAGCAGCTCGAGGTGATCGCGGAAGGCGGCGCCGCCCAGGACATCCAGGATCACGTCCACCGGCTCGTGCACCGCGTCCCGGAACCCGGCGGCCGAGGTATCGATCCCCGTCACGCCGAACACGGCCGCCCGCGCCAGCTTGGCCGCGCTCCGCGACGTGCCCAGCATGGCGGCGCCGATCCGCCGCCCGATCTGCGCCGCCGCCGTCCCCAGCCCGCTCCCCGCGGCATGAATGAGGAGCCGCTCGCCCTCGCGGAGCCGGGCGCGAACCACCAGCGCGTCGTACGCGGTGAGGAACGACTCGGGGATCGCCGCGGCGTCCGTCAGCGCCATCCCTTCGGGCACGGGAATCAGCTCGTCCTCGCCGACCACGACGTACTCCGCCTGGCCGCCTCCACCCACCAGCCCCATCACGCGGTCACCCGGGCTCCATCGCGTCACGTCATCGCGATAGACGGCCTCCACCTCGCCCGCGAACTCGAGGCCCGGGATCTGGCTGGGCCATCCCGGCGGGGCCGCATAGCCGCCGCGGCGCTGCAGGAGATCGGCGCGATTGAGCGCGGCCGCGTGGACCCGCACCCGCACCTGCCCCGGCGCCACCGCCGGCTTCGGGACGTCGCCCAGCCGGATGACGTCCGTGCCACCTGCACCGTCGAAGATCACCGCCCGCATCTGCATGCATGCTCCTCCGCTTGCCGGTAAGATACCGGGGCGCATTCTTCAGGGTATCGTCCTCGGGAGGCACCGCATGATGGCCCAGCGATCGAGCCCCGCCCTGCTGCTCGCCATGCTCGTCGCCCTCCGCGCGTGCGGCGGCGACGGCGAGCCCGGCACCCCGCCCGTCACCGCGACCGACAGCGTGGGCCTCCGCGAGATCGCTGCCGGGCTGTCCTTCCCGCTCTACGTGACGGCGCCGGCCGGCGACCCGCGCCTCTTCGTCGTCGAGAAGACGGGAACGATCCGGATCGTCCAGGCCGGCACGCTCGTGGCGCGGCCCTTCCTCGACCTGAGCGGCCTCGTGTCCAGCGGCGGGGAGCAGGGGCTTCTCGGGCTGGCCTTCGATCCGGCCTACGCCACGTCCGGGCGCTTCTACGTGGACTACACCGACCGGAACGGCGACACGCGCATCGCGCGCTACCGCGTGAGCGGCGATGCGGGCGTCGCCGACCCCGCGAGCGGCGAGATCATCCTCACCGTTCCCCAGCCCTACTCCAACCACAACGGCGGCCAGCTCGCCTTCGGCCCCGACGGCTTCCTCTACATCGGCATGGGCGACGGGGGCTCCGGCGGCGACCCCCAGGGCCATGGCCAGAACGCGAACGACCTCCTCGGATCCCTCCTGCGCCTCGACGTGAGCGGGGCGACCGGCTACACCTCGCCTGCCGGCAACCCGTACGCCGGCGGCGGCGGACGGCCCGAAGTCTTCAGCATCGGCCTCCGGAACCCGTGGCGCTTCAGCTTCGACCGCGCGGGCGGCGATCTCTACATCGCCGACGTCGGCCAGAACGAGCGGGAGGAAGTGGATGTCTCGACGGCGGCGTCGGGCGGGGGGCGCGGACTCAACTACGGATGGAACCGGATGGAGGGCACCGCCTGCTACCAGAGCGGCTGCACGCGCGGTGGGCTCACCCTTCCGGTGACGGAATACACGCATGCCGACGGCTGCTCCATCACCGGCGGCTACGTCTATCGCGGTCAGGCGCTGCCCGCCCTCGCCGGCACCTACTTCTATGGCGACTTCTGCAGCGGGTGGGTACGGAGCTTCCGCTATGCCGGCGGCCGCGCGACCGATCCCCGCGAATGGCCGATGCTCAAGCCGGGCGGGCAGATCACCAGCTTCGGCGAGGATGCCGCCGGCGAGCTCTACCTGACCGTGGCGGAGGGCAAGGTGTTCAAGGTGGTGGCGCGCTGAGCGTCAGCCCGGAAGCCGCACGTCGACCGACCAGCTGCGTTCCTCGCCGGGCGCGAGGGTCTGGGCCAGGCCCCAGTCGTCCACCGCCTGGTCGAGGCGGTCGGGCGCCCCGATGCAGGGCTCGACGCCCAGGTTGAAGTAGGGGGTGCGCCCCTCCGGCGCCCACCCCGCGCAGTTGATCCAGATCCCGACCTGCGGCACCTCCGAGCGATCCACCCGGAAGATCAGCTGTTCACCCTCCCGCGGATCGGTCAGCACCGCCTGGCCCGACGGACCGAAGTCGGCGTAGAGCTTCATCGCCCACCTCGCGCGTGGATCGGGCACGGTGAACCGCTCCACGCCGCCGCTCACCGCTCCGGGCCACGCCAGGATGTCGCCGTGCTCCGCGTCGGGGCGACCGTGGGACGAACCCACGCGCACCTGGCTCACGCCCGGCAGCTCGAGCGTCGTGCCCGGCTGAATGCTGAAGAGGGGATGCGCCGACCAGATC
>JAICVB010000123.1 GCA_025935545.1 Gemmatimonadales bacterium
CCGAGCTCGAGCCGCTCATCGGGAGTGAGCGGCTGGCCGTATACGCGCTCGCCGCGATGGCCGCACGCGGAAGCGAGGCCGCGGGCGCCGCGCTGATGCGGCATCTCGATGACGATCGGGGCTGGATCAGGGACTGGACGCTGGGGGCCATCCGGAACGGCATGCCGACCGAGCAGGCGCTCGCGCGGCTGCGGGACGCGGCGGGCGGCCTCCGGCATCAGGACACGAAGGCCGCCGTCACGAAAGCGATCGAAGCGATGTCCAGGCCGGCACAGTGAGCCGGCGGAGGTGCCTCAGCGCTGGACCAGGCTGAACGCCAACTCGCTCAGCAGGGCGGCCGCGCCGTCCGGCTCGGCGCGGGTCGGGACCGTGACGACGTTTCCCTGGCCGCTCAGGCGACTGATCGCGGCGGCATTGCTCCCGGTGGAGCCGTCTGGCTGCCCGGTCGGTGTCAGGATGACCGCGGCGACCGGAATGCCGCCGAGCTCGAGAGCGCTCAGGGTCAGCAGGGCGTGACTCACGGTGCCCGCGCGGTCGCTCCCGACCACGACTGCCCGCGCCTCGAGCGCCTGGGCCAGGTCCACGAGGTTCCACTCCCAGCTGAGCGGCGCCAGCAGGCCTCCGGATCCCTCCACGAGGAGGAGGTCCGCGCCCGAGGCGAGCTCCTCCAGCCGCAGCAGGATCTCGTCGAAGTCGAGGCTGGTGCCCTCGCGCTCGGCCGCGAGGGCGGGGGTGAGCGGCTCCCGGAGCCGGATCAGCGCCTGGAGCGGCGCCGGCTGGCCGGTTGCCCGCGCGAGGAGGGCCCCGTCCTCGGTGGCGCCGACCGCATCGCCGCAGCCGGTCTCGACCACCTTCACCGCGACCACGCGCCGGCCCGCCGTGCGGAGCGCCTGCCCCAGGGCACACGCCGCCCACGTCTTGCCGACCGACGTATCGGTTCCCGCAACGATCACGACGTTGGACCGCGCCAGATTCGGCGTCACCGCCACGGTCACGGGCATCTCCTCGAAGGCCGGCCTGCCGGACGGCCGGAGACTACCGCCGCGCTTGCCCGTATGGCAAGCGGTCAGGTTGTGCGGGGCGGACCGGAGCGGGATATTGGTCGGATCCGGGGGCGTAGCTCAGCTGGTAGAGCAAGGGACTTTTAATCCCTAGGTCGTGGGTTCGAGCCCCACCGCCCTCATCCACACCTTGTGAGCTTCGTCACGCAGCTCCCGCCGTTCTGCCGCACTCCCGCAACACTGACACGTCGCGATGCACCTACAGCGCGCGCCGCTCGCCGCGCAGCACCGCCATGCACTTGCGGCGTTCAGTGATGATTTCACTCTGCAATTCAGCCACATCTCCGAGGCGATCGCATGCCGCCCTGCACCCGAAATCGCAGCACGTTGTTTGCAATGATGATCAGCGCCCGCGAAATTTCGCGAGCCGGCCGGCGAGGCTCCGCCAGCATCGCTTCTCGGTCACGATGGAGAAATACATGAAGACAACTTCGTTTCTGGGCCGGGCAGCGCTGACACTGGCGCTCACCGCCCTCGTTGCGGCGCCGGCGGCCCATGCCGACGGCGTCCTGATCTCTGGCGGGTCGGTCGGCGCCAGCGTGTACAAGGCGGGCTCGGACGATATCTTCGTGAAGTACATCGGTGAGCAGGCACTCTTCACCAACGACCTGTACTTCTACCTCACCCTCCCCAGCACCGGCGAGTTCCTGCTTCGCAACGACATCACGTCGCAGGGCGACGAGGTGGACGTCACCGGCTCGTCGTCGCTCGCGGCCGGCTCGGAAGCCATCTTCGGCATCTGCGCCGAGCTGAGCGGCCTGTCCGCCCCCGGGACGGACTGCGAGACGATGCACAACTACTTCACGGGCGACAACAGCCGCAACCCGGACGGGTTCTTCCATGCCACCGTCTGGACCCGCGAAGCCTACCTCGCGGGATGCGCCCTGGCGCCCGACCAGTGCTCGGCCAACATCACGGACCTGCTGTCCGATCCGGACTTCAACCTGGTGGTCGGGTTCGAGGACTCGTTCGACGGCACGATCGATCACGACTACAACGACCTTGTCTTCGCGGTGCGCGGGGCCACGGTCACGCCGGAGCCCGTCACCATGAGTCTCCTTGCCACGGGGCTCGCGGGAATGGGCGGGGCGAGCGTCTTCCGCCGCCGCCGGAAGAAGGCCTGACGAAGCACGAAGGTTGTATCCTGCAGGGCCGACGGGGGCGCCGCGATCACGGCGCCCCCGTCGCTTGTGGCCCCGACTCCGGAGCCCTATCATCCGCCGTCTCCACGGAGCCCAGCCATGAGCGTCCCCGCCATCATCATGCGCCGCGAACGCGACACCGTCGCCGCCTTCCGCGCCGCCCGCGCCACCTCGCCCGAGACGGCGCGGCCTCCCGATTCGCTGGGCCTGGGCAATGATCTGATCCGGCGGCGGCTGGAGGCCGAAGCGGTGCTCCGGCCGGGCCGGGATCCGGGGACGCTCTACCTCGACGAGCCGAGCTGGGCCGCCGCCAACCGCCGCCGTCACCGCCTCGTCCTCATCATGCTCGCCCTGGCCATCCTGGCGGGCGCCGCCGTGCTGCTGGGCACCGGAGCCGTCTCTTCGCGCTGACCCCTGCAACCCGATTCATGGGTTGCGCGTATATGCAGCATCACCCCCGCACGCCCGTTCGCTGCACCGCCGGCTGAATGCCGGCTAACCTGGAGCCAATTCACAGCTTATGACACGCATCCTGCTCGCCGCGGCGCTCGGACTCGTGCCTGCCGCCCTGGCGGCTCAGGCCCCGGCCGAGTCCGCACCGATCACCATCGTGCCCGCGCCGGCGACCACCCTGCCCCTCAAGCACGCGCCCATGCCGACGTCGCCGGACATCTCGGCGAACGACCTCATGACCCGGCTCTACATCTACGCCGATGATTCGCTCGAGGGACGCGAAGCCGGGACGATCGGGACCTACAAGGCGACGGAGTACATCGCCGCCGAGGCGAAGCGGATCGGGCTGGTGCCCGCGGGCGAGAACGGCACCTACTTCCAGACGCTCCCCTTCAAGACCCGCATGCTCGACTCGACCTCCACGCTGAGCGTCGGGGGAACCCCGCTGGCCATCCACACCGACTGGGCGGCCACGGGCACGGGGTCGCTCACCAACCCGAGCCTCCCGGTGATCTACGGCGGCGTCCTCGGCGACACCGCGGCGGCACTTACGCCGGAGCAGATCGCGGGCAAGCTCGTCGTGTACAGCTTCCCCAGCACCGGGCGGCGGCGGGGCGGGCGCACGCCGCAGGGCGCGGCCGGCGTCGCCATCGTGAGCGAGCAGATCCTGGGCTTCTTCCGCCGTCCCTCCACCTTCGTGGACGATCCGTCACGCCCGCAGGTGCAGACCGCCGCCGCGCCGACCATCGTGCTGACCGAGGCCGCGGGGGCGAAGCTCTTCGCGACTCCCTTCGACCAGCTCAAGCCGGGCGACGCGGGCACCCCGGTCGCGGTGAACATCCGCATGGCGGTCGAGCCGGTCCGCTACGCGGCGCGCAACGTGGTGGGCATCATCCCGGGCCGCGACCCGAAGCTCAAGGGCGAGTACGTGGCCATCGGCGCGCACAACGACCATATCGGCCTCGCCTCGCAGGCGGTGGATCACGACTCCATGCGGATCTTCCTGCACATCGTCCGCCCGGGCGGCGCCGAGAATGCGCGGGTGCAGGCCACCCCCGAGCAGCAGGCGGAGGTGAACAGCCAGCTGGCCGCGTGGCGCCAGGCGCACCCCAACACCTCGCGGGCCGACTCGATCTCCAACGGCGCGGATGACGACGGCTCCGGCACGGTGAGCGTGCTGGAGATCGCCGAGAAGATGGCGTCGCTCAAGGGCTCGAAGGCGCCGAAGCGCTCGATCCTGTTCGTCTGGCACGTGGGCGAGGAGAAGGGCCTGCTGGGCTCGGCCTACTACACCGATCACCCGACGGTGCCCCGCGACTCGATCGTCGCGCAGCTCAACATGGACATGGTGGGACGCGGCGACGCGTGGGACGTGACCGGGCAGGCCAAGGAGGGCGGGGTGCTCCGCGGAAACCCGAACTACCTGCAGCTGGTCGGCTCGCGCCGGCTCTCGACCGAGCTCGGCAACATCATCGAGGACGTGAACCGGAGCGGCAAGCACGGCTTCGTGTTCGACTACGGCATGGACGCCAACGGCCACCCGATGAACATCTACTGCCGGAGCGACCACTACGAGTACGCCCGCTACGGCATCCCCATCACCTTCTTCACGACCGGCGGCCACTCGGATTACCACCAGGTGACCGACGAGCCGGAGTACATCGACTACGAGCACATGGCCCGCGTCGGCAACCTGGTGGAGGACATCGCCATGCACGTGGCGGACCTCGATCACCGGGTGGTGGTGGACCAGCCGAAGCCGGATCCGCGCGGCGGCTGCCGCCAGTAGGCGATCCCGCGCTCGCAAGACGGGGTGGCGGCGAGTTGCCGCCACCCCGTTTTCGTTTCCGCTTCGAGGCGCTACAGCGTCGCCATGTCGATGACGAAGCGATAGTGCACGTCGGCCGCCACCGTACGGTCGTAGGCCTCGTTCACCCGGCTGATCGGGATCACCTCGACGTCGGCCGTGATCCCGTGCTCCGCGCAGAAGTCGAGCATCTCCTGCGTCTCCCGGATGCCGCCGATGGACGAGCCCGCGAGGGTCTTCCGGCCGCTGATCAGCGCAAAGGCGGCGACGCTCGCGGGCTCGGGCGGCGCCCCGACCTGCACCATCGCGCCGTCGCGGGCCAGGAGCCGCAGATAGGGCTGCAGGTCGTGGGGAGCCGATGCGGTGTCGAGGATGAAATCGAGCGTGCCGCGCGCGAGGCGCAGTCGCTCCGGGTCGGACGTCAGGAGAAAGCGGTGCGCGCCGAGACGCCTGGCGTCGGCCTCCTTGCCAGGCGAGGTGCTGAGCACCGTCACCTCCGCTCCCAGCGCGGCGGCGATGCGGACCCCGACGTGGCCCAGTCCGCCCAGCCCCAGGATGCCGACGCGGCTTCCCGGCCCGACCTCCCAGTGGCGCAGCGGCGAGTAGGTCGTGATCCCGGCGCAGAGGAGCGGAGCCGTGCCGGCGAGCGCCGCGTCGGCCGGGATGGCCAGTACGTAGTTCTCGTCCACCACGATCGTCGCGGAGTAGCCGCCGTAGGTCGGCGTCCCGTCGTGCTCTCTTCCATTGTAGGTCGCGACCAGGTGCCGCTCGCAGTACTGCTCGAGGCCTTCGCGACACGCGTCGCACGTGCGGCATGAATCGACGAAGCAGCCCACGCCGGCCAGATCTCCCGGCCTGAAGCGCGTCACGGCGGCGCCGGTGCGGGAGACCCGGCCCACGATTTCGTGGCCGGGCACCATGGGGTAGATCGATCCGCCCCACTCGTCCCGCGCCTGGTGAATGTCGGAGTGACAGATCCCGCAATAGAGAATATCGATCACGACGTCCGCCGGGCCCGGCTCGCGCCGCTCGAAGGCGAACGGTCCGAGCGGTGCGGTGGGGCCGGGTGTCGCGTACCCGCGTGTCTTCATGCCGTGACTCCGGAAAGGTCGAGCCGGAAGATATCCCGACACGGCCGCGCTTGTCGGAGCGCTCCGGGGCCGACACATTTCCGCCCGGGACCCCTCACATCCTGGAGCAGGCGTGGCGACGATCTGGCTCGACGGCGAGTGGCACGACCGCGACACGGCGAAGGTGTCCGTGTACGACCACGGCCTCCTCTATGGCGATGGCGTCTTCGAGGGAATCCGCGTGTACGGGGGCAAGGTCTTTCGCCTGGCCGAGCATGTGGATCGCCTCTACGACTCGGCCCGCGCGCTGTGGCTGGAGGTGCCGATTCCGCGCGAGGAGCTGGGCCGCGTGATCGAGGAGGCGGTGCGCCGCTCGGGCCTCGTTGAAGCGTATGTCCGCCCCATCGTCACGCGCGGCGTGGGGGACCTGGGCCTCGATCCCAGGAAGTGCGTCCGGCCCTCCGTGATCGTGATTGTGGACGCGATCCGAATGTGGTCGGCCGAGCTGTATGACCGCGGCCTCAATGTCATCACCGCCGCGACGCCGATCCCCCACCGCGAGTCGCTGTCGCCGCGGGTCAAGTCCCTCAACTACCTCGCGCACATCCTGGCCCGGATCGAGGGGATCAATGCCGGCGCCGACGAGGTGCTGATGCTCGACAGCGCGGGCCACGTGGCGGAAGGCTCGGGCGAGAACGTCTTCGTGGTGCGCGACCGCGTGATACGGACGCCGCCCGCGTGGTCCGGCATCCTGCGCGGCGTGACCCGCGACGCGGTGATCGAGCTGGCCCGCGGCGCGGGCTACGACCTCCGCGAGGAGGTCCTCAACCGCTACGACATCTACACCGCCGACGAGGCATTCTTCAGCGGCACCGCCGCCGAGGTGGTCGCGATCCGCGCGCTCGACGGGCGCGCCGTCGGCGCCGGCCGCCGCGGACCCGTCACCGCCGACCTGGCCGAGCGCTACCGCGCCCTCACGCGCGGGTGAACGCTCGGCCCGCCGTCGCCATCCTGCTCGAGCCGCCGCGGCTGGGCGTGAAGCCGCGGCTCGCCGAGGAGGCGGGGGCGCATCACGCACTCCGGCTCTACCGCGTGCTCGCGGCCCGCACCCTCGCCGCCGTCCGCGCCCTCGAGCTTCCGGCCGTCGTCTGGTTCTCCCCGATCGAAGCACAGCCCGAGATGCGTCACTGGCTGGGACCGGACTGGGAGCTCCGGCCCCAGCCATCGGGCTCACTGGGCCCCCGGCTTGCCGCGGCGGCTCACGA
>JAICVB010000039.1 GCA_025935545.1 Gemmatimonadales bacterium
AAAGAGCGCGTTCCGCCAGGCGTGGTGCCAGACGACGCGCCGCTCGGTGATGCCCTTGGCGCGCGCGGTCTGCACGAAGGGGAAGGCGAGCGCCTCGAGCATCGCGGTGCGCTGATAGCGCATCGTGGCGGCGATGCTCACGAGCGAGAGGGTGAGGGCCGGCAGCGCGAGATGGCGGAGGACATCGAGCAGGACGCGCGCACCGCCGGCGTCCCGATCCAGCAGCACGTCGTGCATGCCGCCGGAGGGCAGGATGCGCCAGTGGGTCGCGGCCAGCCAGGCGAGGAGCAGGCCCAGCCAGAACGACGGCACGGAATAGCCCGCGAGCGACGCGACCTCGAGCCAGCGGTCGGTCGCGCGTCCCTGGCGGACCGCCTGCCGCACGCCGAGCCAGAGGCCCAGCGTGAAGTTGAGGAGCAGCACGGTCCCGCCGAGGAGCAGGGTGGCGGGGAGGCGCTCGGCGATCAGGCGCGTGACGGGCCGGCCGAATTCGATGGACACGCCGAGGTCGCCGCGGGCGGCGCCGGTCAGGAACGCGGCGTACTGGCGGCCGATGGGCTGGTCGAGGCCGTATCGCTCGCGGAGCCGGGCGATCTCGCGCGGCGAGATGGGGCGGTCATCGCTCAGGCGGGAGAGCGGATCGCCGGGGACGACCCGCATGAGGAAGAAGAGGAGGGTGACGGCGACGGCCAGGGTGACGAGCGCATGCGCCACCCTGGCGGCGAGCCAGCGGCCCATCAGCTCAGCGGCCGGCGGAATCGGACCGCGCGGCGGCCGCCGGGGCCCCGGTGGCGGACCAGCGCCACACGCGGCTCCACGGCGCGTCGGGCCGGATGTCCACGTTGCCGAGCCGCGTGCTCACACCGTACACCAGGACCGGCGAGTACATGAACACAGCCGGCTGGTCGGCCTCGATTCGCTCGATCCCGGCGCGCCAGAGACTGTCGGCAGGGGTGACGGACACGATGGCGCGCGCGAGCATCGAATCCACCGCCGGGTCACAGTAGCGCGCCACGTTGGAGCCGCCGCGGCACGACCAGCTCTGGGTGAGGCCCGCGGGCGTCGGATCCTGGGATGCTCCCGAGAAGTCGATGTCGAAGCGGCCGGCATTGCGCCGCTCGCCGTGCACTGGGCCCTCGAGGAGGAGAAGGTCTGCCTGGATGCCGGCCTGCCGGAGCTGCTCCTGCACCAGCGCCGCCATCGCCTTCCGCGCCGCGCTCGGCGCCGGGACATTGATCGACAGCCGGAGCGGCCGGCCGCGTCGGTCGAGGATGCCGTCGCCGTTGGCGTCGCGCCAGCCGGCGGCGGCGAGCAGGCGCCGCGCCTCGTCGAGGTCGCGCGGAGCGGGCCCGGGCGTCAGGTGCGACACCCAGAGGAGCGACGACACGGGGCCGTAGGGCACGACACCGTAGGGACCCAGCACCGCGCGCACGATGGCCGGCCGGTCGAGCGCGAGCGCGATGGCGCGCCGGACGCGCACGTCGGACAGGATGGGATGCGGCCGCGCAGTGTCCGCGGGGTCCCGCGTATTGAAGAGGAGGTAGCCGATGGACGTGGACGGCACCCCGACCAGGCGGAGCCGGCCCGTCGCCGTGACGCGGTCGCCGTTCGCGAGCGGCGGGACGACCGCCGCGAGCACATCGGCCTCGCCGCTCAGCAGGAGGTTGAGCCGGGCGTCGGCGTCTCCCGCGGTGCGGAAGATCACGCGCCCGATGCCGGGGCGGCCGAGGAAGAAGTCGTCGTTGGCGGTGAGCTCGATGAGGCTGGTGCCGTCGGAGCGCACCCAGCGGTAGGGCCCGTCGCCCACCGGGTGCTGCACGAAGGCGTCGCGCGCCAGGCTGTCGCGACCGACGCCGGCCAGGAGATGGGACGGCAGCGGCTGCACCTGGAACGCCGCGTCGTAGAGCTGCTCCGCGTACGGCTGCCGGTAGTGCACCACGACGCGCGAGTCGCCCTCCGCGTACACCGAGTCGATGCGGGAGAGGAGCCCGGCCAGCGTGGGAGAGACCGCGCTGTCGCGCGCCAGCCCGAAGGTGAAGACGACGTCCCGCGCGGTCACCGGCTGCCCGTCGTGCCACCGCGCGCGGCGATCGAGGTCGAAGGCGAGCGTCACCGAGTCGCGGCGGGTCCAGCCGGTGGCGAGCGACGGTTCGAAGCCGCCTTCGCCCGAGGTGGCGCCGCCCGGCTTGAGATTCGCCAGTCTGAGGAAGAGAAGGTCGGCGACTTCGTTGTCCGCGACACGGTTTCGCGCCGCCTTGAGCACGGGGACTGGCACCTGCGACTGCTCGCCCACGGCGATGACCACGCTGCTTCGGGAGGCGGGCCGCTCCGGAGTGCACCCGGAAACGACGCTGACGACGACGAGGGCGAGAAGGTGCGTCCGCCGCATGGGCGCTCCTGACGCTGGGGCTGTGAAGGGGGACTCGTGAATGTAGCGCTCAGCGCCGCCAGGTCCAATCGTCGGAGGCGAACCGCTCGAGGTGGCGGTCCGCCCGCGCGAGCACCGCGGACGGATCGCCGAGCGGCGCCCAGCGGCCAGGCCAGTCGCGGGATGCCGCGTCCGCGACGGCGGCGGCCACGTCGGCGAAGGTGGCCGGCCGCCCCAGGACGCGATTGAGCGGCACTTCGCCTCCGGCCGGCGCGGCGCCGAGCGTGAGGGCGGCGACGCAGGTCTGATCGTCATCCAGCAGCACGGAGCCGTGCTGCAGCATGGCTCCGGCGTCCCGCACCTGCGCGCTGCCCACCACCTTGCGCCCTGCCACCATGACCTCGCCGCCCGCCGGGATCGCGAAGCAGGCGCCGGCGTCGAGCGCGGCGCCGCCCCGCGTGTCCGCGAGTGTCGCGTCGGCGCCGAGGGCACGGAGGGCCCTGGCGATCGTCTCGTGAATGGTCCGGTACGCAGCGGGAAGCGACCCGAAGCGGTCCGCCGGGGCTGCCACGGCGTAGGTCAGCTCGCGGGCGTGCCAGACGGCGCGGCCCCCGGTCGGCCGGCGGACCACCGGGATGCGCTCGCGGGAGATCACCGCGCGGTCGTAGCGGCGCCCGGTGGGCTCGTTTCTGCCGAAGGAAAGGGTATGCGGCTCCCAGCGGTAGGTCCGGAGAACGGCCAGGCCCTCCTCGCCGGCGAGCTCGAGGAGGGCCTGGTCGATCGCCATGTTGGCGGGGCCGGACCGGGCCTGATCGTCAGGCCACCAGCGCCACTCCACCGCCAATCAATACGCCTCCATCCCGACGCAGGTGCAGACCAGGTTCCGGTCGCCGTAGGCGCTGTCGATCCGGCCCACGGTGGGCCAGACCTTGTGGACCCGGTTGGCCGGCGCGGGGAAGGCGGCCTGCTCGCGTCCGTACGGATGGCCCCACTCGTCGGCCGCCACATCCTCGAGGGTGTGCGGGGCGTTCACCAGCGGATTGTCTTCGCGCGGCAGGATGCCGGCCTCGATGGCGCGGATCTCCTCGCGGATGCCGATCATCGCGTCGCAGAAGCGGTCGAGCTCCTCCTTCGACTCGCTCTCGGTCGGCTCGACCATGAGGGTGCCGGCCACGGGGAAGGAGACCGTGGGCGGATGGAACCCGTAATCGATGAGCCGCTTGGCGATGTCCTCCACCTCGATCCCCGCGGTTGCCTTGAAGGGCCGGGTGTCGATGATGCACTCGTGCGCGATGAGGCCGTTGGCCCCGCTGTAGAGCAGCTCGAAGTGACCCTCGAGGCGCCGCGCGATGTAGTTGGCGTTGAGGATGGCCACCTTGGTCGCCTCGGTGAGGCCCTCGGCCCCCATCAGCGTGATGTAGGCCCACGAGATGGGCAGCACGAGCGGGCTCCCCCACGGCGCCGCCGACACGGCGCCGCTCGGCGCCGCGTACCCAAGGTCCACGACGGGATGGCCCGGCAGGAACGGCGCGAGGTGCTCGGCCACGCCGATTGGTCCCATGCCCGGCCCGCCGCCGCCGTGCGGGATGCAGAACGTCTTGTGCAGGTTGAGGTGGCAGACGTCGGCCCCGATGTCGCCCGGGCGGCAGAGCCCCACCTGGGCGTTCATGTTGGCCCCGTCCATGTACACCTGGCCGCCATGCTGATGGACGATGCGGCAGATCTCGCGGATCGACGCCTCGAACACGCCGTGGGTGGACGGATAGGTGACCATGAGCGCCGCGAGCGTCTCGCGGTGCTGCTCGGCCTTGGCCCGGAGATCGTCCACGTCGATGTTGCCGTGCTCGTCGCTCCGGACGGGCACCACCTGCATCCCCGCCATCACGGCGCTCGCCGGATTGGTCCCGTGCGCCGACATCGGGATGAGGCAGGTCGTCCGGTGGGTGTCGCCGCGGGCCCGGTGCCAGGCGCGGATCACGAGCAGGCCGGCGTACTCCCCCTGCGAGCCGGCGTTGGGCTGCAGGGAGACGCGCGAGAACCCGGTGATCTCGGCCAGCTGGTATTCGAGCGACGCGAAGAGCGCCTGATATCCCTGCGCCTGGTCGCGCGGGGCGAAGGGGTGCAGCCGGTTGAACTCGCGCCAGCTGAGCGGGATCATCTCGGTGGTCGCGTTGAGCTTCATGGTGCAGGAGCCCAGCGGAATCATGGCCGAGGTGAGCGAGAGGTCGCGAGCCTCGAGGCGGCGGAGATAGCGCAGCATCTCCGTCTCGGAGTGATATCGGCTGAACACCGGATGCGTGAGGTAGGCCGTGGTGCGCCGGAAGGCCTGCGGCAGGGCGAAGGGACCCCGGTCGGTCGCCTCGTCGGCCACGGCGGGCAGCGCGGCGTCGAGGCCGAAGACCGCGATCAGGTCGGCCAGGTCGCCGAAGCCCACCGTCTCGTCCAGCGCGATGGTGAGCCGGGTGGGAGACAGCACCCGCAGGTTGATGCGCCGCGCGCGGGCCGCTTCCACCAGCCGCGGCAGCGCCCACCGCTCCACCTCCACGCACACGGTGTCGAAGAACGCCTCGTGCACGATGGTGTAGCCCAGCGCCCGGAGCGCCCGGGCGAGGAGCACGGCGCGGCTGTGCACCTGCTCGGCGATGCGCCGGAGGCCTTCCGGCCCGTGGTACACGGCGTACATCGCCGAGATGACGGCGAGGAGCACCTGGGCGGTGCAGATGTTGCTCGTCGCCTTGTCGCGGCGGATGTGCTGCTCGCGCGTCTGGAGCGCCATGCGGAGGCCGGCGCGGCCCCGCGCGTCGCGGGACACGCCGATGATGCGGCCGGGGATGTGGCGCTTGTAGGCGTCGCGGGTCGCGAAGAAGGCGGCGTGCGGTCCGCCGTAGCCCATGGGGACGCCAAACCGCTGGCTGCTGCCGACGGCGATGTCGGCGCCCCACTCGCCCGGCGGGGTGAGCAGCGTGAGCGCGAGCAGGTCCGTGGCCACCGTGATCAGCGCGCCCGCGGCATGGGCCCGCTCGCAGATCGCGCGGTAGTCGCGCACGGCGCCGTCGGTGGCGGGATACTGCAGCAGCGCGCCCGCCACCTCGGGCCCGAACTCGAAGCGCTCCGGCGAACCGGTGATGACGCTCACTCCCCGCGCCTCCGCCCGCGTCTTCACGACCGCGATGGTCTGCGGGTGGCAATCGGCGTCCACCAGGAAGACCGGCTCCTTCCGCGCGGCGCCCAGCGCCACCGTGAGATACATCGCCTCGGCCGCGGCGGTCGCCTCGTCGAGCAGCGAGGCGTTGGCGATCTCGAGGCCGGTGAGGTCCGACACCATCGTCTGGAAGGTGAGCAGCGCCTCCAGCCGGCCCTGCGCGATCTCGGCCTGGTAGGGCGTGTAGGCGGTGTACCAGCCGGGGTTCTCCAGCACGTTGCGCTGGATGACGGGCGGCATGAAGCACCCGTAGTACCCCATGCCGATGTACGACCGGAACACCTGGTTCTGCGCCGCCATGCCGCGCAGCGTCCGCAGGACGTCCCGCTCTCCCTGGCCGGGCGGCAGCGCGAGCGGCCGGCGGAGCCGGATGTCTTCCGGCACGACGTCGTCCATGAGCGCATCGAGGGAGCCGTACCCCAGGGTGCCGAGCATGGCTTCGATGTCGGCGGGGCGGGGACCGATGTGGCGCGAGGCGAAGCTGGCGGGACCGGTGGTGCTCATCGGAAGTGTCGTGCTCCTGCGGGGTGGAGGGCGTCCGCTACATGCGGACGCCCCGAGAGAACCGGCCCGGGGCGTCGAGGGTTCCGCGGTGGCCGGCCGCGGCCGTCACTCGCCGATGTGCTTGCGGTAGGCGGAGGCGTCGAGCAGGCCGTGCAGCTCGTCGTCGTCGGTCACGCGGAACCTCACCATCCATCCCGCGCCGTACGGGTCGCGGTTGACCACCGCGGGATCGCTGTCGAGCGCGTCGTTCACTTCGGTCACGGTGCCCGCCACCGGGCTGTACAGCTCGGAGACCGCCTTGACCGCCTCGATGGTGCCGAACGGCTCGTGGGTGTCGAACTTCTCGCCCACCTTGGGCAGGCTCACGAACACCACATCGCCGAGCTCGCCCTGGGCATAGTCGGTGATGCCGACCTGGACGATGTCGCCGGCGTCGGTCTTGAGCACGTACTCGTGCTCGGAGGTGTACAGCATTTCATCGGGGACGTTCGACACGGGAGCTCCAGGGCTGGTGTGACGGGGTGAGGATACGCCCCCCGTGCGGTGAAATCAAGCGGTCGTGAGCGCGTCCCAGACCGCGCGGGCGCGCGCCTCGAGCTCGGCTGCGTCGCCGTCGTTCTCGATCACCCGCGTGCTCCGCGCGCGTTTGGGTCCGGACGGCGCCTGCGCGGCGATCAGGGCGTCGGCTTCCTGTGCCGACAGGCCGCGGCGCTCGATCAGCCGCCGCCGCCGCAGCGCCTCGGGCGCGTCCACCAGGACCACCGCGTCGAACTCGGCCGGATCCATCGTTTCGAAGAGGAGCGGGATGTCGCTCACCACGACCCGGGCCCCGCGGGCGCGCGCGTCGGCCAGGAGCTCCCCGCGCCGGGCGAGCACGGCTGGGTGCACGATCGCCTCGAGGTCGCGGCGGGCGGCGGGGTCGCCGAGGATGAGCCGGCGGAGCCCGGCCCGGTCGAGCGAGTGGTCCGCCGCAAGTATGCCCGGCCCGAACCGCGCGACCACGGCCGCGAGCACCGGGGAGCCCGGCGCCTGCAGCTCGCGGACGACGGTGTCGGCGTCGATGACCGTGGCGCCCCAGCGCTCGAACAGGGCCGCGACGGTGGACTTCCCGGCCGCGACGTTGCCGGTGAGCCCGATGTGGAGCACGCTAGCGGGCGGCGGCCCGCAGCTCCAGCACCGCCTGGTCCTCGTCGCGGCGGGGCACGTCGTGGCAGTGCCGGCAGCGCGCCTCGTAGCTCTCCCGCCCGCCCACCATGATGGTGGGCGACTCGTAGCGCGCCGGGCGGCCGTCCACCAGCCGCTGGTTCCGGCAGGCGAGATCGCCGCAGATGACGCAGATCGCCTGCAGCTTGTCCACGGTTTCGGCGATCGTCATGAGGTCACCCATCGCGCCGAACGGCTCGCCGCGGAAATCGGTGTCGGTGCCGGCGAGGATGACGCGCACCCCGCGGCCCGCGAGCGCCGTCACCACCTCGATGATCCCGGGATCGAGGAACTGGACCTCATCCACGGCCACGATCTCGGTGTCGGGGCGCACCTGGCGGAAGATCTCCGCGGCGGTGTCCACCGGGGTCGCGTCCACTTCGGTGCCGTTGTGGCTGGAGACGCTGTAGAGGCCGGCGTAGCGCGCGTCGAGATGCGACTTGAAGACCTGCACCCGGCGGCGGGCGATGATGCCGCGCCGGACGCGGCGGATCAGCTCTTCGCTCTTGCCGCTGAACATCACGCCGGCAATCACTTCGATCCAGCCGGGGCGGGCACCATGATACATCGAGGGAGTCTCCATGCGGGGGCGGGAGAGATTAAGGCGCGGCGCCGCGATGGTCAAGCGCTCTTGCGGCGGCTCGGCGGCGGCGCGCATATTCTCCGCCCCCGACACCGCGAGGCCGCTCCCGTGAACAAACAGTCGCTCGTCGAGACCGTCGCCAAACGGCTGGAGCTCACGCGCGCGCGCGCCGCCGTGGTGGTGGATCTGTTCTTCGCGGCGGACGGCGTGATCGCGGCGGAGCTCAGGAAGGGGAACAAGGTGCAGATCAGCGGATTCGGGAACTTCGAGGTGCGCCGGCGGAAGGCGCGTCAGGGCCGCAATCCGCGCACCGGCAAGGAAATCAACATCAAGGCGTCCACCGTGCCGGCGTTCCGCGCGGGCAAGGCGCTCAAGGAGCAGGTCAACCGCAAGCGCTGAGCGCGCTCAGCGCTCCCGCCGCCCCCCCGCCCGGGCCGCGGGCCGCGCGGGGCCGCGGTCCACCCGCGCGGTCACCCGCTTCTTCCGGATGGTCACCCCGTTGAGCGCCGACGCGATCTTCTCGGCATCATCCGTCGGCACCTCCACCAGCGAATAGCTGTCCTTCAGCTCGATCCGCCCGATCGTCCCGCGCTCGACCCGCAGGTCCTTGGTGAGCACGGCGACGAAGTCGGCCGGCGTCGCGTTGTCGTTGCGACCGAGGCCGACGAAGATCTTCGTGGTGGCGGGGACATCGGGCACGGCGCGGGGCGCCGCGGTGCCGGCGCGCGCGAGCCAGAGCTCGAAGAGGGCGGCCGCGACCGCGGACGCGTCGTAGCGCTCGAAGAGGGGCGAGAGGGTGAGCAGGGCGCGCTCCGGCCGCAGCTCCTCGAGGGCCCGGGCGATCGCGGCGCGGTGCGCGGCCGCCTCCTGCGTCGCCGCCTCGAGGAGGCCGGGCAGACGGAGGGGCCGGCGGGGCGCGGCGATCCGCGTGACGTAGGCGTCCGCCGTGGCCGGCACGAGCAGCACCACCTCGCCCGCGGACAGGAGCTGGCGGAGCCGCGCCGGGGTCGGGGTGTCGAACGCGATCACGAGGGCCGCCGGCGGCGCATCGCCGGTGGTGAAGGTGATCGACGGATCGCCCAGGGGAAGCGCGGCGGCGATCGCCGGCGCGTGGGTGCGGTCCGCGGCCCACACCACGACCGACGCGGGATCGAGGAGCTCCACCACCCGGCCGAGCGCGCTCGCGCGGTCGTCCCACGCGACGGCGACCGTGCGCACCGGCCCGGCCGGAGGCGGCGGGGAGCTCTCGAGCGGCGGCGCACCCACCGTCATCGCCTTCCGCGCGAAGCGCTCGGCCAGCTCCGACGCGCGGTCGGGCGCCGCGGTGCAGATGATCCGCTGCGCGTCGCGGCCGACGTCCTGCATGAGGGTGGTGAGCGTGTCGTCGGCGAGCTGGGATTCGGGCCACGCGAGGACGATGGCGGCGAGCTCGTCGAGCTTGAGGGCCGAGCGGCGGACCAGGGCGAGCGCGGTGTCCGCCGTGGTGATGAGGAGGTCGAGCTCCTGGGCGCGGAGCCGCCGGAGCGCCCGGGCCTCGGCGTGCGCCGCCTGGATCCGCACCGGCAGCGCGTGTCCCAGCGCGTGGGCCAGCGCGCCCCACTCGTCGATCTCGGCCGCCGGCGCCAGCAGGAGCGCGCGCGCCCCCTGCTCTCCGCCCAGGCGGCCGAGCAGGCCGGCGAGCGCGGGCGCGGCAAAGGCCGGCGCGTGCGCCGTCACCAGCAGCAGATTGTGGCCGCGGGCCGCGGTCGGCGCGGCGTCGCGCACCGCGGGATCGGCCGCGTCCCATCCCAGCGCGTCGAGCGCGGCGCCGGCGGCGCCCGTCAGGTGCAGGGCTTCGAATCCAGGCACAATTCCTCGTCGTCTCAGAGAGCGAGCGCGGAAGGTAGCACCGTTGACATCGCTTCGCAGCCGACGAACCTTTCAGCCGCACCCATCGCGCCGCTCTCACCCGGATCCCGCATGGCCGACCCGCTGTCGCTCAACGTCCAGCATCTCAAGCCGTCCGAGACCCTCGCCATCAGCAACGAGACGCGTCGCCGCCGCGCGCTGGGCGAGGATGTCTACGACCTGAGCGTCGGCGAGCCCGACTTCGACACGCCCGCCGCGGCGGCGCAGGCCGGCATCCAGGCGATCCAGCGCGGCATGACGCGCTATCCGCCGAACGCCGGGATCCCCGAGCTCCGCCAGGCGGTGGCGCGGCGGCTGTCGATCCTCTCGGGCGGACGGCCGGTGGACGCGGACCGGATCCTCATCAGCTCCGGCTCCAAGCAGTCGCTCTTCAACGCGTGCTTCAACCTCTTCGGCCCGCACGACCGCGTGCTCATCCCGGCGCCCGCATGGGTCTCCTACCCGCAGATCGTGCATCTCTCGCGCGCCGAGCCGGTGCTGGTGCCCGGCGACGTCGAGTGGGGACTCAAGGTGAGCGTCCGCGACCTCGACCGCGCGTATTCCAAGCTCACCCGCGGGCTCATCCTCTGCTCGCCGTGCAACCCGACCGGCGCGGTGTACACCCTGGCCGAGCTCCGCGCCATCGCCGAGTGGGCGCAGAAGCACGACGTCTGGATCATCTCGGACGAGATCTACCGGCGGATCAACTACGGGCCGGGGCCCGCACCGTCCCTGCTCGATCTGCCGGATGCGCTGCTGGAGCGCACCGTGATCATCGCGGGCGCGAGCAAGGCCTACGCGATGACCGGCTGGCGGATCGGCGCTACCTACGGCCCCGCCCGCCTGATCAAGTCCATGACCGCCTTCCAGGGGCACACCACCACCGGGGCCAACCATCCCGCGCAGTGGGCCGCCGCCGCCGCGTTCAGCGACGATCGGGTGGAAGCGGACGTCGTGCGCATGGTGGCGGCGTTCCGGCAGCGGCGGGACTACCTGGTGGACCGCTTCCGGACCGAGGCGCCCGGCGTCGAGTTCATCGAGCCGCACGGCGCCTTCTACTTCTTCTTCCGCGTGGACGGGATCCGCGATGGCGCGCCGCTCACCGGCACGGCCTTCTGCGACCAGCTCATGGCGGAGGAGGGCGTGGCCCTTGTCCCCGGCGGTGCCTTCGGCGACGACCGCTGGGTCCGGCTCTCCTACTCGGTCTCGGACCGTGAGCTCGAGACCGCGCTGGACCGGGTGCTGCGGCTCATCGACCGCCTCGCCTCGGTCCCGGCGCCGGGGTCCCGCCCATGACCCTTGCCGCCCACATCGAGCCGCTCAGCGGGCGGCTCCCCACGATCAGCTGGCGATGGGACCCGGAGACCGACATCCTCTCCGGGGCCTTCAAGGCCAGCCGGAAGGTGGGCGGGCTCACCGGAACCGTCGAGCTCACGGACGACGTTGGCTCGGTGGCGGTGCTGGACGTCAGCGATGGTGTGATCTGCGGCATAGATCTGGTCGTATGGCCCGAGGTAAATACGGTGCCGACCCTCCGGGTCCCCGCCCAGTTGACGGAAGGGCGGGTCGTGGCGGCGAAGCGGCCGTCGCGGCCCGGCATCACCTCCATGGAGGTGGACACGTCGCTGTCGGTGCGTACCGACGCCACCGAGAGCACGTTCCACCTGCGGATCGGTCCGACCCGCTCGGTCGAGGTAGTCCGCGTGGCGGACCACTTCTTCATCGAGGTGGACCAGGAGGGAAGCGTGGCGGGCTTCTGGCTCACGGGAGTACCGCCGTTCCCGGCATTCGACGACGAATGATCGTCCCGGGCGACCTCTTCATGGAGGCAGGGCAGTGGGGGCAACCGACGGATCTGCGGCCGCGCGCGCGCGCGTCCCGACGGGCGTACGCGGCCTAGACGACATCCTGCAGGGTGGTCTCCCCGCCGATCAGCTGTTCCTTCTCGAAGGCGCACCGGGAACCGGCAAGACGACGCTCGCCCTGCAGTTCCTGCTCGAGGGTGCGCGCCGCGGCGAGCGCTGTCTCTACGTCACCCTGGCCGAGACCGCCCGCGAGGTCCGGCTCGTGGCCCATTCCCACGAGTGGAGCCTCGACGGCATCGACATCCTGGAGCTGGCACCGCCCGACGAGGTGCTCAAGCCCGAGATGCAGTACACCGTCTTCCACCCCTCCGACGTCGAGCTGGGCCAGACGATGCGCCGGATCTACGACGAGATCGAGCAGCGCAGGCCGGCCCGCCTGGTGCTCGACTCCGTTTCCGAGATGCGCATCCTCGCGCAGGACCCCCTGCGGCTTCGCCGCCAGATGCTCGCCCTCAAGCATTTCTTCACGGGACGCGAGTGCACCGTCATGGTGCTCGACGACGTGCGCAGCGACAACGCCGACCTGCAGTTCGGCAGCATCGCGCACGGCGTGATCCAGCTGGAGCAGATCGCGCTGGAGTACGGGGCGGAGCGTCGGCGCCTGCGGGTCCTCAAGATGCGGGGCCAGTGGTATCGCGGGGGACTGCACGACTTCGTGATCCGGACCGGCGGCCTCGTCGTCTTCCCCCGCCTGGTGTCCGCGTCCCACGGGCTCCTGCCGGTGGGGCAGTTCGTCTCCAGCGGCAACCCGCAGGTCGATCTCCTCCTGGGCGGCGGCCTCGACGACGGTACCGCGACGCTGATCACCGGCCCGGCCGGCGTCGGGAAATCCGTGCTGTGCACCCAGTACGCCCTCGCCGCCGCGCGCCGGGGCGAGCGCGTCGCGATCTACCTCTTCGACGAGCGTCACCGGACCTTCCTCGCCCGCGCCGCCGGGCTGGGCATGGAGCTGGACGCCGAGATCGAGGCCGGACGGATCCTGGTGCGGCAGATCGATCCGGCGGACGTGTCACCCGGCGAGTTCTCCCACATCGTCATGGAGGCGGTCGAGGCGCAGGACGTCCGCCTGGTGGTGATCGACAGCCTCACCGGCTACATGAACGCCATGCCCGAGGAGAAGCTGCTCAAGATCCACCTGCACGAGCTCTTCACCTACCTCACCATCCGGGGCGTCACGTCGCTCCTGACCCTCGCCCAGGCCGGGCCCTTCGAGGCCACCGGGGGCGAACCGGCGCAGGTCAGCTACCTGGCCGACTCGATCCTCCTGCTCCGGTACTTCGAGGCCTCCGGCGAAGTGCGGCAGGCCGTCTCGGTGCTCAAGAAGCGGAGCGGCAACCACGAGCACACGATCCGCGAGTTCCGGATCGGGCACGGCGGGTATCAGGTGGGCGATCCGCTGCGGAGCTTCCAGGGGGTGCTGACCGGCGTGCCGGAATACATCGGCAATGCGGCGCGGCTGGAGGCGAGCCATGACGGCGGCCGGATCCCGGCGTGACCATGCTCGCGCGCGGGGCGGCGCCGCGGGACGACACGATCCTCATCTTCGCGCCCACCGGCCGGGACCCCGAGCTGATCGCCCGGATGCTGGCGGGCCTCCAGCTCACCCCGCGGGCCCTGCCGTCGATCGGCGAGCTGTGCGCGGAGATCGGGTCCGGTGCCGGGATCGTGATCCTGGCGGAGGAGGCGCTCACCCCGGAGTCGGCCCTGCGGCTGGTGGAGACGATTGAAGCCCAGCCCTCATGGTCCGACATCCCCGTGCTCCTGCTCACCACCGCCGTGGCGATCGCCCGCACCTCGCAGCCGGTGCTCGAGGCGCTGCGGCAGCGTGCCAACGTCACGCTGCTCGAGCGGCCCGTACATCCGCTCACGCTGATCAGCGCGGTGCAGTCGGCCCTGCGCGCCCGGCGCCGCCAGTACGACGTGCGCGACTATCTGGCCGACCGCCAGCGGTCCGAGGAACGGGTGCGCCAGGCCCAGAAGATGGACGCGGTCGGCAAGCTCGCCGGCGGCGTGGCGCACGAGGTCAACAACATGATGACTGCGGTGATCGGGTTCGCCGACTACGCCCTCAAGCAGCTGCCGGCCGACCACCCGGTCCGCCCCGACATCGAGGAGGTGATCAAGGCGGGCACCCGCGCCGCCGCCGTCACCCAGCAGCTGCTGGCCTTCAGCCGCCGCCAGCCGCACCAGCCCAGCCTCCTCAGCCTCCAGGAAGTCATTCCGGAGCTCAGCAAGCTGCTCGAACGCCTCCTCGGCGCGGAGCACGAGCTGCGCCTCGAGGTGCCGCGCGACCTGCCGCCGGTCCTGGCCGACCGCAATCAGCTCGAGCAGGTCCTCGTGAACCTCGCCCTCAACGCGCGCGACGCGATGGAGCCGGGTGGCCGGCTCGTCATCGCCGGCAGCATCGTGGAGATCGACGACGGTACTCCGCCAAGCTCCGTGGTCGAGATCCGGACGGGGCGCTACGTCCGGATCCAGGTCACCGACACCGGCCAGGGGATGAGCCCGGAAGCCCGCGAGCACGCGTTCGAACCCTTCTACACCACCAAGCCGCTTGGCCAGGGAACCGGTCTCGGCCTCTCGACGGTCTACGGCATCATCAAGCAGTCCGGCGGGTACGTGTGGATCGACAGCCGGCTCGGCGAGGGGACCACCATCACGGTGGACCTCCCGGCGGTTTCCGAGGCGCTCCCGGCACCCGCGGAGCGCGCGCCCGGTCCCTCGCGCGGGCGCGAAACCGTGCTCGTGGTGGAGGACGAGCCGCTCGTGCGCCGGCTGGCGCGGCGCGCGCTGGAAGAGCACGGGTACACCGTGCTCGAGGCCGCCGACGGACGGGAGGCGATCGCCGAGCTCGCGAGCGGGGAGCACCCGATCGGGCTCGTGCTCAGCGATCTGGTGATGCCCCGCATGAGCGGCCGGGAGCTGGGGCAGGAGATCGCGCGGCGCTACCCCGGCCTGCCGGTGCTCTTCATGTCGGGATATACCGGCGAGGACGTGCGAAGCCGCGGCCTGCTCGAGGGGAGCGCGCCCTTCGTGCAGAAGCCGTTCACGGCTGACGCCCTGGCGCGCCGCGTCCGCACCATGCTCGACGGCAACCCGGCCGGCGACGCGGCCGCGCTCACCGGCTCATGCTGAGTGCCCATGCCGACCGGATCCGGAGGCTGCTTCCCGCGCGCGGCCTGACCGCGGCAACGGCCCCTACCGACCTGGCTCGCGGCTGGGGCGAGGAGGCCACGATCCAGCCGGCCGAGCTGGTCGAGGATGCCGCGCTCGAGTGGCATGACGTGGGTACCGCGGAACGGTGGCCGGGCCCCGTGGCCTTCCTCGATGGCACCCGGCGCTCCGAGATCGTGGGATACTGCGGGGCGGCGCCGATCCTCGTGGCCGAGATTGCCGCCGCGGTGCGGGAGCGGCTGGACCGCACCCTCGTCACCGTGGTGTCCGATCGCCGGATCGTGGCGCTCGGCCGGCCACGCGCCCTGGATCAGGCGGGGGATGCGCTCGCGGGGCTCGAGCGGATCGCGATACCGGAGGACGAGCCGATCCACCCGGCGCGCGACCTGAACGCGGCCGGACGCGCGCTCGACCGCGCGCGCGGCGCCCTCGAAGCAGCCGTGGGTGCGAGGTATCGGGCCGGATCCGGTGCATGGCTCGTGGTGGACGGCGCGCTCAGCGACCATCCGGGCTGGGCCGACGATCCCCGTGCCGTCGGGGTGGCGAAGCTCCACGCCGCGCTTCCCTTCGAAGGCGAGGCTCTGGAGCGCTACCTCCGGCTTCCCGCGGGACATCGCACGTCGGTCTTCGCGCCTCGGTCGCGGAGGGTCGCGCCGGTACGGGCGTGGGCGCTCCGGCTCTG
The DNA here is from genome assembly GCA_025935545.1 of Gemmatimonadales bacterium. GTDB lineage: Bacteria > Gemmatimonadota > Gemmatimonadetes > Gemmatimonadales > GWC2-71-9 > JAICUF01. The sequence continues at coordinate 15,469 of JAICVB010000039.1, forward strand.
GCCCTGGGAAGGGAAGGACCTGCTGTACGGGCTGGTGCGGGTCGAGGTGGCGCCCGCGAACGGAACGCCCGAGATTGCCGACCGGCTCTCGCGCTGGCTCCTGGCCGAGCGGGCGCCCGTGAGCACTCCGGATCCGCGGTGGGACCGCCTGCTCTACGGGATCCACTCCGTCGAGGCCTACCTGCGGGCCTCGAGCGGCCGGGCCGTCACCCGCCTATGATGATGCCGACGGTGAGGGTGCGGTCGTTCCGGAACTCGACGCCCTCGGGCGGCGAAGTGTCGCGGTTGAAGCTCCAGGTCGTCTGGACCGCGGCCGAGCCGGCGACCTGCACCCGGAGCCCGGTCTCGGAAGTGAAGAGGTAGTCGCCCGGGTTGGTGGCCACCGGCTCCATCGTGGAGCGATGCACCAGCGAGACGCCGGGCCGGAGCGGGAGCTTTCCGGTGACCCGGAAGTTGATCCGCGTGAGCGACACCGCCGGCGACGGCGGTGTGCTGTCGGTGCCGGCATGCGCCTCGTAGTCCTGCAGCAGGGCGACCCCGACGGCCACGCTCCGGTCATGCTCACGCACGATGTTGAGGTCGGCCCCGGCGGCCAGCGCGAGACGCACGGTGATGTGGCGGATGTCGTCCCGGGTGCCGCTTGCGTTCACGAACGGCGACACCGCCCCGTTCGGCAGGAACCGGATCTCGGCCCCGGTTGCGAAATCCTCGACCGCCACGTCACCGCCGCTCCGGCCATAGCGCACGCCCGCCGTGGCGCTCAGGTCGAAGACGCCGCCGCCCCGCCGCCCGAATCCCGCCCGGGCCGTCAGCAGCGACAGCGACTTGTTGCCGCTCACGTCGGTAAAGGAGAACTCGCCGGTGGACTTCCAGTGGACGGCATCGGCGGTGAGCGCGGTGTCGGCGCGGGGGGCGCCCGCCCTGACGGTCAGGGCGAGCAGGGCGGCAGTGAACAGCATCGGCCTCTCGTCGGTGTGATCTGCATCACAACATAACAGGACGATTCCGGATGACGCATCCCGAGCCCGCGCCGGCGCCGGTCGGCCGCGTCGTGGCCACCGAGCTCAAGCCTTCGACCCCGCACCAGTTCCACTTCTGGACCGCGCGGGAATCGGCTGTCGGCATCGGCGCGATCGTGCGCGTCGACGCGCCGGGACGCACGGTGTTCGGGATCGTGACCGACGCCGCCGCCTACTCCGACCTTCCGACGCCCATGCACGCCGTGCTCGGCGCCGACGGCGACCCGGCGGCGGCGGGCGATGAGCCGAGCGAGCGGCCCGAGGTCCGGCTCTTCCTCGCCTCGGTGCTGCGGCAGATGCCCGAGGAGCCGCTGCAGCCCGTTCCCCTCGGCACGGTGCACCTCGCGACCGACGCCGACGTCGTGCTCGCGCTTCGAATGGACGGCTTCGCGACCGGAGAGCGCGCCACCGGAATTCCCGTGGGCGTGTACGCCGCGGGCGGCCACGCGTCGCCCGTGTACCTCGACTGCGATTTCCTCCTGGGCCCCGAGGCCGCGCACCTCAACATCTCGGGCGTGTCCGGCCTCGCCACCAAGACGAGCGCCGTCGAGTTCCTGCTCTCGAGCATTTTCCAGACGTTCCCCGCGCACAAGGGCAGCGTCGCCGCCGTCTGCTTCAACGTGAAGGGCCCCGATCTCTGCTTCCTCGATCAGGGGACCGCGGTGCCGGACGCGGACCGCGCCCTCTACGAGCGCATGGGGCTCCGTCCGGAGCCCTTCTCGTCCGTCCGCTACTTCGCGCCGCACAAGCCGGACGGCGTCAACCTCAACACGCTCCGCACCAACGAGGCGCTCGCGGCGAATACCGAGCCGCTGGTCTGGGGCCTGCGCGAGGTGCTCGACTTCGCCGAAGTGGTGATGAACCGGGACGACGTGGACGCCAAGGCCGACGCCTTCATCGGGTTCCTGGCCGAGCGGATCGTGGGACGGGAGTATCAGGACGAGATGCTGCGCGGCAAGCCGTTCTTCGTGCAGAGCTTCGCCGACCTCGAGGAGTTCTTCCGCGCGATCTTCGACTTCATGGAGGTGCTGGGGAAGGGCGGGGAGGTCTGGCGGACGCATCACCTCGCGACCATCCGCAAGGTGCGGAACCGCCTGGGCAACATCGGCACCCGCTCGCGCGGGCTGGTGACCGACGACGGCACCGCCAACGACCTGCCCTGGGGGACCTTCACCGACCGGAGCATCCAGGTGATCGACGTCGTGGGCCTCGACCCCCTGGCACAGGACCTGGTCTTTGCCCGCGTGGTCTCCAAGCTTCGCGAGCACCTCGAGCGCCGCGACCTCGGCGTGGACCATGTCGTCGTGTTCGTGGACGAGCTCAACAAGTACGCGCCGGCGGATGGACCCGACACCTACGTGCGGAAGATGCTCCTCGATCTTTCGGAGCGCGGCCGCTACCTCGGCCTCGTGCTGTTCTCGGCGCAGCAGTTCCGCTCGCAGGTGCAGCGGCGCGTGGTGGGCAACGCGGGGACCAGCGTCTACGGCCGGATGGACATGGATGAGCTGGCCACGCCGGGCTACGCCACCCTGTCTCCCGCCACGCGCATCAAGCTCGGCACCCTGCCCAAGGGCGAGCTGATGCTGCGGCACCCGCACTTCACCCAGCCGATCTTCGTGCGCTTTCCCCGGCCGGCCGTCATGACGGGCCGGGAGGGCGTCGAGCGGTTCCCGCCCGCCCCCGACCTCGGCTTTGCCGACGCGGTGGCCCGGCAGCTCCGGTCACTGGACCGGCGGATCGGCACCGATCACGTACGCGCGCTGGTGGAGGGCCGACGCGAGGACGATGTGCGCCGTGCGCTCTCCGCCACCCGCCGCGCGCGCCCCGACGATCCGGCCTCCTACTTCGCCGCCGCCCTTGGCCGCCGCGTAGCGGCGGAGACGCCGGTGCCGCGTCGCGGCATCACCCCGCTGCGCCGCGCCCACCACGAGGCCGCCGCCGCGGCCGCGCTCCGCAAGATCGAGGAGCAACTTCCGCACGTAGGTGTCGGGTCCATCCGCCGGC
>JAICVB010000172.1 GCA_025935545.1 Gemmatimonadales bacterium
CCGCCGCCCTCGCCGACATCATCCGCTCCAAGGAGGCCGCCGGCCGGCCGCAGGACCGGGCGGACGTGATCGTCCTGCGCGAGATGCTCCGCCGGGCGTAGCGCTGCTTGAGCGGGTCACTCGACTGCCCGAGAAGGCGCAGCTAGCTCGCCGGCTCCACCAGGAACTGCTCGATCTTCCCGCCCGGCACGGTGAAGGTCGAGAGGTTGACCCGCTTCCCGCTCGAGAACTCCACGGCAAAGCCGCGGTAGGTCATCCCGCCCCGATCGAACTTCGTCGTCTCCCGGAGTGAGCCGATCGCGCCGAAGGGCGCCAGGCTCGTGCGGTAGTCGGCGATCGCCTGGGCGTCGAAGTAGAAGTTGCCGTTGTCGGTGAAGCGCGAGCGGTCGATGCGCCCGTGTTGCAGCCCGTCGAGCACCTGGCGGGCCCACGCCTCGCCGGCACTGTCGGTCGCCATGGCGCTGCCGCCGGGGAGGACCAGCGCGCTCAGCTGGCGCGCGATCATGCCGGCGGCGGGGCTCGCCTCCTGGTTGGTGAGCACCACCACGGCGATCCTGTCATCGGGAAAGACGTAGTTCGCCGCCACGAACCCGCCCACCTCACCGCCGTGCGACACCAGGCGGCGCCCGTTCATCGAGCCCAGGGTGAAGCCGAGCCCGTAGTTGCTCACCTTCCCGTCCTTGAGCTTCGTCGGCTTCTCCATCTCGGCGTACGACGCGGGCGCGAGCAGCGCCTGGTTCATCACCGCGATGTCCCAGGTGAGGAGGTCGCTCGCCGGCATCGCGAGCTCGCCGTCGGCGAAGTACCAGCCCGGGGCTTCGGTGAGCGCCGGGCGCAGGGGCCCGAGCGCGTGGCGGAAGTAGCCCGTGGGCTCCAGCAGGTCGTGCTGGGTGTCGAGGTCGATGGTGTGGCTCAGGCCGAGCGGCTGGAGCACGCGCGTCGAGAGGAACTGCCAGAAGGGCTGCCCGCTCACCTTCTCGATCACGAGCCCGACGATGTTGTAGTTGGTGTTGCTGTACTGGTACTGGGTGCCGGGGTCGAAGTCGAGCGGCCTGGTGGCCCACTCGTGCACGATCTTCTGCGCGGTGGTGGCGTGGGTCCAGGCGGGGATGGTGTAGTCCTGCGGCGCGTAGTCTTCGTAGCCCGAGGTGTGGGACATCAGGTTCCGGAGGGTGATCTCGCTCGCGCGGGTGAGCTCGGGAAACCAGGTGGAAAGCGGCTGGTCGATCGAGAGCTTCTCGTCCTGCTGCAGCAGCATCACCGCGGCCACGGTGAACTGCTTGCTGATCGAGCCGACGGCATAGTGCATGTCGGGCCGGGCCGCCACCGGCGGCGAGAGCCGCGCGTGGCCGAAGGCCTGGACATAGACGATGTGCCCGTCGCGCACGATCCCGACCGACGCGCTCGGCACCTGGGTCGCGCGGATGACGTCGTTCACCGCGGCCGCGGCGCGTGCCGAGAGATCGGGCGGCAGCGAATCAACGGCCTGGGCGCCGGCGGCGGCGGGGACGAGCGCGGCAAGCAAGGCGAGACAGCGGAGGCACATCGGAAGCTCCGGATCGGTTGTGGGGACGGCTCCAATCTACGCCAGCCAGCCGGTGCCGCGAGCCGTCCCGCGGCGTTTCCCCGAGGCACCGGCGAATCAGACGTCCAGGTCCACCACCACCGGCCGATGATCCGACAGGCCCGCCCACGCGCCCTCGCCGCCGACGGATACGCCCCGGATCGGCCAGCTCTCGGGCACGAAGCAGTAATCCAGGTGGTATGGCCGCTCCCGCTTCCTCAGGAAGTAGTGCGTCGCGTGCGGCTCCGCCCCGTGCGCGACGCCGTGCCAGGCATGGTAGGCGCTCACCACGCCGAGCTGGTCGCGGAGCCGGCGCACCAGGCGACCGTGGTCGAACGGCCGGCCCGGGCGGTCCCAGATCGAATTGCTGTTGAAGTCGCCGGCGAGGACGACGGGTCGGCGGGAGCGGCTCGCCTTCAGCGTGTCGAGGTCGCCGGCGAGGCTCTGCACGTAGCGGTGCTCCGCCCGGGTCCACACGGCGAGGAGGCGGAAGGAGACGGGGCCGGACACGTCCACGGCGTGGGCGCCGAGCAGCGGCCGCGGGAGGCGGGCACGCCGGGCGCTGAAGCCGTTCCGCGCGATGACCGCGACGCCGAGACTCGGCCGCACCGGGAACCAGATGAACGGCACTCGCCCCGCCGGCCGCGGCAGCTCCTGGATGACGAGCACGTCCGCGCCGAGAGTCTCGGCGGCCCGGAGCTTGGCGTCGAGCGGGCCACGGCAGCAATTCCAGGTGGCGAGGCGGAGTGACGCGCCTGGGCCAGGCTCCGCAGGGACGCTCAGCGCCTGATCCCCACCCGCCGCATCAGTGACTCGAAGCGCGGATCGTGCCGCAGATTGTTCCAGACCGCAGCTTCGCCGGAATCCCCCGCTCCGCGATCTCCCGCCGGAGCTGCGCCCGCGTCTCGTCATTGAGCTCGATGAACAGCCTCCCCTTGTCGCGTCGCGTCTCGTGCTCGCAGAGGATGATCTCGCAGTCC
>JAICVB010000117.1 GCA_025935545.1 Gemmatimonadales bacterium
CCGTGGTGGTTGTAGCTCAATTGGTTAGAGCGCCGGACTGTGGCTCCGGAGGTTGCGGGTTCAATTCCCATCAGCCACCCTGGTCTTCCGAAGGTCCGTAGCTCAATTGGTAGAGCACCGGTCTCCAAAACCGGGGGTTGCAGGTTCGATTCCTGCCGGGCCTGTCAGGAGCGGAGTCGCGATACACGGCGCTATCGTCTAGGGGACTAGGACGGGGCCCTCTCAAGGCCCAAACACGGGTTCGAATCCCGTTAGCGCTACTGGACCGGGTTCGGCCCCATCGTCTATCGGTTAGGACGGGACCCTTTCAAGGTCCAGAGAGGGGTTCGACTCCCCTTGGGGCTACTGCGCGCCGCTAGCTCAATTGGCAGAGCAAGTGACTCTTAATCACTAGGTTGTAGGTTCGATTCCTACGCGGCGCATCACGACGTGACTCGAGCGGGCGGCCCCAGGCGGGCCGCCCGCTTTCGTGTGCTCCGGATCAGCGGGCCCGCGGTAAGTGTGCAAACACCTCGCGGTCAACGTCTCCCTCCTGCGTGTGTACAGCAGAGCCGGGCAAGCGGCTCTTTCTTTTTCATGGTATGTCAAATAAAGCTTGCACATTTTAGGATTACGTGGCACCTTCACCCCATTCTCAAGGAGGCCCCGTGTGAATCTCCGCCTGACATGCGCCCTCGCCGCCACCCTCGCGCTGCTCGCCTGCTCGAGCTCGACCGACCCGACCACGCCCGGCGTCGACGTCTCCATCAAGCCGGGCGCCGAGAACCTCGGCGCCGCCGCCTTCGCGCCGAGCCCCTTCACCATCTCGCTCGCGTCACAGACCACGGTCAAGTGGAGGAACGGCGATGTCGGCACCTCGGGCGGTGCCTACGGCACCGGCGCCACGGCGGGCACCACGCATCAGATCACGTCGGACACGCAGGGTCTCTTCGATTCCGGCTCGTTCGCGCCGGGCGCCGTGTTCGAGCATACCTTCACCACCCCCGGCACCTATCACTACCACTGCGCCATCCATCCGACGATGACCGGCATCATTGTCGTGAACCCGTAGCGACGACCGGAGGACAGATGATCACGCGCGCATGCACATTCGGCTTGGCTTCGTTGTTCCTCGCGGCCTGCGGTGGTGGGGGAGACACCGGCCAGGGTCCCGGACCGCTCACCGTCGCCCGGACCGCCTCGGCCAGCGGAGACGGGCAGACCGGCCCGGTCGGGGCCGCCCTCGCGAGCCCGATCCGCGTCGTGGTCACGAGCGGTGGCGCGCCGCAGGCAGGTGCGGCGGTGGCGTGGTCGGCGGGATCCGGCGGCAACGTCGCCCCCCCGTCGTCCACCACCGACGCCTCGGGCATCGCCAGCGCGAGCTGGACGCTCGGGCACGCCGCGGGGGCCCAGAGCGCCCAGGCCGCGGTCAGCGGCGCCACCGGCTCACCGGTGGCCTTCAGCGCATCGGCGGTGGCAGGAGCGGCGGCGACGATGTCCGCCGCCGGTGGCAACGGCCAGACCGGAGCGACCGGCACCGCGCTCACGAGTCCGCTCCAGGTGCGCATCGTGGATCAGTTCGGCAATCCCGTTTCCGGCACCGCCGTCGCATGGGCGTCGACCACGGCCGGGGGATCGGTGACGCCAACCACGTCGAGCAGCAACACCCAGGGCCTCGCTGCCACCGTGCAAACGCTGCCCGGCACCGCCGGTCCCGCCTCGGTCACCGCGACTGCAGCCGGTCTTGCCGGCTCGCCCGTCACCTTCACGAGCACGGCTGTAGTGACGACTGGCGCCAATACGATCGAGCTCCGGAACACGCAGTTCCAGCCCTCTACTCTGACCGTCGCCGCGGGGACGACGGTGACCTTCGTGTGGAACGACGGCGCCGTGCAGCACAGCATCGTGCCCGAGTCGCCGGCCACGATCCCGAGCGACCCGACGCCCGTGGCGGCCCCGCACACCTACAGCGTCAGCTTCACGGCGCCGGGGACCTACCGGTACTACTGCAGCGTGCATGGTGACGCCGGGACCGGCGGGGTCCCGACCGGCATGTCCGGCACCATCATCGTGCAATGAGCGCGCGCCGCGCGATCGTACCTGCCGCTGTCCTCATGCTCGCCGCCGCGGCCGCGCGCCCGGCGGCGGCGCAGGGCGACTGCTTTCCGCCCCGGGATTCGCACGAGGCGAAGACCCTTGCCGTCGCCTCGGTGCCGCTCGCCTTCAGTCCGCTGAGCGCGCCGTCGCGGGTTGCCCGGACCACGCTTCGCCTCGGGCTCGAGGGCGCGACCGTGCCCAGTCCCGACGCCGAGACGCGAACCGCGACGATCTGCCGGCCGGGGAAGGGGCCGGAGAAGATCGATTTCCTGTTCGCCATTCCCCGGCCGCGCGCCGAACTCCTCCTGCCGTGGGGCATGGGACTGGAAGTCAGCTGGATTCCGCCCGTGCGCGTCGCCGGCGTTCGCGCCAACGTGCTCTCCGTCGCGCTCGGCTACCGGGCCGCGATCGGGAAGGCGGTCCTCGGTGTGCGCGGCCACGGCACCGTGGGGCTGATCCGGGCGCCCATCACCTGCGATACCGACGCCCTCGCCGACCCCGCGAGCGAATGCTTCGAGGGGACCCGCTCGGATGACCGCTATCACCCGAACATCTTCGGGCTCGACGCCACCATCGGTGTGCCGGTGGCCAGCGGACGGCTCCGTCCCTACGCCGGCGTCGGCTACAACATCCTCCATCCCCGCTTCCAGGTGAACTTCACCAACAGCCAGGGATCCACGGATAACCGGAAGATCGAAGTGGATCTCGCGCGCTTCGTCACGTACGCGGGGGCAAGCTGGCTCCTGCCTCCCGCCTGGGAGGTTTCGGCGGAGCTCTACCTCTCGCCATCGGATGCGCTGAGCGGGCGCATGGCGGTGCGCCGGGGGTTTGGCCTGTGACGACCATGTCCCGCCTGCTGGCCCTGGTCTCCGGACTGGCCCTTGTCAGCGCGGCCGCGCCGCTCGCGGCGCAGGACGTGATCCCGAGCGGCCGCGTGCGCGAGGGCAGGCTGAGCTTCGACGGGCACGCCACGACCGGCGACTTCGTCGGTGCGACCACGTCGGTGACGGGCGAGATGCACGGCGGGCCCGCGCTCAGTGGCGTTGCGGGATTCGTGGAGGCGCAGGTTGCGACGCTCAAGACCGGCAACGGCCACCGCGATCGCGACCTCAACTCGTCGCTCGAGAGCAGCCGTTTCCCGACCATGCGGTACGACCTCACCGGGGTCGTGCCCGGCCCGGCGGAGGGGGATGGCCAGCGTGTGACCCTGCTGGGCCGGCTCACCATTCACGGGGTGACGCGGGACGAGCAGCTCTCGGCCGTGGTCCGCCGGCTGCCCGACGGTGTCCGGGTCACCACCAGCTTCCAGCTGAACCTTGCCGACTATCACATCGGCGGGCTCACCAAGATGCTCGGGATCCTGCGGATGGACCCGGAGATCCAGGTGCACGTGGACGTCACCTTCGCGCCCTGAGCCGGCTCCGCACACGGCAGGTGACACCCGACTATCTTCCGGAGCCCGGACTCGCGCCTGATTGAACCTGCTGGAGCGCAATGCAGATCGTCGCAGTTGGTCTCAGCCATGCCACCGCACCGGTCGCCCGTCGTGAGCGGCTCACCTTTGTCGAGCACGACCTCCCAGCCGCCCTCTCCCGTCTCGCCGCGTCCGTAGAGGAATCGTTCCTTCTCTCCACCTGCAATCGCACCGAGGTGTATGCGTTTGCGGGCCACGCCGACTCCGGCGGCCGGCACCTGCTTCGGTTTCTGGCGGAGGCGGGCGGGCTTGCTGAGCCGGAACTCGCAGAGCTCACCTACGTCCGAGCCCACGATGCCGCCGTACGGCATCTCTTCCGCGTGGCCGCCGGCCTCGACTCGATGGTACTCGGCGAGGACCAGATCGTCGCGCAGCTGAAGCGCGCGCTCGACGTCGCCCGCGGCGCCGGCACGCTGGGGCCGGTGCTGGGACGCCTGGGCAGCGCGGCGCTGGCGGCCGGCAAGCGGGTCCGGAGTGCCACCGCCCTTGGTCGCAGCCGGGTGTCGGTCGTGTCCGTGGCGGTTCGCGCGGCGGCGGAGGAGCTGGGGCCGCTGGCGGGCCGCCCGGTTCTCGTGGTGGGCGCCGGACGAACCGCGACGGTGGCCATCCGCCAGCTCGCCGGGGCCGGAGCACGCGTCACCGTAACGGGGCGCGATGCCGAACGCACGGCCCTGCTCGCTGGCTCGAGCGGCGCGGTGGCGGCTCCGTGGGCGGCGCTCCCCTCCCTGCTGCACACCCCCGACCTGGTGCTGAGCTGCACCGCTGCGCCGGGCATCGTCCTCCATGCGGAGATGCTCTCGGCCGCCCTCGCACGGCGTGGCGGCCGGGGCCTCATGTGCCTGGATCTTGCCGTGCCCCGCGACGTGGACCCGGCGGCGGCGGCGCTCCCGAACCTGACGCTGCGCGACATGGATGCGCTGATCACGGTCGCCGCCGCCAACCGTGCGCTTCGCGCCGGCGAAATTCCCGATGCCGAGGCGATCGTCGACGAGCGCGTGGAGCGGTTCATGGAGTGGTGGCGGTCGCGCCAGGTCGTGCCGGCCATCGTCGCGCTGCGGTCCCTCGCCGAGTCCATCCGGGACGATGAGATCGCGCGAGCGCTCGCCCGGATGCCCGAGCTCGGCGAACGCGAGCGGCTCATCGTGCGCGGGCTCGCGTCGCGGGTCGTGAACAAGCTGCTGCATCATCCGGTCACGATCCTCCGCACCGACCCGGAAGGCGCCAACATGGCGCAGATCGTCCAGTATCTCTTCGGCCTCGTGCCGGACGCGGCAGCGTGCCCCATTGCCGCGGCGCATCCTGTGCCGGCCCCCGCCGGTCTCATTCCGGAGTCCTCATGACCGCCACCGCCGATCATCCGGCCGAGACGGGTGCCGACGCCTCGCCCGCGCGCTCCCGGTTCGTCCAGTACCTGTGCCTTCGCACCGATCCGCTCTGGCGCCGCCTGCCGGCCGACGTTCGCGCACGCGGGCGGGCGGAGTTCGCCGATGTCATCCGGAAGGCGGCGCCGGACGTGGTCACGGATGCCTACAGCACCCTGGGGCTCAAGGTGAGCGCCGAGCTGCTCCTGTGGTGGCGGGCGGACGACCCAGAGCCGGTCCAGGAAACGCTGAGCGCGTTGCTGCAGAGCGGGCTCGGGCAGTACTGCTCCGTCACGCACTCGCTCTTCGGGCTTACCCGCCCATCCATCTACACCAGGCGGCGCACGGCGCAGGAGCAGGCCCTCGACGAGCCCGACCGGCTCCGGTATCTCGTCGTCTATCCGTTCAGCAAGACCGTCGAGTGGTACCTGATGACCCGGGAGGCCCGCCAGGGCCTCATGAACGAGCACATGCGCGTCGGGCATGAGTTCGCCGACGTGCGCCAGGTGCTCCTCTACGCCACGGGCCTCGACGACCAGGAGTTCATCGTCGCCTACGAAACCGACCGGCTGGAGCGGCATCAGCAGCTGGTGATCGACCTCCGCTCGACCGAGTCCCGCCGCTACACGCTGCGCGACACGCCGATCTTCACGGCGATCCACCGCCCGCTCGACGCCGCGCTCGCCCTGCTCGGGTGAACCCGGCCGGCCTCTTCCTGCGGGCCGCGCGCCGTGAGCCCGTTCCCCGCACGCCGCTCTGGTTCATGCGTCAGGCCGGCCGCGTGCTTCCCGAGTATCGCGCGGTGCGGGAGCGGTGGTCGCTGCTCGAGATCTGCCGGCAGCCCGCGCTCTGCGCCGACGTCACCCTGCAGCCGCTCCGGCGGATGCCGCTCGACGCCGCCGTCGTCTTCTCCGACATCATGCTGCCGCTGACCGGCGTCGGCGTGGACCTCGACATCGTCGAGGGCGTCGGGCCCGTGATCGCGCACCCGTTGCGATCCGCCGCCGACCTCGGCGTCCTGCGTCCCCTCGAGCCGGCGGCGGATGTGCCGTGGCTGCTCGAGACGCTCGCCATCCTCCGGGCTGAGCTGCGCCCCCGCGGCGTCGCCGTCCTCGGCTTCGCCGGCGCGCCGTTCACCCTTGCCTCGTATCTCATCGAGGGGCGCCCGACCCGCGACTTCGTGCGCACCAAGACCGTGATGTACGGCGAGCCCGCGCTCTGGAGCGGGCTCATGGAACGGCTCACCGGCATCACGATCGCGTTCCTCGCGGCCCAGCTCGATGCCGGGGCGGACGCCGTGCAGCTGTTCGACAGCTGGATCGGTGCCCTGGGGCCCGCCGACTATGCAGAGTACGCAGAGCCATGGGTGCGGCGGATCTTCTCGGCCCTCGCGCCGCGCGGCGCCCCGCTCATCCATTTCGGCACGGGGACGTCGGCACTGCTGCCGCAGATGAAGGACGACGGCGCCTCCGTGATCGGCGTGGACTGGCGCATCCCGCTCGACGACGCGTGGGACCGCATCGGCCACGAGCTCGCGATCCAGGGCAACCTCGATCCCGCCGTGCTGTTCGCTCCGCGCGTTGTGATGGAGGCGCACGCCGCCGATGTGCTCCGGCGCGCCGGCGGGCGTCCCGGCCACATCTTCAACCTGGGGCACGGTCTCCTGCCCGGGACGCCGCTGGAGCGCCTGCTGCAGCTCGCCGACTTCGTGCACGAGCGGAGCCTCGCGTGCGCGTAGCCGTCGTCGGCGGAGGAATCAGCGGACTCGCCGCGGCGGAGGCGGTCGTCCGCTCGCATCCGTCGGTCGCCGTCACGGTGCTCGAGGCGGCCGGCCGGCTGGGCGGCGTGATCCGCACCGAGCACTCAGAGGGATACGTCATCGAGCACGGGCCCGACGCGCTCCTCGCCGCCAAGCCCGCCGCGGCGGAGCTGTGCGCGAGGGTCGGGCTGGCCGGGCGGCTGCACGGCACCACGACGGGCATCGGGCGGGCGTACGTTCTGCGCGAGGGGAGGCTGCGGCGACTCCCGTCGGGCATGAGCGGCCTGGTGCCCGCACATCCGGCGGCCCTGCTCCTGGCTCGGGGCCTGTCGTGGCCCGCGCGCCTGCGCGCGGCGCTCGAGCCGCTCATGCCTCGCGGTCATCCCCTGCGTGAGGAATCGGTCGAGCACTTCGTGGTGCGGCGGCTGGGGCGCGGCATGTACGAGGATGTCGTCGAGCCGCTGCTCAGCGGGATCCACGCTGGCGACGGCGGCACCTTGAGCCTGGACGCCGCCTTTCCCCAGCTCCGCGCACTCGAGCAGCGGTTTGGCAGTCTGGCACGGGGCGCTCGCCGGGTCCGGCCTGGCGGGTCAGGGTTCGTGTCGCTGCGTGGCGGCCTCGGGGAGCTGGTCCACGCCCTGAGCGGCGGCCTCGAGGCGACGGGCCGGGTATCGCTGCGCACGGGGGCCGAAGTGCGGAAGGTGCACGCTTCGGATAGCGGCGCGCGGCTCGAGCTCGCGTCGGGCGACCGCGTGGACGCGGACGCCG
>JAICVB010000122.1 GCA_025935545.1 Gemmatimonadales bacterium
AGTGGGAAACTCTTCCCAAGATGAACACTCCTGGACCATAAGGTCCCTGAAGGGCCCTGGGAGACTACCAGGTTGATAGTCCGCAGATGCACGGGGGGCAACCCCTTCAGTCGAGCGCTACTAATCGCCCGTGAAGTTTGATCTCTCCCGTTGTTTCTTTGCACTACACACCATCCATCCACTCAATGTCATCGGCGTCGCTCGCTGATGGCTGACGACTAGCGCGCAGGGGCCACACCCGTTCCCATTCCGAACACGGCAGTTAAGCCCTGCAGCGCCGATGGTACTGCCGCTGAGAGGTGGTGGGAGAGTAGGCCGTCGCCAGCCGCTTCCTTGAAGGCCCGGTATCCCCTGGATCCCGGGCCTTCGTTTTACCCTATATTCCCGCCATGCCCCGACGCTCCGGACACATCGCCCTCGCCGGGGCGCCCAACGCCGGCAAGTCCTCCCTGCTCAACGCCCTTGTCGGCAGCCACCTCGCCATCGTAAGTCCCAAGGCCCAGGCGACGCGCATCCCCGTCACCGGCCTTCGCACCGAGGGCGACGTGCAGTACGTCTTCCACGACCTCCCGGGCCTCCTCGACCCCGCCTACCTCCTGCAGACCCGCATGCGGGACCTGGCCCTCCACGCCATGGCCCGGGCCGACGTCATCCTCCACCTGCACCCCGCCGCCGACGCCCCGGCGCCGGACCTCACCGTCCTCGCCCGGCTCGATACGCCGCCCCGCGCACCGGTCATTCCGGTCTACACCAAGGGCGACCTCCTCACCCCCGGCGATCGCGCCGGCCTCGAGGCGACCTCGATCGTGACCGCCGCCGACGAGCCCACGACCGTCGAGCGCCTCCTCGCCCGCGTCGCTCCGCTCCTGCCGGTCCGCGAGTTCGAGTTCGACGCCGACGACGTCGGCACCCAGCCGCTCCGCTTCTTCGTGGTGGAGTACTTGCGGGAAGCGGCCTTCGAGCTCCTGCAGGACGAGCTGCCCTACGCCTTTGCCGCCGAAGTCGAGGAGTTCCGGGAGGACAAGTCACCCATATACATTCGGGTGACGATGTTCGTCGAGCGTGAGTCGCAGAAGGGGATGGTGATCGGCCGCGGCGGCGCCACCATCCGCGCGATCGGGACCCACGCCCGGCGCCGGCTCGAGGAGCTGACTGGCGCGGCCGTCTACCTCGACCTCTGGGCCAAGGTCCTCCCGCGCTGGCGCCAGAGCGCGACCGCGCTCACCCGCTTCGGCTTCCCCGTATCCGACATGGAGAAGGCATGACCCTGGCCCCCGAGCTGCTCGACATCCTCGTCTGCCCTCAATGCAAGGGAGACCTGGACTACCGCCCCGATCCGGAGGCCCTGATCTGCCACGCCTGCCGGCTCGTCTACCGCGTCGAGGACGACATTCCCATCATGCTCATCGATGAGGCGACGCCGCTTGCGTAGGCCGGCACGGTGACCGCGCCGGCGATGGGGCCCGATGCCGCCCGGATTCTGGCGGCCGCCGCCGGCGAGGCGCGGCGCCTCGGCAGCGGGGCGATGGGCTCCGAGCATCTCCTGCTCGCCCTGCTGCAGGAACCCGAGGGCGCGGCTCTCTTCTCCGCCCTCGGGATCCCGACCGATACCGCAGCGGAGCGCCTCGGAGCCGCCGCGCGCCGGCCCAGGGGCCGCGGGGCGGAGGAGGCGGCAGCGGACGCCGAGCTGGCGCCGACCTCGCATGCGCGGCGCGTGCTCGACCTCGCGGGCCGCGAGGCCACGCGGCGGGGCAGCGCCGTCACCGCGGAGCATCTCCTCCTGGCCGCCTTCCACGAGCCACGCGGCTCGCTCGCGCGCCTCCTGGCCGATGCCGGAGTGGCCCCCGCGCAGGCGAGGTCCGCGCTGCTCGGCGCCGACGAGGCGGCGGGCACACCCACCGCCCGACCCGAGGCCGCGGTACCGCAGCCCGCCCGGCGGGAGCGGACCCAGCGGGAACCGCGCCGTGGGGTGGAAACCGGCCCCGAAGCGGCCGAGCGACCCAGGCGACCGCCCCGCGCCGATGGCCCGCCGGTGAACCCGCCCGCCGAGCCGGCCGCGTCAGCCGCGAAGGAGCCGCGGGTCCTGCCACACCTCCGGAAACGCCCATCGCCCTGGGGCTCCCGGTCTCGGCAGCTGCTCCTGCTCGCGGTGCCGGCGGCGCTGATCGCCGAGTACGGCGTGCACGCGCCGGCGACGGTGATCTTCGGCCTGGCCTGCGTCGCGGTCCTCCCGCTCGCGGGTTTCATGGGAGACGCGACGGAGCACCTGTCGGCTCGCACCGGGCCCACCATCGGCGGCCTGCTCAACGCGACGTTCGGCAACGCCGCGGAACTGATCATCGCGATCGTCGCGCTCCGGGCCGGTCTGGTCGAGCTGGTCAAGGCGAGCATCACCGGCAGCATCATCGGGAACCTCCTGCTCATCCTCGGGCTCTCGCTCGTGGCCGGCGGGCTCCGGCGCCCGGAGCTCCGGTTCAACCGCACCACCGCGGGCCTCAGCGCCACCATGCTGGCCGCCGCGGTGGTGGGGCTCGTGTTCCCGGCACTCTTCCACGCGACGCACCCCGAGCCCGCCAGGATCACCGAGCTCCGGCTCTCCGAGGGCGTCGCGCTCATCCTGATCGTGACCTACGGCTTGTCCCTCCTCTTCTCGCTCAAGACGCACAAGTGGGTCGTCGCGTCGGAGCCGCATCCGCTGGAGGAGCCGACCTGGGGCGTGGGCCGCGCGGTGCTCGTGCTGGCCATCGCCACGGTCGGCATCGCGGTAATGTCGGAAATCCTGGTCGGGGCCACGCGTGGCGTCACCGCCAGCCTGCCGCTCACCGAGACGTTCCTCGGCCTGATCATCATCCCGTTCATCGGGAATGCGGCGGAGCACGCCACGGCGGTCGTCGTGGCGCGGAAGGGCCAGACCGACCTGGCGCTCCAGATCGCGCTGGGATCCAGCACGCAGATTGCACTGCTGGTCGGGCCCCTGCTCGTCTTCATCGGGGCGGCGATGGGCCGCAACATGAACCTGGTCTTCTCGCCCTTCGAGGTGATGGCGGTGGGCCTCGCGACGCTGGTCACGGCAATCAGCACGCTGGATGGCGAGTCGCACTGGTTCGAGGGGGTGCAGTTGCTTGCAGTCTACGCCATGATCGCCGTGGCGGCCTTCTTCGTTTGACCCTCCGGGGCGCGCAAGATAGGTTGCAGACACTCCTTAGAAGAGGCCATGGGTGCGGACTCGCCCGACGATTCTCTACTTTTCGCCGGACGCCAACCCGGTCCCGCCGCTCGTCGAGCAGTGGGCGCAGTCCAACGGCTTCCCGCTGCACGTCTTCCGTCGCCCCGATGACGTAGAATCGATCGTCCTCCGCGGTCATCCGAGCCTGCTCTTCGTGGACGGCAACGCGGCAGGGGACACCGGGCTCGCGCTCGTACGGCGGCTCAAGGGCGACGCCTTCACCGCGATCGTGCCCGTGGCCGTCTGGGCCGACGCGCACGCGGACGAGCGGGTGCAGGAATGGTTCGCCGCCGGCGCGGACGAAGTGCTCACGCGCCTCTTCTCCCCGGCCGAACAGCGCTCGCGGATCGAGGCCACGGTCGTCCGCACCGAGCGCGACGTGTCGGTGCATCCCTCCACCCGCATGCCGGGGACGACGGAGATCGAGCGCGAGATCCGGCGGCGCCTGGACGCGGAGGGCGAGTTCGCCGTCTGCTACGCGGATCTCGACCACTTCAAGGAGTTCAACGACCGCTACAGCTACTACGATGGCGACCGCGTCATCTATCTCCTGTCGCGGATCCTGCATGACGTGGTGAAGGGCCTGCTGGGGGCCCGGGGCTTCGTGGGCCACATCGGCGGCGACGACTTTATCTTCATCATCCCGGGCACGGAGATCCATGCCGTGTGCAGCGAGATCCTGGGCGTGTTCGACACCCTGATCCCGCTTCAGTACAACGATCAGGACCGCCGCGCGGGATACTTCTTCGGCAAGGACCGCCGCGGCCAGCTCCACCGGGTGCCGCTCATGACGCTGTCGATCGGCATCGTGACCAACCGCCACCGCGGGTTCACCCATCCCGCGCAGGTGAGCGAGCTGGCGACGGAGATGAAGAGCTACGCCAAGACCCTCCCGGGCTCCGTCTTCGTGGTAGACCGGCGGCAGGGGGCGGACGGCGAGGGACGCGGCAGCGGTCCGCGGGAACACCGATGAGGACGATGCGATGAACGTTACGTGTCCCAACTGCGCCACGATCTACCGGGTGGACCCTGCCAAGGTTCCGGAAGCCGGGGTCCGCGCGCGGTGCGCGGTCTGCAGCGCAATCTTCCCGGTCCGGCGCGAGTCGCCGGCGCCGGCAGCCGGAGCACCCGTCGAGTCCGCCCGGGGGTCCGAGCCTCGAGCGGCCGAGCCCCGAGCGCCGGAGATGGCGGGCCCTTCGGGCAGGCCGCCGGCCACCTCGTCCCCGGTACCCGCGCCGCCGCCGCCGGGCGCCGATGCCCCCGGGGCCCCTCAGGATGCGGTCCTGGCTGGCGCCGCCAGCCGGCCCTCGCCGGCCCAGCCGATGCCGGCTGCTGCTCCGCCGCCACCGGCCCATATCCCGATGCCGGCACCCGTTGCCCGGCCGATGCAGCCGCGCCCAGCCGCACCGCCGGGGGGCATGGCGCCGCCCGCCCGTCCCGCGGGCCTGCCGCCGCGTCCGGCAGCTCCGCCGGCCTCCGCGGGGACAGTGCCGCCACCGGCTGCAGCGACCCCGTCGGCCGCGCCCTCGCCGGCCCCGGGCGGCACGGGGCGCCGGCCGGTCAATCCCTTCCTGTCGCAGGACCCGTCGCAGAAGGCGCGGCGTCTCGCCAGGGCCCTCATTTCGGACATGGTGGTCTATCACCCCGCCAAGCGCCGGGAGGGTATCCGGGACGGAACGCTGAAGCAGCTCTTCGAGGAAGAGATCAAGAAGAGCTGGGAGGAGTATTCCGAGCAGGTCGGCCGCGACGTGGCGGAGTCGTCCAGCCACTTCCGGGACGCCCTGAACGAGATCCTCGCCGACGGGAAGCAAATCTTCTAGCCGACCGCCGTCCCGCTATATTTCACAACCCCGAGCCGCCCCCCGCCTGCGGGGGCCCGGGGGGCTCGCCGGTTCCGCGGCGCGCGCCGCGCGCCACCACGCTCCGTCCGGAGTTCCGATGTCCGATCTCACCGACCGCCTCGCCGAGCTGGACCGCCGCGTCATCGAACTGCGAGACTTCCTTTGACCTCGGCGCCAAGCGGAGCCGGCTGAGCGAGCTGGAATCGCAGCAGTCCGACGCGGCGTTCTGGGCCAACAGCGAGCGCGCGCGTGGGGTGGTGCAGGAGATCAAGCAGCTGAAGGGCTGGGTGCTGCCAGCGGAGGAGATCACCCAGCGCGTGGCGGACGCGCGCGGGCTGGCGGAAATGCTCGACGCCGAGCCCGACGAGTCGCTCGCGGCCGAGCTGGCGGCGGAGGCCGATCGGCTGGACGAGGCGGTGCAGGGCTTCCAGCTCCGCACCATGCTCCGCGGACCGGACGACGCCCGCGACGCCCTCCTCACCATTCACCCCGGGGCGGGAGGCACGGAATCCCAGGACTGGGCGGAGATGCTCATGCGCATGTATGTGCGCTGGGCCGAGCGGCGCGGCTACCAGGTCTCCATTCTCGACCTGCTCCCCGGAGAGGAAGCCGGCATCAAGTCCGCCACCATTGAGATCAAGGGTGAATACGCCTACGGGTACCTCAAGGCGGAGAAGGGAGTGCACCGCCTGGTGCGCATCTCGCCCTACGACTCGCAGGCGAGGCGCCACACGTCGTTCGCGTCGGTCTTCGTCTATCCCGACATCGACGACGCGATCGAGGTGGACCTGCGCGACGAGGACATCAGGATGGACGTCTTCCGCGCCTCCGGCGCCGGCGGACAGCACGTCAACAAGACGTCGTCCGCCGTGCGGCTCACGCACGTGCCGACCGGCACGGTCGTGTCGTGCCAGCAGGAGCGCAGCCAGACCAAGAACCGGCAGACGGCGATGAAGATGCTCCGCGCGGCGATCTACCAGAAGAAGCTGGAGGAGCAGGAGGCGGCACGCGCCGTGGTGGAGGCGACCAAGACCGACAACTCCTGGGGCAACCAGATCCGCTCCTACGTCTTCCAGCCGTACACCATGGTGAACGATCACCGGACCGAGCTCAAGATCGCCGACGTGCAGCGGATCATGGACGGCGACCTGGACGAGTTCATCCAGGCCTACCTGAAGCGCTTCGGAGGGCACGCCGCGTGAGTGACGTCGAGACCCGAAGCTTCGTCGAGGCCGCGCGGCGCGAGAACCGCGCGGCGCTGGAAGCAGCGGGCGTGCCGGCCTTTGCCTACGCCTTCGAGCGATCGCACGTCGCCGCGGACGCGCTGGCAGCCTACGAGCGCGGCGGCCAGGCCGAGGGACCGGACGTCGCCATCGCCGGCCGGCTGGTCGCGTGGCGGCCGAAGGGCAAGGTGGCCTTCGGACACCTGGAGGACGCGAGCGGCCGGCTCCAGATCTACCTGCGACAGGACCAGTTGGGTCCGGCCTGGACCCTGGCGGAGCATCTCGACCTCGACGACCACATCGGCGTGCGCGGAACGCTGATGCGGACGCGCGCGGGGGAGGTCACGGTCCGCGCGGCGGAGCTCACCCTGCTCGCCAAGTCGCTCAGGCCGCTGCCGCGCGGCAAGACGCAGGTGGCGGAAGATGGCTCGGTGCGCACCTTCGGCGGCCTCCATGATCCGGAGGTGCGGTTCCGCCAGCGCTACGCCGACCTCGCGGTGCATCGCGAGGTGCGCGACATCTTCCGCCTGCGCGCG
>JAICVB010000061.1 GCA_025935545.1 Gemmatimonadales bacterium
GAAGTCCGGCGTGATCACCTATAAAATCGCCGCGCACGCCGCCGACCTGGCGAAAGGCCACCCCGGCGCGCAATACCGCGACAACGCGCTCAGCAAAGCGCGCTTCGAATTCCGCTGGGAAGATCAGTTCAACCTGTCGATGGATCCGGTGACAGCGCGCGCCTACCACGACGAGACGCTGCCGGCCGACGGCGCCAAGGTCGCCCACTTCTGCTCGATGTGCGGTCCGAAGTTCTGCTCGATGCGCATCAGCCAGGACATCCGCGCATCGGCCCTGGCGGCGGAGGCGGAGCAGGGGATGGCGGAGAAGGCGGCCGAGTTCCGGCAGCGGGGCGGGGAGATCTACGTGGCGCCCTGAGCGCCGCTCAGGCGCTCGACGGCCGGATCTCGGCGTCCACCCGCGGGGCGCCGCGCAGGGTCTGCAGCACCACGCAGTAGCGCTCGGTGAGCTCGAGCAGCTTCGCGAGCTGCTCGGCCGGCGCGTCGGAGTCGAGGTCGAAGCGGAGCCGGATCCGCTGAAAGCCGACCGGCGCTCCCCGGTCCACGCCGAGCGTCCCGCGGAAATCGAGGTCGCCCTCGGCCGTCACCTGGCCGGAGCGCACCGGGATCGCGAGCGCCGTGGACACCGCCTTCAGGGTGACGGCCGCGCAGGCCACGAGCGCCTGCAGCAGCATGTCGCCCGAGCAGGCCTGGAGGCCGGTGCCGCCGGTCGCGGGATGGAGACCGGCCTCGACGATCGCGCGGCCCGTGTCCACGCGACACGAAACGCCCGAGTCGTCCAGCGTGCCCGCCGCCCGGAGCGTCACCAGCGCCGCGCCGGGCTCGTCGCGATAGCGCTGCTTGAGGGGGGCCTGAATGGAGCGGAGCTCGTCGGCGTCCATGGACAGTCTCTCCGGTACGGGACCCAGCGGGGGACATCGAAGGGTAGCGAGACTCTCCGGCGCCGCCACCCTCCTCGCCGCCCTCGTCCTCCTCCTCCACTTCGTCGTCAACCTCACCACGCCATGGGGCTTCCACCGCGACGAGCTGCTCTACCTCGCGATGGGCCAGCACCTCAAGGTGTGGTCCATGGACTTCCCGCCGCTCATCGCGATGCTCGGCCGGGGAACCCGCGTGCTCTTCGGCGACTCGCTCGCCGCCGTGCGACTGGCACCGGCGCTCGCGGCCTCGGCGCTTGTCCTCGTGGCGGGCATGATCGCGCGCGAGCTGGGCGGCGGCCGGCTCGCGCAGGGGCTCGCGGCGCTCGCCCTCGTCACGAGCCCGCTCTTCCTCCGCACCGGCAGTCTCTTCCAGCCGGTGGTGCTCGACCAGCTCGCGTGGACTGTCGGGCTCTACGCGCTGGTCCGGCTCGGCACCGCGCACCGGGATGGCGACGACCAGCTCCGCTGGTGGCTCGTGCTCGGCGCTGCGGGCGGCTTCGGGCTCCTCGCCAAGTTCAGCATCGTCTTCCTGGGCGCGGGGGTGCTGGGCGCCATCCTGCTCACGTCCTTCCGGCGCTCGCTCCTCGCGCCCGGGCCCTGGATCGCGCTCCTCCTCACCTTCGCGATCGGGGCGCCGAGCGTGGCGGGGCAGGTCCGGCTCGGCTGGCCGGTGGTGGCGCAGATGGCGGACCTCAGGTCGAGCCAGCTCGAGCGGGTGACCGCGGGTGCGTTCCTGTCGGGGCAGATCCTCTGGGGGCCGATCGTGCTGCTCGCGCTCGCCGGCGCCGGGTGGCTCCTCTTCGCGCCCGCCGCCCGGCCGTGGCGGATCGCGGGCTGGGCCGCGGTCCTCACGTTCATCATGGTGATGGCGCTCCATGGGAAGTCCTACTACGCGGGCCCCGTCTATCCGGCGCTCATCGCCGCCGGCGCCGTGGCCCTCGAACGGGCGCCGGCGCGGGCCGCCCGCCCGCTCGCCGCCGTCGCCGCCCTCCTGCTCGTCGCCTACGGCGCCGTCACCCTTCCGCTCGGCGTCCCCATGCTCACGCCGCCCGCCATGATCCGCTACGGCCGGGCCCTCCACCTCACCGCCGCCAACACCACCAACACCGGCGAGGTGCTCCCGCTCCCCCAGGACTACGCCGACATGCTCGGCTGGCCCGAGCTCGCGCGCGCCACCGCCCAGGTCTATCACGCGCTCCCGCCCGCCGACCGCGCCCGCGCCGTGGTCCTCGCCGACAACTACGGCGAGGCCGGGGCCCTCGACCTCTTCGGCCCCCGGCTCGGCCTCCCGCCCACGGTGAGCCCCACCGGCAGCTACTGGTTCTTCGGCCCGGGCCGGCTCCAGGGCGAGGTCACGATCGTGGTCGGCGCCGATTCCAGCGACCTCGTCCCGTTCTTCCGCGAGTTCCACCGCGCGCGCACGGTGCTCAATCCCCTGGGCGTGCACGAGGAGATGCGGGTGCCGATCTGGGTCGCCCGCTCACCCCACGCCACGCTGCAGCAGGTCTGGCCTTCGCTCGCCGGGCGTAACTGAGTCCGGCGGAGCCGGCGTCGGGGTGACCGCCGTCACCGTCCGGACCGCGCCGGAGTGAGATCATGCAGGTCCGACACTTTCGATCGAACCCGAGCGAGGGAGAGCGCACCATGAAGGCCAAGGAACTCATGACCCCCACGCCCAAGGTCTGCACCTCGGACGACCGCATCGTGGACGTCGCGCGCATGATGCGCGACTACGACGTAGGCTCCCTGCCCGTGGTGGAGAACAGCGGCACCAACCGGCTCATCGGCATCATCACCGACCGCGACATCGTCGTCGGCCCCGTGGCCGACGAGCTCTTCACGGCCACGGTGGGCGACGTGATGACCCCGAACCCCCACACCGTCCGCACCGACGACGGTGTGGCGCAGGTCGAGCGCGTCATGAAGGAGCAGCAGGTCCGCCGGATCCCGGTGGTGGACGAGATCGGGAGCGTCGTGGGCGTCATCGCCCAGGCCGACCTCGCGCTCAAGGATCGCGGAGCCAGCGATCGCGACGTGGGGCAGGTGGTGGAGGAGATCTCCCGCCCGAAGGAGGGCGCCAGCGCCTGACCCGAGTCGCAGGCCGGCTGCCGGACCGGGCGGTGCCCCCGCGTGGTCCGGTCCCCCGCCGGCCATTCCTGCCGTCCCGCCTGTCAGCTCGACCCACCCCCTCCCATCGGTCGGTCAAAGTGGCAAATCCGGGCCCCTCCCGGCTGGCACACGCGCTGCATACGCCCGGGGCATTGCCGCGGGATGCGGCGAGACCGTACCCAGTCGAATCACAGCAACGGAGGATGCGCCATGTACGTCACCACCACCCGCCGCGCCGCCGACCTCAACACCGGCCTGCGTCGTCTCAATTCCATCCTGGGTGAGGCCTTCGGCAACTGGCCCGGCACCGAGAACGGCGACACGATCACCTCGGCCTGGCTCCCGCCCTGCGACGTCTTCGAGGACAAGGACGCGGTGCGGATCATCGCGGAGATTCCCGGCGTCAAGGCGGAGGACGTGAAGCTCTCGCTCGAGAACAACATGCTGACCATCCGGGGCGAGAAGAAGCAGGTCGCCGAGGAGAACGTGGACCGGGTGCACCGCTACGAGCGGAGCTACGGCGTCTTCGAGCGGTCGTTCGCGCTGCCGAGCACCGTGGACGCCGACCGGATCGAGGCCCGCTACGACAACGGGATCCTGACCGTCACGCTTCCGAAGGCGGAGCGCGCGCGGCCCCGGCAGATCGAGGTCAAGAGCGCCTGAGCCCGCTCGACCCGCGGAGCGGGCCCGCACCAGTGACGGCCGCCCGGCGCCTGCCGGGCGGCCGTTCGCGCATATACTTGTGGCATGTGGATCGCTTTTGCGGCGGTGGCGGGCGTGCTGGTCACGCTCATCGCCCTCAACCTCTCGTCGAGCGAGCGGAAGATCGAGCACGCCGTCCGCCCCCTCTATGCGGCGGGCGACGACGAGTTCGTCCGCTCGATGGGCGCCCTGCTCGGTCCCGGCATCGTCCGCGGCAACCACGTGACCTCCTACCTGAACGGCGACCAGATCTTTCCCGCCATGCTGGACGCCATCCGCTCGGCCCGCCGGACCATCACCTTCGAGACCTACATCTACTGGTCGGGCGAGATCGGCCGCGCCTTTGCCGAGGCCCTCTCGGAGCGGGCCCGCGCGGGCGTGCGGGTCCATGTCCTCCTCGACTGGCTCGGCACCGGGAAGATGGACCGGGAGATCCTGGACGCGATGGAGGAAGCCGGCGCCGAGGTCTGCAAGTACCACCCGCTCCGGTGGTACACCATCGGCCGGATGAACAACCGGACCCACCGGAAGCTCCTCGTCGTGGATGGCCGGGTCGGCTTCACCGGCGGCGTCGGCATCGCCGACAACTGGCTGGGCCATGCCCAGGATCCCGAGCACTGGCGCGACTCGCACTTCCGGATCGAGGGGCCCGCCGTGGCGCAGATGCAGGCCACCTTCATGGACAACTGGATGAAGTGCCGCTCCCTGGTGCTCCACGGCGACGACTACTTTCCCCCCCTCGACCATGCGGGTGATTCCTGCGCCCAGGTCTTCCGGAGCTCTCCGGGAGAGGGCTCCGAGAGTGTACGGCTCATGTATCTCCTGTCGATCGCGTCCGCCCGGGAGAGGATCCTGCTCGCGAATTCCTACTTTGTCCCTGACTCGCTGGCGGTGCGGGAGCTGGTGGCGGCGCGGAAGCGCGGTGTCCGCGTCGAGATCATCACGCCCGGAGCGCACATCGACACCGAGGTGGTGCGCAAGGCATCGCGCTCGCGGTGGGGGCCGCTGCTGGAGGCGGGAGTCGAGATCTGGGAATACCAGCCGACCATGTACCACTGCAAGGTGATGGTGGTGGACGGCACCTGGGTGTCGGTCGGCTCCACCAACTTCGACAACCGCTCCTTCCGCCTCAACGACGAGGCCAATCTCAACGTACTGGACCGCGACCTGGCTGCCGAGCAGGCGGCGGTCTTCGAGGCGGACAAGGGCCGGTCCCGCCGCATCACCCTCGAGATGTGGCGCCGCCGGCCTCCCGCGGAGAAGTTGAAGGAGCGACTCGCGGGAGTCATCAGGTCCCAGCTCTAGCCCCCGGAGAGACGTCGGATGGACGACCGCCGCACCCAGCAGCGCGAAGGAGCCGAAGACCGGATCGCCGGCGTGCTCGTGGCCGCCGCCGACGCCTTTGCCCGGAAGCAGGGCGCCGAGCTCCTCGGCTGGGCCGAAGCGGCGCGCGACCTGACCGAGGGCCGGAGTCCGGAGGAGCGCCGGACCATGATGATCGCCGCCCGCCGGGTGTTCAACCCGACCGTGCTCCGGATCATGGTCGAGCGCTCGCTCCGCCGCCCCGAGGAGCAGCAGCGCACCGCCGCCATCCTCCGGTGGATCGGGCCCGAGGGCCTCGAGGCGATGATCGACGGCATCAGCGAATCGGAGGCCGTGGCCCCGCGTCAGTTCCTGCACGACGCGCTCGCCGGCGAGCCGGCGGCCTTCCCGCTCATCCTGCCGCTGCTCTCGAGCTCGCGCCCCCACGTGGCCCGCCACGGCGCGGAGCTGCTCGGCCGCCTCGGCGACAGCCGCGCGGTAGCGCCGCTCGCCGCGCTGGTGGACCATCCGGCGGAGCGGGTGCGCGCCGCCGCCATCCGGGCCCTCGCCGGGTTCGATGATCCCGCTGCGGTTCAGGCCATCCAGTCGGGCCTGGTCCACGCGTCGCCCGACACGCGGTCCGAGGCCGCCCGCGCCGCGGCCGATCACGGCCGGGAGTCGCTCATCGGCCGGCTCCTGCTCGCCTTCAACCGCGACGAGGATTCGCCGGTCCGGCGCGAGCTCGCCACCGCCGCCGCGCGCCTCGGCGCCGCCGGGGATCTGGCGGAGATCGCGCTCGACCGGAAATCGCTGCTCAACTGGAGGGGGCGGACGGTGGAACAGCGGCTGGACGCGGTGGCCGGGCTGGCGGCGGCGGGAACTCCGGAATGCCGCCGCCTGCTGGACCGCCTGGTGCGCCAGGGCGACGCACCGGTCCGCGACGCCGCCGACCGGGCCCTTTCGGTCCGGCGCGCCGCGGAAGGCTAGAGCGCTATCGGCTCAGCCTACTGATGCAGGGCGAATCCCGAGACGTGAACGTCGAGGTTGTGGTTCACCCGGATGCCCACGATCCCGCGCATGCTGGCATCCGCCGGCATGGAATAGACTTCCTGGCCGTTCGCCTTGAAGGTGATCTTCGACGGGTCGCTCTTGTTGTCGATCTCGATCATGTTGGTCGCCTTCCCCGCCGAATCGGCCTTCACGACCGCCGGGCTCGCGGTCCAGTCCTTGATCACCGACGTTTCCGCGCCGGTGCGGCGCTTGATCAGGAAGGTCCCGTCGCCTCGCACCAGGAAGTAGGTGTACTGCTGGGTCGGCGCGTCGAGGTTGCTGCCGCCCACGAAGAGCCCGTAGCCCTCGGGATGGGTCGGCGCCTTGGTCTGCGTGAAGGTGGCCAGGGTGTGGAAGCTGCCCTTCGCGTTGTCGGCCGCGCGATAGAGGATGGTGGCCGGGCCCAGGGTCACGTGGTAGCCGCTTCCCATCGTGACGAACTTGACGTTGGCGACACCCGAGGGGTTGTCGGTCCGCGCCGTCCAGCCCGTCGGCAGGGTGCCGCCGCCGGTGACCGGCTTGTCGTGGTCCTCCATTGCGTGCGCGGGGGCGGGGGGCGTGTTCGGCTTCTGCGCCGCGAGCGGCAGGGCGGCGGCGCTCAGCGCGGCGAGGGCGGTCAGGATCCGCATCGTCATTCCTCCATGGGGTATCGCTTGGGTGGTCGAAGGTCGCGGTGAGCCCGCCCGGTTGCGGGGGGCCAGGTGCCCGCAGTAAGCTAATGCGCCCGGCAGACGGCCGCCGCACCTCTCGGGAGACGTTTCATGCTCTACTGGATCGACATGTTCTTCGCCATCATCGGCGCCGGCGCCATCCTCTTCGCGCTGGCCTTCGTGTCGTCGGTCATCGGCGGGCTGGTGAACGGCATGGTGGCCCTCATGTCGGGGCCGATCATCGACGGCATCATCGCGAAGCGGTCTGCCCGACGCTAGGCCTCCGGCGTGCTCGCTGCCTTGAGCGCCGCCTCGTAGTTGATCTTCAGGCTTCCCAGCAGCTCGCGCAGTCCCCGGACCTTCATCTGCAGCCCGCCGCCCCGCCGGCTCATCGTCCCCATCAGCCCGCACGTCTCCGCCAGGCCCGTGAGGCCGAAGCCCTGGGCGTTGGCCTTGAGCTCGTCGAGCATCCGGCCGAGTCCGCGCACGGTCACGTCGTCCGCCTGCAGCGCCGCCATCTGCTCGATCACCGCGTGGATCCGCGCCAGCTTGGGCGGCACCGTCTGGAGGAAGCCGATCTGCGCCTGCTGCCGCGAGGAGAGCTTGAGCGCCATCAGAAGATTCCCGACTTGGCCGACTGCCAGAGCCGCGTGAGCCGCTCGAAGCCGTCCTGCAGGATCTCCACCTGCTGCGGGCTGGGCGACGCGCCGGCCGCGGCCTGCATCTCATCCACCAGCCGCGTCATCTCCCGCCGCCCCGACTTGACTCCCTCTCCGCGGATCTCCGTCAGTATCTCCGCGATGCGGGCAAGGGCCGCCGCATCGCCCGGCACCTGCCAGAGGTACGCGGCGCCGTCCCGGCCGGCCTGGCAGAGCTCGCCCAGGCGGTCCATCAGCGGGGGGATGGGCCGGCGGGGAGCGGGTCGGTCGGCGTCGTCGGTCATGGAAGGTGTCTCCAGCTCGCGGGACCACGGCCGCGGACGGGTGCGCCGCGGGCTCCTTCAATGTATGCGCGCGGCCCTCATGCTGGGCGCGCTCGTGCCGGCGCCCGCCACCGCGCAGCTGGCCGGCCGCTGGATCGTCACCATCCCGAGCTTTTCCTCCGCCGGTTACCGGGGCGAGCTCCGGCTGCGGCAGTCGGGGACCACGCTCACCGGCACGCTCTGGCTCGGGAACGCCGACCAGCCCCTCCCGCTCACCGGCACGATCCGGGGCGACAGCATTGCCTTCGCGGCGGCCTCGGGCCCGCAGTTCACCGGGCGCGCGGCGGGGGACGCGCTGTCCGGCCGCGTGACCGTTCCGGGCCAGGAGGGACCCGAGTGGGTCGCGACGCCGCTGCCGGAGAACACCGAGTACTACCCCGTGCTTCCGCGGTTCACCGTCCGCGGCATCGTCACGGGACGCCGTGATACCCTGATCCGCCTCCCCGGACCCTGGCTCGCCGCCGCGGCAGCCCTGGGCAACGGGGACAGTCTTGCAGCCGCGTACCTGCGCGCCGCCGCCGCCGCCGGTATCCCGGCGCTCCAGGGGGACGCCCTTGCCTCGGTCGCCCCGCTCCGCGCCCTCGGCGTGGCGCGGCGGGAGGAGATGCGCGCGGCGGCCGTGCGCACGCTCGAGTCCATCCGCGGCGGACTCGCGGGCGCGTCGGCCGCGCGCTTCGACCGCCTCTTCCGCCCGCGGGGCCAGTGGCAGGTGGACCTGCACGACGTGGCCCTGGCGCGCGCGCGCGGAGCGTCACCGGCGCTGACGCTGGACGCCGCGGCCCCCGCCCTCCGTGCCGTCGGCTGGCTCCCGCCTGGCGACTCCGCCGCCGAGGCCACCATCGACCTGGCACTCTATCGCATCTTCACCCTGAAGACCTCCGACAGCACGGCCGCGCAGGCGCTCGCCCAGCGCATGGCGGCGGCCGATCCTGCGTCGGCCCGCGCCGTGGCGTTCCTCATGGGCGGCTACGACTCCGCCACGCTCTGGTATGCCGACGCGCTCCGCTTCTTCCTCGATGAGCCGTGGCTCCCCGGCCGCCCCGCGCGCTCCATCGGGGATGCCGTCCGCGCCGCCTGGCACGACTCGGCCGCGACCCCGGCGATCGAGGCGCGCGCCTTCGGCTATGCCCAGGCAGTTCCGCGCTTCGGCGTTCCCGATCGGCTGTTCGACAACATCGTGCACGCCGACAACTGGGCCGCGGGGGAATGGCTGCGCCGCCATGGGCGGGGAGGCTTCCTGGAGGTGCTGCATCGCGTGGCGGTGGAGTTCGGTCCCGCCGCCACCCTCGAGGTCCCCGGCGAGACGATGCGGCTCGCGAGCCCGCGCGGACTTACCGGGCAGGATGGCAACGGGTTCCTCGAGGCGCGCGACGTGATCGCCATCGATCCGGGCTACATGCCCCTCCTCGCCGTCGGCGCCGTGGTGCACGAGTGGCAGCACCTCCTCCTGCAGCGCCGCGTCCTCGCCGCCGTCCCCCTCGACGGGGAGGGGCCGGCGGTGCTGCCTGGGGTGGATCCGTTCGTGGTGGAAGGGCTGGCGGAGTGGCGGGCGGAGGAGATCCTCGCTCCCTTCGTCGCCCGCGAGCCCCTCCTGGGCGTGGCGGAAGCCGAGAAGCGCGCGCGGCTCGCGCGCGCCCGCCGCGACGACCAGCATGTCCTGGGCTACGAGCTGGTCCGCGCACTGAGCCGCGCGCTGGCGGGAAACGACACTGCGGTGGTGAGCCTCCTCACGCGGGCCGCGGTCCCGCCGGGTGCCGCCATCGTCGTGGCCGACCCGCGGGTGCGGCACGCATGGAACGGATTCCTGGAGGTTCCGGACCGCACCATTCAGGCGCCCTCACGCCGGGCACTTGTGCCCGAGCTCACGTTCACGATCGAGGATGACTTCCCCGACCTGGTGCGCACCCGCGTGGTCACGCCGCAGTCCGGGCCCCGCCGAAGGTGACCGGCGACACGATGCGAAACGCCGCCAACCCCGAGATTGCGGCATGCACGAGAGCAGGGACGTAGCGGCCCCCCCGGAGTCGGTGGACAGCATTTATCGAACGCTGGTCGAGCAGGTCCGCGACTACGCGATCTTCCTGCTGGACCAGAAGGGATGGGTCAGGAGCTGGAACCACGGCGTCGAGCGTGTCTTCGGCTACCCCCGGCAGACCTTCCTCACCCTCCACGGCAGCGCCCTCTTCACCCCCGAGGACATCGCCGCCGGCGTGCCCCAGCGCGAGCTCGAGACCGCCCGCCTCCACGGCGAGGCGAACGACGACCGCTGGATGGCGCGGCAGGACGGCAGCCGGTTCTGGGCCAACGGGATGACCACCGCGCTCCGCGACGCCGCCGGCCGGTTCGTCGGCTTCGCCAAGGTGGTCCACGACCGCACCGATCAGAAGGGCACCGAAGACGCGCTCCGGGAGAGCGAGGAGCGGCTTCACGCGGCGCTCCACGCCGCGCAGATGGGCACGTGGCGGTGGGACATCGCGAACGATATCTACACCTTCGACGAGAGCCTCCGCGCCCTCTTCGGGCTGCGGCCCGACGAAGAGATCCGCACCTTCGCCGACTTCCTCGAGCACCTGCATCCGGAGGACCGCTCCGCGGTCGTGGTCGCGTTCCAGCGCGCGGTGGACGAGGGGAGCAGCTTCAACGTCGAGTTCCGGGTTCCGCTCCCGGGCGGCGGGCTCCGATGGCTGCGCGACCAGGGCACCGTCGTGCGGGATGAGGACGGACAGGCACAGTCGCTCACCGGCGCGTGCGTGGACGTCACCGAGCGGCGGCGGACGGAGGAGCGGGTGCGCCACGCGCAGCGGATGGAGGCGGTGGGCCAGCTCGCCGGCGGCGTGGCCCACGAGATCAACAACATGATGCAGGGCGTGCTCGGCTTCAGCGAGCTCCTGATGCACGGGCTCCCCGCCGGCGACGAGCGGCGGAACGACGTGGAGCAGATCCGCCGCGCCGCCGGCCGCGCCGCCATGGTGACGGGCCAGCTCCTCGCCTTCAGCCGGCGGCAGGTGCTCCAGGCCGAAGTGCTCGACCTCAATGCCGTGATCACCGGCATCGAGCCCATGCTCCGCCGGCTGCTGGGCGAGGACCGACAGCTGGTGGTGAGCCGCGCGTCGGGCGTGGGCCGCGTCCGCGCCGACCAGGGGCAGGTGGAGCAGGTCCTCATCAACCTCGCCCTCAACGCGCGCGATGCGATGCCGAGCGGCGGACGGCTCACCCTGGCGCTCCGGAACGCCGCCCTCGACCGCGACTACGGCGACCGCCACCCCGGCGTGGAGATCCGCCCCGGCCCCTACGTCATGATCGCCGTGACCGACAACGGCTCCGGCATGGATGCCCAGACCCAGAGCCGGATCTTCGAGCCCTTCTTCACCACGAAGCCCACCGGACAGGGGACCGGGCTCGGCCTGGCGACGGTGTATGGCATCATCCGGCAGAGCGGCGGCTACATCTGGGTGTACAGCGAGCCGGGCCATGGGACCACCTTCAAGGTGTACCTCCCCATGCTGGAGGAGCCGCGCGCCGATGCGATCGACCGGCCGCAGACCAACGCGCAGGCGCCGACGCTCCTGATCGTGGAGGACGAGGAGATGGTGCGGCGCTGGATCGTGCGGGTCCTCACCCGCGAGGGCTACGATTGCCTCGAGGCCCGCAACGGGATCGACGCGCTTCGGCTGCTGGAGCAGCGGGGCGGGCGGGTGGACCTCATCGTGAGCGACGTGGTGATGCCGGAGATGGGCGGCCAGGCGCTGGCGGGGAGGGTGGAGGAGCTGGGCTATCAGGTCCCCGTGCTCTTCATGTCGGGGTACACCGACGACGAGGTGCTGCGCCGCGGGCTCCTCGAGCCGGGCTCGCGCATGATCGAGAAGCCGATGCAGGTCGAGGTCCTGCTGCAGAAGGTGCGGGAGCTCGTGCCGGAGCACCGCCGGCCCGGGGGGTAGCGGGATATATTCCCGCGATGCGCCCTCACATCGCCGCGCTCCTCCTCGCCGCCCCGGCCCTCGCGGCGCCGGCGGCCGCCCAGACCACGCGCCCCGAGCGCACCGCGTTCGCCGAGACCTCCACCCACGCCGACGTCCTCGAGTTCCTGGATTCCCTCCAGGCCCGCGGCGCGGGGCTCCGGATCTGGACGCTCACCAGGAGCCCCGGAGGGCTCGAGGTGCCGGTCGTGCTGGCCGCCCGGCCGATGGTCTCGGGCGCCGACGCGGCGCACCACAGCGGCAAGCCGATCGTCTACATCCAGGCCAACATCCACGCCGGAGAGGTGGAGGGGAAGGAGGCCGCGCAGATGCTGCTGCGCGATCTCACCCTCGGCTCGCTCCGCCCGCTGCTCGACAGCGTCATCCTGCTCGTGGTGCCGATCTACAACGCGGACGGCAACGAGCAGTTCGCGCCGCAGGAGGTGAACCGGCCGGAGCAGAACGGGCCGCCGCGCGTGGGCCGGCGCGCCAACGGGCAGGGGCTCGACCTCAATCGCGATTACGTGAAGCTGGAGGCGCCGGAGACCCGCGCCTCCGAGGAGCTGCTGGACCGCTGGAACCCCGACCTCCTCATCGATCTCCACACCACGGACGGCAGCTATCACGGCTACGACCTCACCTACTCGCCCGGTCTCAACGCCAACCACAGCCGCGTGAACGCGTGGGTGCAGGACGTCTTCCTCCCCGCCGTCGCCGACCGGATGCTCAAGCGCCACCGCGAGCGGATCTTCCCCTACGGCAACTTCCGGAACCAGGATCCCGATTCGCTGAAGCTTGGCTGGGAGACCTACGACGGCCGCGCCCGCTACGGCACCAACTGGTTCGCGCTGCGCGGCCGGATGGCCATCCTCAGCGAGGCCTACAGTCACGATCCCTTCGCCATGCGGATCCGCGCGACCTACGACTTCGTCCGGGAGACGCTGAGCCTCGTGGCCGAGCGGCGAAACACCTGGATGCCGCTCCTGGCCGAGGGTATCCACGGCGACTCGGTCGCCCTCCGGCAGCGCTTCGCCGATTCCACCATGCGCGACGTAATCGCCGAGCTCACGACCGCCGACTCGTCGGGGCGCTCGGGTGGATTCGCGCCCAGGAAGCAGAGCGGGAAGTTCCGGACGGTGCGGATGCCGGTCTGGGACCGCTTCACCGCGGCGCGGCGCGAGGCGCTGCCGGCGGCATACCTCATCCCCGACCGGCTGCAGGCGGTGGTCGCGCTCCTCCGGCGGCACGGCATCACGGTGAGGGCGCTCCCGAACGGCTGGAAGGCGCCGGCCGAGGTGTTCACCGTGGACAGTGTCCGCCGCTCGCCGCGGAAGTTCGAGGGGCACAACACGCTCACCGTCGAGGGGCGCTGGGCCGCGGGCTCCGACAGCGCCAGCGGCGCCTGGTACCTGGTCTCCACCACCCAGCCACTCGGCGTGCTGGCCGCCTACCTGCTGGAGCCGGCGTCGGAAGACGGCCTCGTGACCTGGAACTTCCTCGACGCCGACATGGTGGCCGGCGCCGCCTATCCCGTCCGGCGCCTCCGCTCGCCGCTGCCGGGCACCTGAGCGGCCGAAACCCCGCCCACTTCCTCCCGTTATATCTTTCGCTGCCCGGCCGAACGGCCGGGCGCGCGTCCTTCGACGCGCCCAACTCCGTCGCCGAGGACCACGATTCGCCGCCTGATCGCCGCCGCCGCGCTCGCCGCCTCGTCCGCCTGCTCCGGCGGATCCGCCCCGTCGGGAGGCCCCGCGCCGGCCTCGTCCGCTGCGTCCGCCACGCTCATCCGCCCGGGCGAACGCCACCTGCGCAACGCCCGCCAGCTCACCTTCAGCGGCAACAACGCGGAGGCGTATTTCTCGCGCTCCGGCCGCCAGCTCATCTTCCAGCGCCAGGAGAAGGTGGACGCGGGCTGCGACCAGGAATACATCATGGACATCGACGGCTCGCACCTCCGTCGCATCTCCAACGGCCAGGGCCGCACCACCTGCGGCTACTTCTACGACCACGACCGCCGCGTCCTCTACAGCTCGACCCACGAGTTCTCCCGCGAATGCCCGCCGCCGGTCGATCGGTCGAAGGGCTACGTCTGGCCCCTCGGCCACTTCGAGATCTACACCCAGCGGGTGGACGGCACCGACCAGCGGAAGCTCACGAGCAACGGC
>JAICVB010000164.1 GCA_025935545.1 Gemmatimonadales bacterium
CGCCAACGAGTCGTGGCAGTACACGCTGCCGACCGGCAACCTGCTGCTGCACTTCTGCTCCAGCCGCCGGCTCGGGAGCACGGCCCCCACGACGCTCGTCGCCATGCTGCCGCTCTATCACGACCTGGTGGACAGCCGCGGTGCGCTCGATCCGCGATATGCCTACCTCGCCGCACAGCTGCAGGATCTCGCGCTGCACAGCAAGCTCGCCGGCCAGCAGGCCCAGCTCAACGCGATGGGGGCAGCCGGCGGCAACACCTACCAGTCCGCGACTACGGACCTGGGCCTGCTCATCCGCCCGGAGGACGTGACCTCCATGCGCGAGGCCGGCCAGACCCAGATGGCGACGGCGCTCCACACCGACACCTACGTGCAGCGCTACGAGAGTTCGCTCAAGCCGGTGGTGCAGCTGTATGCCGTCGGCCAGCCGGGCAATGCGCCGCACCTGCTCATCGTCTTCGCCATCCCCGGCGACCGCCTCAAGCCCGTGACGCGCGCGGGCGTGACCGGGGTGCTCTATCCGCTGTCGATCCGGACCATCGCCGTGGGGCCCACGGGCCTCGACGTCCTCCGGAGCGATACGACACGGTTCTTCCACGTGGCGGACACGCTGAAGGCCGGCAGCTGGCTCAACGGGCTCCTCGAGCTGCCGCTCCCCACCGGGCGGCACGACGTGCGCGTGCTCTTCACCCAGCCCGGGAGCACCGCGGCAGCCGCGGCCGGCCGCGACGCGATGACGGCCGGGACGGCGGGCTCGCTCGCGCTCAGCGATCTCGTCGCCGGCCGGCAGGGCGCGGGCCTCGTCTGGGCCAACCAGGGTGACCCCGTCCCCCTCAATCCGCTCGACGTCTACTCCCGTTCGAGCGCCATGGAGCTCTACTACGACGTGAGCGGGATGGTGCCGGGCCGGAGCTACCGGACCACGATCGAGCTCTCGCGCTCGCTCGCGATCGGGACGGGTGACCAGGTGCGTGTCTCGTTCAGCGACAAGGCGAGCGTCCCCGCGCAGCACGTGCGGCGGACCCTCGAGCTCAGCACGCTCAAGGGCGGACAGTACCGGCTGGTGCTCAGGGTGCAGGACGCCGAGACGGGAGCGACGGTGGCGCGGGAGCGGCTGGTGAACGTGAGGGAGTGAGGGCTACCGCCCTTTCGCCTTGCGGACTTCCTCGGTCAGGCGCGGCACGATCTCGAACAGGTCGCCCACCACGCCGTAGTCGGCGATCTTGAAGATGGGGGCGTCCTTGTCCTTGTTGATGGCGACGATGGTGCGGGCGGTCCGCATGCCGGCCAGGTGCTGCACGGCGCCCGAAATGCCGACGGCGACGTAGAGGGTCGGGCTCACCACGCGGCCCGTCTGGCCGATCTGATCGGTGCTCGGCCGCCAGCCGTCGTCGGTGACGGCGCGCGTCGCGCCCACCGCGGCGTTGCCGAACGCGGCCGCAAGGTCTTCCACCAGCCTGAAGTTCTCCGCGGCGCGAAGGCCGCGGCCCCCGCTCACGATCACCGGGGCCTCGCCGAGGTCGAGCTTCGCGGCACCGCGGTCGAGCAGCTCGGTCACTACGACCCTCGCCGCGGCGGGATCCACGGCCGGTGCCGCCGTCTCCACCGTGCCGGCGCCCTCCGCCTCGGCCGCCGTCACGGCGCCGGGACGGAGCGAGAAGATGGCGGGCGCGCCGATGAGGCGGAGCGTCACCGTGGCCTTGCCGGCATACACCGCGTGGCGCGCGATGAAGCCGTCGCCCTGCACGTCGAAGGAGGTCACGTCGGAGGCGAGCGTGCGCTCGAGCCCCGCTGCCACCCGCGGCGCCAGGTCCCGGCCCTCGGCCGAGGCGGCGAAGAACGCCGCGCGATAGTCGTGCGCGCGGATACGCGCCGCCGCGGTGGCGGCAAAGACCTCCGGGCTGTAGCGCTCGAGCCCCGCGTGCTCCACGACCGTGATCACGTCGGCGCCGAAGCGGCCGAGCTCGGCGGCCTTGGCCTGGATGCCGGGGGCGCCGATCACCAGCGCGTGCACCGTGCCGCCGCCGGTGGCCTCCGCCGCCCGGCGTGCCGCCGTGACCGTCTCGCGCGCCACGCTCCGGAGCTCACCGCCCCGCGATTCGGCGAATGCGAACGTATCCGCCATCAGAGCACCTTCGCTTCGGTCTGGAGGAGCCGCACCAGCTCGGGCACGGCCTCGGGTCCCTCCCCCACGATGCGCCCGCCGGTCCGCTCGGCCGGAAGCTCCATCGTCTCGATCGTGAGCTGCACCGGGCCCAGCGCCGCCGGCTTCGCGTCGATCGGCTTCTTCTTGGCCGCCATGATTCCCTTGAGCGACGGGAGCCGCGCCCGCGCGATGCCCTCGTCGATGGTGAGCACGGCGGGCAGCGGGAAGGTCACCACCTCCGCCACGCCCTCGAGCTCGCGCCGCGCCGTGCCCTTCCCATCGGCCACCTCGAGCTGGGAGATGGAGGTGACGCACGGGAGATCGAGAAGGGATGCGGTCATGGGCCCGACGGCGCCGTTGGCGGAGTCGGTGGACATGCGGCCGAAGAGGATGAGGTCCCAGCCGCCGTCCCTGAGCTCCGCCGCCAGCGCCTGCGCGATGGACAGCGGATCGATCGGCACGTGCTCCGCGCGGAGATGAATGCCCCGCTCGGCGCCCATGCTGATCGCCTTCCGGATGGTCTCCTGGGCGGCGTCGGGGCCGAGCGAGACGGCGACGACCTCGCCGCCGCCGGCTTTCTCGTTGAGCCGGAGGCCGACCTCGACCGCGTAGCCGTCGAAGTCGCTGATGTCGTACTTGAGGCCGGCCTGGTCGAGGGACTTCCCGTCGGCGGCGATGGAGAAGCGGAGCTCGGTGTCGGGCACGCGCTTGATGCAGACCGCGATCTTCACTGGCTGTCGTCTCCTAGAAGGCCGCGTGCCCGGTGACCGCCTGGCCCACGATCAGGGAATGCATGTCGTGGGTGCCCTCGTAGGTGTACACCGACTCGAGGTTGGCCATGTGCCGCATCGAGTGGTACTCCACCAGGATCCCGTTGGCGCCGAGGAGCCGGCGAGCCTCGCGGGCGCACTCAGTGGCCATGTCCACGTTGTTGCGCTTGCAGAGGGAGACCTGGTCGGGCGTCATCGTGCCCGCGTCCTTGAGGCGGCCAAGCTGCAGCGTCATGAACTGCGCCTTGGTGATCTCCGTCAGCATCTCCACCAGGCGCACCTGCTGGATCTGGGTCCCGGCGATCGGCTTGTCGAACATGACGCGGTGCTGGGCGTAGCGGAGCGCCTCGTCGTAGCAGGCCATCGCCGCGCCGATGCCGCCCCACGCGATGCCGTAC
>JAICVB010000064.1 GCA_025935545.1 Gemmatimonadales bacterium
ACTCGAACGCGCGGTTCGATCTGTCGCTGTCCATCGCGATGGGGCACCGGTACGACATCGATCCGCTCGCCTTCAACACGATCGACCGGGTCCGGATCGGCAAGCACTTCTACTCCGAGAAGGCCCCCGGCACCGCCTACCTCGCGCTGCCGGTCGCCGCAGCCGCAGCGACGATGGTGGACCTCGCCGCCCTCGAGCGGAGCCCGCCGCTGGCCGACGGGCTCCTGCATCTCGCCACCGCCCTCAGTGCGGGACTCCTTTCCGCGCTCGCCGCGGTGGCGTTCCGCCGGCTCCTGTCCCGGCTCGATCCCAGGCGCTCCCATCGCTCCGCCTGGCTGCTCACGGCCGCGGTCTTTCTCGGCACTCCGCTGTTCGTGTACTCCACGGTGCTCTTCGGCCATGCGATCGCCGCGGCGTGGCTGACCATCGGCGCATGGAGCGGGTACGAGGCCGCGCGCTCGCGCGGGCCACGCCCCGGCCGCGCGGCGCTCGCGGCACTCGCACTGGGTCTCGCTGTCCTCACGGAGTACCCGGCCGTGATCCCGGCCGCGGCGATCGCGGCGGGCCTGCTTGCCGTTGCCCGGCGGCCCCGGAACCTGCTCATCGGCACGGCGGCGGGGGGCGTGCCGCTCGCCCTCCTCATGATCCATCAGAACGCCGCCTACGGGTCGCCCCTGGCCGTCGGCTACGGACGGCTGACCGGCACGCCGTTCGCCACGCGCATGGCGGAGGGGTTCTTCGGCATCACGCTGCCCGACGGCGGGGCGGCGCTCCAGCTCCTCTTCGGCACCTATCGCGGCCTCTTCGTGTACGGGCCCATCCTCGTCGTCGCCGTCGCGGGCTTTGCCATGGCGCCGCGTCCGCTCCGCCGCCGGCTGGCACCGGCGATGCTCATGGGCGCCGGCGCGCTCTGGCTCGTCATCGCGGGTTACGCCTACTGGCAGGGTGGACCGGCGTTCGGCCCGCGGCACCTGGTTCCGGCCATTCCACTGCTCGGGCTGGGGCTCGCATGGTGGCCGGACCGCCCGCGCTGGAACGGCGCCGCGGCGGCGCTCGCCGCGGTGTCGGTCGCCATCAACCTGGTTGGCGCGGCCACGACGCCGTTCGTGAGCGAATTCAATCCCGATCCGATCGTGAGCGTCTATCCGCGTCTCGCGGCCGAAGGGGCGATGTCCATCAACCCGGTGTCCTTCCTCACGCCCGCCGCCGAGGTGGATGAGCGCTGGGCCCACCTCGAGCGGTACCCGCTCGTCACCCGGAACCTGGGAGAGCGGCTGGGTCTCGGCGGCTGGATGTCGGTCCTGCCGCTCGCGCTTCTATGGGCCTGTGCAATCGTGGGAGAATGGGTGAAGCGCCCCGCACCGGCCCCGTGACCTGAGACACAGGCAGAACTCCGGCCACCTGCGAGATTGGGGCACGAATGCGTCATGTGGTCCCTGTTCGTTCTCTCGATCCCGGAGGTTCGTCGTGCGCAAGCTGACAGCGGTGCTGGCCCTCTCGGCGCTTGTCGCCACGAGCGCCTGCAGGAAGACGGGCGAAGGGGAATACGAAGTGCAGAAGCCGGTCGTCGGGACCCAGACCGATACGGTGCACACGCCGACGGTCGATGTGGGGACCACCAAGGACACCATCAACGTCCCGAAGGTCACGACGGAGAAGAAGGAAGTCACCGTCCCCACCGTGGACGTGGACAAGCCGAAGAAGTAGGAGGCCGCGACTGACCTCGCGGCGGACGGGGCATGGCGCACTCCCTGGCGTCATGCCCCGTCGTCTTGGCAATCCCCCGGGCGGAGGTTCCCCGATGCGATTCCGCGGCCCCGCCATAGCCCTGCAGGTTGGTGGCCCCATCCTCACGCTGGTCGCGGTGGTGGCCTGTGACATCGCCACGCGGCACGGGGTCGGGCTGCCGGTACCGATGGTGGTGCTCCTGGCGGCCGTGGTGATCTCCGGAGTCGTCGGCGGGCTCCGTCCGGCCATCACGAGCGCGGTATTCGTTCTCCTGTACAGCCTCCACTTCTTCTCGATTCCCGGCTCGCCGCTCCGCTACACCGGCGCGGGCCTCTGGCAGCTCGGGCTCGTGTTCCTCACGGTGCCGCTCGCTGCGCTGCCGGTGGGGGCGCTCCGCCAGCGCGAGCTCGATCGTGCGACCGGCGGCGACGCACCGGCCCCTCCGCCACCGGAGGACCGTGTTGACCTGCCGCAGGGATCCGTCGGCACCGTCGCCTCCGCCGCGGCCCGCCACGCCGCCAACACGCTGGCCGACTGGGCCACGGTCCGCGTGCTCGACGGCCTGGGCGGTCTGCGCTGCGTCGCCGCGGCGCACCGCCTGGCCGTCCGTGATCCGGTGGCCCGGCAGCTGGTGGGACGCGGGGCGCGGGAAGCCTCGGGTCGGGTCACGGCGGCGGGCGTCTGGGGCGGCGCCTCGCCCTGCCTCCTCGATGTCAGCGCGGCCATGCTGGGCGAGCTCGCGGACGGCGAGGAGCGCGCCGCGTACGATGCGCTCGCGCCGGCGCGGATCCTGACGGTGCCGCTCCGCGCACGCGGCCGCGCGCTCGGGATCCTCGAGCTCGGCGCCGCCGACGGTTCCACGCTTGGCGAGCCCGCCATTCCCGCCGCCCAGCGACTCGCCGACCGCCTCGCCGCCGCGCTCGATGCCGCCACCGCCGCGGCGCAGGCCGAGGAGGCCGAGCGCCGCTACCGGATGCTCTTCGAGAGCCATCCCAACCCGATGTGGATCTTCGACACCGAGACGCTGACCTTCCTCGACGTGAACGACGCGGCGGTGCGCCACTACGGCTACAGCCGCGCCGAGTTCCTGGCGATGACGATCATGGAGGTGCTGCCCGATGACGACGCGCCCGCGCCCGTGCGCTCCGCCGAGCGGCGCGTGTCGCAGCGGGAAGGCGTCGCGCTCGCGCGGCACCAGAAGCGGGACGGCTCCCTCCTCGACGTCGAGATCGTCTCCCATGCGCTGACCTTCGCCGGCCGCCCCGCGCGCATCGTGCTCGTGACCGACGTGTCCGACCGGACGCGCGTGCGCGTGGCCCTGCACGAGCGCGACGAGCAGCTCCGCCGCGCGCAGCGTCTCGACGCGGCCGCCCGCCTCGCCAGCGGCGTCGCCCACGACTTCAACAACGTCCTCACGGCCATTCACGGCTACAGCGATCTCCTCCTCCGCGAATTCGACGACGGCGATCCGCGCGCCAGCGACGTGCAGGAGATCCGCCGCGCCGCCGACCGGGGCGCGCTCCTCACCCGGCAGCTGCTCGCCTTCGGGCACCGCCCCTCCTCCCGACCGGAGTCGCTCGACCTGAATGGCGTGGTCCGCGGTCTCGAGTCGCTGCTGCAGCGGCTGGTGGGAGCCGATGTGCAGCTCGAGACCGTCCTCGCGCCGGACATCGGCCGGATTCGCGCCGATCCCGGGCACATCGAGCAGGTGGTCATCAACCTGGTGCTCAATGCGCGCGACGCGCTCGGGGCCGGCGGCACCCTCACCATCGAGACGAGCGAGCGCCACATGGCGCCGTCGTCCCGCGCGCCGGGCAGCCGCGCGGGACTCTTCGTGGTGCTTGCGGTAACGGACAGCGGCAGCGGGATGGACGAGGAAACGAAGGCGCGGCTCTTCGAGCCGTTCTTCACCACCAAGGAGCCGGCGCACGGGACCGGGCTGGGCCTCGCCATCGTGCACGGCATCGTGAAGAGCAGCGGAGGGACGATCCGGGTTTCGAGCGAGCCGGGCGCAGGGACGTCGGTGCGCCTCTTCTTCCCCCGCGTCGAGGAGGCCGAGACGGCCCTCCCGCCCGAGGAGCCGGGCGGCGGGGCGGAGACCATCCTGCTGGTGGAGGACGAGGAGCCGGTGCGGGCGGTGATCCGGAAGATGCTGACGGCCAATGGCTACGCCGTGCTCGAGGCGCGTCACGGCCGCGACGCGCTCCTCGTGGCCGAGCGGCATCGCGGCCCGATCCAGCTGCTCGTGACCGACGTCGTGATGCCCGAGATGGGAGGCCGGGAGCTGGCTGAGCGGCTCCGCGCCCGCCACCCCGGCCTTCGGGTGCTCTACATATCGGGCTACACGAGTGACGAGGTGGTGCGGAAGGGCGTGGACGGCAGCGCCTTCGTGGCCAAGCCGTTCACGTCGGACGTCCTGCTCCGGAGCGTGCGCGCCACGCTGGCGGAGCCGGCACCGTCGCCCGCGCCGGTGGCCGCCGGCGAGACGGCCTGAGCGCTACCGGAGCCGCTGCGCGAGCGACTGCGCCGAGTCGGGCGGCACGTTGCCGTTGAGGAAGAGCTGCACGTCCCCCTTCACGATACCCCCCGCGCGACGGGGCCCGCTGGCACCCACCCGCTGCTGGTCCAGGTAGAACGGCTGCCCGTTCGCATCCAGATAGACCGCCCGCACCACATTGCGCGACGGGTCGGCGCCGGGGACGAGCCGCCCCGGAACGAGGCCGACCAGCCGCGGGCGCAGCCCTTCGATCGCATGCAGCGGCGTGCCCAGCTCCCGCTTCGCGTCATCCAGCCCGATGCGGGACGTAATCTGCGCCTGCACGTCGAGCGTGGGCGGGGATGCGGGTGCCGCGGCCACGCGCGGGGGCGCCACGCTCTCGGCGGGGATGTCCCGCGTCGACCGGTCGGCCGCGGCGGCCGCGCGGTCCGCCCGCGGCTGGGCCCGATCCAGCGTCGGTGCCGGAGCGGCGTTCGAGGCCAGCGACTTGGTGAGCGCGGCGGGTTCGGCCTGCCGCTCGCGGCGGGCAGCCGCGGCGAGCTGCGGCGCCGTGTCCCGCGGCTGGGTCCTGGCGTTGGCGGTGTCCCGGCGCGCGCTGCGGGTGGTGTCCCGGGCGCTGTCGCGCGACGCCTGCCGCGAGGTGTCGGCGCGGACCAAGTCGAGCGCGGCGGTACCGAGCGGCGGCCGCGATGCCAGCGCCGCCTGGGCGCGGGCCTCCGCGGCCGCATCGGCGATCGAGTCCGCCGATGGCGGCGGCACGCTCTCGGCGGGCAGGGCGGCGAGCGCGGGAAGCGCGGCCGGCGGGGCATTCTCGTGACCGCCGTCCCGCAGGAGGAGATACCCGCCGCCGCCGAGCACGAGCAGCAGCACCGCAGCCCAGAGCCCGCCGCGCGGCTG
Source organism: Gemmatimonadales bacterium (assembly GCA_025935545.1). Classification (GTDB taxonomy): domain Bacteria; phylum Gemmatimonadota; class Gemmatimonadetes; order Gemmatimonadales; family GWC2-71-9; genus JAICUF01. Next base: position 5,123 of record JAICVB010000064.1, read on the forward strand.
GGTTCGCCGCCACTTGGGCGCCACGGGCGCGCTCGGCATCAGCACGACCGGCGCGCCGGCCCCCACGTTGGCCGCGGGAGGTGCCGGAATCGGCTCCATGCCGTCGAACCCCTCGTTCAGCTCCGCCCGCGTGTCGTCCAGCGACGCGATGACCCGGTCGGTCACGGCGGCGAGCTCGCGCGCTTCCTCGTAGAGGCGAAGGCAGTCGCCGCACTCCGCGATGTGCCGGCGGACGGCCTCGGTGTCCTCCGGCCCCAGCTCGCCATCGAGCAGCTCGTGGATCACCCCTTCGTCAGGATGCAGCATCGGCACTCCTTCCCTGCATGCGGTACGCGTCCACCAGGCGGCGGCGCGCCCGCGCCAGCGTCGTTCCGATCGCCCCGCGCGACATGCCGAGCGTGGCGGCGATCTCCTCGTAATTGAAGCCCTCCGCCTTGAGCAGCAGCGCTTCGCGGTCCCGGTCGTTGAGGGTCGCCAGGGCGCGCTGGACCGCGAGCCGGCCTTCGTCGCGCTCGAACGCCTCATCGGGCGCCGGCATCGCGTCGGGTCCCTCGGCCCGCAGCAGCTGGAGGCGGCGGCCCTGGCGGACCGACCGGCGGCCATCCTCGCGGACCAGATTGAGCGCCACGGCGAAGAGCCACGGCCGCGGGTTCGTCGGCGGCGCAGCCACCGCCCGGGCGAATGTCTCCTGGGCGATGTCCTCCGCACGGTCTCGGTCGCCGGTGCGGCGGTACACCATCCGCACCAGCGACGCGTGGTACAGCGTGAACAGCTCCGCGATATCGGTCATGTCCCCCTGAAGCCGCGAACCAGTGCCGCGAGCCGGCCCGCCTCGAGCTGCTCGACCCCGCCCGGCGCCACCTGGATGTTCGACCGCCGCCCCGCGACCAGGACCGACTCACCGAGGCGGAAGCTGGGCACGAGCTCAGGCAATGCCCGGACCAGAGCGAAGTAGGCCGGGCTGAAAGGCGCTACGGTCGTTGTCTGGAGGCTATCTACCTGCGCGGCGTCCGTCCAGACGCCACGTTGCAGAATGAAGAGCCGGGCACCCACCCTGCGCTGGTCCGCCGCGGCTGCTGCGCCGGCCGGGGCGGCGAGCTCCGACGCCTTTGCCGCGGCCAGGTTGGTCGCACCGCTCAGCGCGGCGCTTCGGCTGGCCACATCGAACGCCGCCCGCCCGCTCTGGGCTTCCGGCGGCGGGGCAAGCGCGCGCTCCCGGCGCATGGCGCCGTCCGCGAGCTCGCCCGGCTCCTGCACGAGGTAGGAGGTGAACTCCGTGAGGATGCCATACCGGAGTCCGAGGTCGCGCACCTGCGCCACGAGCTCCGGCGTTGCGCCCTCGAGGCGGATCTGCCTCGTCAGGTCCCCCACCCGCCGCGATGCCCAGAGCCGCGGAATGAACTCGTTGCCACTCTCGCCCGCCGCGAAGCGCGCGTCGGCGCTGAACCGCTCGCGGCGACCGTTGCGGTCGCCCTCGATGCTGATGGGGCCGCTTCCGCTTCCCTCGTAGCGCCCGAAGAGTACCAGCTCCTCGCCGTAGAAGAGGTCGGGAAGCGCCGCGGGTGATTCAGCCGTGAGGCGGACCGGCGCCGAAGCGACCCGAAGGTTCACCAGCGCCGGGTAGCGGAGCTTCCCGAGCAGGCCCCCCACCGCGGTCTCGACGCTCGCCTGGGGAGCAACGTACGCTGCACTGCCGCGCCCCTCCGCAGCGAGCCGGTCCAGCAGCCACGTGTTGACGTCGTGGCCGATGCCCACCGTGAAGATCCGGCTCGTCCCGCGTCGCGCGGCCGCGCGGTCGGCCAGCCGCTCGGGCGAGCGCTCCCCGATCGAAGGAAGGCCATCCGTCATGAAGACGATGAGCCCCAGATGCCCTTCGCCGGGCTCGCTGTCCAGGGCGGCGTCGAGCGCGCCCTCGATGTTGGTGCCCCCGTCGGCCGCGAGACCCTCCACGAACGCCCGGGCGGCTCGCAGATGTTCCGGCGTCGCCGGGACGAATCCCGCGTCCAGCCGCCGGACCGTGGAGGAAAAGGCGATGACGCGGAATCGGTCGGCGGCGCCGAGAGTGCCCAGCGCCTGCAGGAGCGCGGCGCGGGCCTGCTCGAGCTTGTCGCCCGACATGGAGCCGGACACATCCACCACGAGCGTGAGGTCGCGGGGGACGGCGGCGGCGGCGGCCGTCGCCGGGGGCGGGGAAAGGAGCAGCATGAAGTAGCCGTTCTCACCTCCGGGCGCGTGGGTCAGCACCGTGGTGCCGACCAGGTGCTCCCGCAGCGGCAGCAGCAGCTCCAGGTCGCCACCGCCCGCGGCCTGAACGGTGATGTCGAGGCCGCCGCCGGCACGGGTCGTCGCGATCTGGTGCGTGGGTGAGAAGGGTGTGCCGATCGCGGCGGCGTCCTGCACCCGGAGCCCGATCGTCTCGGGGTCCGCGGGGCCGCGCTCGCCCATCGCGTAGCGGAAGCGGGTCGCGTCGCCGGTGCGGTCGAGGAGCTGGGTATAGCGGAGGACGACCTTCCGGGTTTCCCCCGGAGCGATCGGGAAGACCTGCGCGCGGACCAGGCCGTGGCCGGCGAGGGTGAGCAGGGCAGGGTCCCGCCGCTTCCGCACGATCGCGTCGTAGACGCCGCGCGCCTCGTCGGCGGGCATGACCTCGCCGCGAACCTCCCGCTCCCCCATCCAGAGCGAGAAGTTCTGGAACGCGGCCTCACCGGGAAGGGGATACAGGTAGCTGCCTTCTGCCAGGCCCCCGCCGCTGTTCCGGAAACGCTCCTCCACCTCGACCCGGGCGATCCGGCCGTCGATCACGACGCTCACCCGCGACGCCACGCGGGTGACCGCGGGAAGGCCCCGGTCCGGCGGCCGTTCGATCTCGATCCATCCCTGGGCCCTGAGCGGGGAGCTGCTGGCGAGCGCCAGCGCCGCGGCGAGGCCGGCGGCGGGGGCGAAGGTGAGGCGGAACATGGTCCCTCCCGTTGGGGTGACGGGCGGGAGATGCGGCAGGCTCCCGGCCTTGCACGCGTCCCGCGGCAGGACGTGGTGGGGGCCGCCGGGCCGGGCTATTTTACGGGAGCAGTCGGGCATCACCGCACCGGAGGCTTTCCATGACGACCAGCACCCTCGCGACGGCCGAGACCGCGACCGACACCTTCCCCATCAACGGCACCGACTACATCGAGTTCTACGTCGGCAACGCCAAGCAGGCCGCGCAGTATTACCGGAGCGCGTTCGGCTTCCAGCTGCAGGCGTACCGCGGCCCGGAGACCGGCGTCCGCGACCGCGCGAGCTACCTCGTGGTGCAGAACAAGGTGCGGCTCGTGCTCACGAGCGCCATCGGCCCCGACAACGCGATCGCGGATCACGTCCACCGCCACGGCGACGGCGTGCGCGACATCGCGCTCTGGGTGGACGATGCGCGCGAGGCGTTCCGGCTCGCGGTCGAGCGCGGCGCGCGTCCCGTGCACGAGCCCGAGGTGCTGCGGGACGACCACGGCGAGGTGATCGTCGCCGCCATCCACACCTACGGCGACACCATCCATTCGCTGGTCCAGCGCAGCGGCTACAGCGGGCCGTTCATGCCCGGCTTCCAGGCGGTCACGTCGCGCTACAACCCGCCGCCGGTGGGGCTGCTGCACGTGGACCACTGCGTCGGCAACGTCGAGCTCGGAAAGATGAACAGCTGGGTCAAGTTCTACGAGGACGTGATGGGGTTCCGGAACCTGATCTCGTTCGACGACAAGGACATTTCCACCGAGTACAGCTCGCTCATGTCGAAGGTGGTCGCGAGCGGCAACGACCGGATCAAGTTCCCCATCAACGAGCCGGCCGCGGGCAAGAAGAAGTCGCAGATCGACGAGTACCTCGAGTTCTACCGCGGGCCCGGCGTGCAGCACCTCGCCATCGCCACCGACGACATCGTGGCCACCGTCTCCGCCCTCCGCGACCGCGGAGTCGAGTTCCTCCGGGTCCCGTCCACCTACTACGACACCGTGATGGACCGGGTGGGCACGATCGACGAGGACCTGGCCCCGCTCAAGGAGCTGGGCATCCTGATCGACCGGGACGACGAGGGATACCTGCTGCAGATCTTCAGCAAGCCGGTGCAGGATCGCCCGACGGTGTTCTACGAGATCATTCAGCGGAAGGGCGCACGCAGCTTCGGCAAGGGCAACTTCAAGGCGCTGTTCGAGGCGATCGAGCGCGAGCAGGCGTTGCGCGGGAATCTGTAAGGAGACGACGATGCCGATCTACACCACGATGGGGTCGATCCCCCGGAAGCGGCACATCGCTTTCCGGAAGCCGGACGGCGGGATCTACGCCGAGGAGCTCATGGGACACGAGGGGTTCACGGGCACCTCCTCCCTCCTCTACCACGTGCACCCGCCGACCACGGTGAAGTCGGTGCGGCGCGTGAAGGAGCTCAAGTTCGAGGCCGATCCCGACCAGACGCTCCGCCACCGCCACTTCCGCACCTCCCAGGTGAAGAAGGGGGGCAGCCCCACGCTCGACCGCACGCCGCTCCTGTTCAATCAGGACATCGCGATGCTCTACGTCGAGCCGGACGAGAACGACGCCCACTTCTACCGGAACGCGCAGGCCGACGAGCTCGTCTACGTCGCCAAGGGGAAGGGCGTGCTGGAGACGGTCTTCGGCGACCTCCCCTACGGCGAGGGCGACTACCTCGTCATCCACCGCGGCATCCTGCACCGCTACAAGATGGATCTGGGCGCCGAGCCCACGAAGATGCTGGTGATGGAGAGCCGCGGGCACGTGCGCTGGCCCAAGCGCTACCGGAACGAGTTCGGCCAGCTGATTGAGGGGGCCCCCTACAGCGAGCGCGACATCCGCCGCCCCACCCAGCTCCGCACCCACGACGAGATGGGCGACTTCCCGATCCTGGTGAAGCAGTACGACGGGCTCAACGAGATCACCCTCGATCACCATCCGCTCGACGTGGTGGGCTGGGACGGGTACTTCTATCCGTGGGCGTTCAACATCATGGACTTCGAGCCGATCGTCGGCCGCGTCCATCAGCCCCCCCCGGTGCACCAGACCTTCCAGGGCGACGGCTTCGTGGTCTGCAGCTTCTGCCCCCGGCCCTACGATTTCCATCCCGAGGCGATCCCCGCGCCGTACAACCACAGCAACGTGGACTCGGACGAGGTGCTCTATTACGCGTCGAGCGAGTTCATGAGCCGGAAGGGGATCGAGTTCGGGAGCATCACCCATCACCCGGACGGGATTCCGCACGGCCCGCACCCCGGCCGCGCGGAGGCGAGCATCGGTGCCAAGTACACCGACGAGCTGGCGGTCATGATGGACAGCTTCCGGCCGCTCAAGGTGGCCAAGCAGGCACTGTCGATCGAGGACAGGAAGTACCACATGTCGTGGCTCGACGCGCAGCACGCGCAGTTCAACCCGCCCACCAGCTGAGGTGACGCGGGAGGCGTCGTCCGACGTCCCGCTCTGGGTGCCGTCGCCGGAGCGGGTGGCGCGCGCCAACCTGACGCGTTTCCTCGAGATGGTCCGCGCCGACGGCATCGCGGCGCCCGACTTCGACGCCTTGTGGCGCTGGTCGGTGGAGGATCCGGCGGCGTTCTGGCCGGCCGTCTGGCGCTTCACCGCCATGCGGGGCGATCCCGGCGGTGACGTCGTCATCGGCCTCGACCGGATGGCGCCGCCCGACCCCTCGCTCGGCCCCCGCTGGTTTCCCTCCGCCCACCTCAACTTCGCCGAGAACCTCCTCCGCCACCGTGGCGGCGACATCGCGATTTCCTTCAGCAACGAGCTGGGCCGGCAGCGCACCCTGAGCCGCGACGCGCTGCGCGCCGACGTCGGCGCCTTCGCCGCCGCCCTCCGCGCGGCCGGCATCGGGGCGGGCGACCGTGTCGCCGGGTTCCTGCCGAATCTTCCCGAAACGATCATCGCCATGCTTGCCGCCGCGAGCATCGGGGCGGTCTGGTCATCCTGCTCACCCGATTTCGGGACGCGGGGCGTGCTCGACCGCTTCGGCCAGATCGGGCCCCGCGTCCTCGTCACCGCCGACGGCTATCGCTACGCGGGGAAGGCGATCGACTGCCTCGAGCGAGTCCGCGAGATCCGGCAGGCGATGCCCACCTTGGAGCACGTCGTCGTGGTGCCGTATCTCCGGGATGCGCCGGACCTCGCGGGCATTGCCGGGGCGGTGACCTGGCGCGACTTCACGGCCGCGCACGAGGGGGCGGCGCCGGCCTTTGCGCCGCTGCCGTTCGATCACCCCCTGTACATCATGTACAGCTCCGGCACTACCGGCCTCCCCAAGTGCATGGTCCACGGGGCGGGGGGGACGCTGCTGCAGCACCTGAAGGAGCTCGTGCTGCACACCGACCTCACGCCGGAGGACCGGATCTTCTATTTCACCACCTGCGGCTGGATGATGTGGAACTGGCTCGTGTCGGGCCTGGCGGTCGGTGCGCGCGTGGTGCTCTACGACGGTGCGCCGCTCTACCCGCGCGCCGACAGTCTCTGGGAGATGGCGGAGCGGGAGGCGGTGACGGTGTTCGGCGCCAGCGCCCGCTTCCTCGCGCTCTCGGAGAAGGAGGGCGTCCGGCCCGCGCGCGACCGCGATCTGGCACCGCTGCGCGCCATTCTCTCCACCGGGAGTCCGCTGGCCGCGCACAGCTACGATTACGTCTACACCGACGTGAAGTCCGATGTGCACCTCGCGAGCATCAGCGGAGGTACCGACATCATCTCCTGCTTCGCGCTGGGAAATCCGATCGGCCCGGTGTGGCGGGGCGAGCTGCAGACGCGCGGCCTGGGCATGGCGGTGCACGTCTTCGGTGCCGCCGGCACCGCCGTCGCGGGAGAGGCGGGCGAGCTGGTCTGCGCGCGGCCCTTTCCCAGCATGCCCATCGCCTTCTGGAATGATCCGGACGGGAGCCGCTACCGCGCGGCGTACTTCGAGCGCTTTCCCGACGTCTGGACCCACGGCGACTGGGCCGAGCTGACGGAGCACAACGGCGTCGTCATCTACGGCCGGAGCGACGCGACGCTCAATCCCGGCGGCGTCCGCATCGGCACCGCGGAGATCTACCGGCAGGTCGAGCAGCTGCCCGAGATCGTGGAGAGCATCGTCGTGGCGCAGGAATGGGAGGAGGATGTCCGCATCGTGCTCTTCGTGCGCCTCCGGCAGGGGATCCTTCTCGACGACACGCTCGCGGACCGGATCCGGCGCCGGATCCGCGAGCACACGAGCCCGCACCATGTGCCGCGCCGCATCATCGCCGTGGCCGACATTCCCCGGACCATCAGCGGCAAGATCACCGAGCTCGCGGTCCGCGAGGTGATCCACGGCCGGCCGGTGAAGAACGCCGATGCGCTCGCCAACCCCGCGGCCCTCGACCTCTTTCGCGACCTCCCGGAGCTCCGCACATGACTCGCGCCGCCGCCTTCCTCTCCGCCTGTCTCGTCGCGCTCGGGCCTTCGCTCGGCGCCCAGGGCGCGCCGCGCATGCGCGCCCGCGACCTCGGCGTCGCGCCCGGCGTCCTCGAGCCCGGGCCCAGGAACGCGATCACCGACGTGGCCGGCGTTCGCGTCGGACAGGCCACGCTGATCGCGGGCGACTCGATCCGGACGGGCGTGACGGCGATCCTGCCGCACGCCGGGAACCTCTATCTCGACCGGGTGCCCGCGGCCGTCGTGGTCGGCAACGGCTTCGGCAAGCTGCTCGGCTCCACGCAGGTGAAC
>JAICVB010000032.1 GCA_025935545.1 Gemmatimonadales bacterium
GAGCTCCGCCTCGCCGGATTCGCGGGTGACGCCGGGCCGGAGCCGGCCGACCACCGAGAGCATGTGGCTCCCGCGGTCCGCCGCCTGGTCCGGCGTCGGCGCGAGCGGCAGCCAGAGCCCCGTGCCCGAGCTGAAGCGGGCCGGCATGATGCCGATCACGGTGTAGGCCGTTCCGTCCACCCGGATCGAGCTCCCGACGACCGACGAGTCGGCGCCGAACCGCCGGCGCCAGAGTCCTTCGTTCATGACCGCGACGTCGGCCCGGCCGGGCGCGTCCTCGCCGGCCGCGAAGGTGCGCCCGAGGAGCGGCGGGACGCCGAAGACGGCGAAGTAGCTGGCGGTGACCCGGGTGGCCGGGATCCGCTCCGGCTCCGTGGTCCCCTGCAGGTTCGCGGCGCTCGACTGCGCCGCGGCCAGCTGCTGGAACGAGCGGCTCTCCGCCGCCCAGTCGCGGTAGTTGGCGAAGGAGACCGAGCCGATCCCGGAGTTGTTGAGGGTCTCGTAGGCCCGCACGATCCGGTCGGCTCCCGGATAGGGCAGCGGCTTGAGGAGGACCGCGTTCACCACGCTGAAGATCGCGGCGTTGGCGCCGATCCCCACGGCCAGGCAGACGAGCACGACGGCCACGAAGCCGGGCGTGCGGCGGAGCGCGCGGACCGAGAAGCGGAGGTCGCGCCGGATGTCGTCGAGCCAGGTGACGCCCCGGGCATCGCGGACTTCGTCCTTGAAGCGCTCCACCCGGCCGAACTCGCGCTCCGCCAGGGCGCGCGCGGCCGCGGGCTCCATCCCGCGCTCGATGTTCTTCGCCGTCTGCATCTCGAGGTGGAAGCGCAGCTCCTCGTCGAGGTCCCGTTCGAAGCGCTCCCGGCGGAGGAGGGACCGGAGGCGGCGGGCGAGTGATCGTGGCGTCGTCATGCTGGCTCCCAGACGGGTTGCAGGATCAGGTGCACCGCACGGGCAAAGCGGGTCCAGGTCTCGGTGGCGCGCTGCAGCTCCCGGCGGCCGGCGGGCGTGAGCCGGTAGAACCGCGCCCGGCGGTTGTTCGCCGAGACGCCCCACTCGGCGTCGATCAGTCCGCGCGTCTCGAGGCGATGCAGGGCGGGGTAGAGCGAGCCCTGGTTCACCTGGAGCACGTCACGCGAGCGCTGCTGGATCAGCTGTGCCACCCCCCAGCCGTGCTCCGGCCCGCGGGTCAGGATCTTGAGGATCAGCAGATCGAGCGTGCCCTGCAGCAGCTCCGCGGTCGGTTCCGTCATACGTCCTCCTAGACAGTCGACAGGAACGAAGGGTTGCGCGCCGTCACCGGGTTCGCAAGCGGGCGTCAGGAGCGGTGGCGGGTGGGAACGAGCCGGCCGACCAGGCGCAGCGCGCCCCGCGGGCGAAGCTCGCCCGGGTGAATGCCTTCGCTGACGAGTGCGTCGCGGAGGGTGTGCCCGTCGGCCCAGCGGTCGGCCGGGCTCTTGGCGAGGCAGCGCATGATGATGCGGATGACGCCGTCGGCCACGCCGGGCGCGCGCGGGCCGAGCGGGGGCGGTGCCGCGGAGACGTGCTGCGCCGCGATCGCCAGGAGCGAATCGCCGTCGAACGGCAGGGTGCCGCTCAGGAGGGCGTAGCCCAGGACGCCGAGGGAATAGAGGTCGCTCCGCCCGTCGAGCTCGGGCTCGCCGGCCGCCTGCTCGGGCGACATGAACCGCGCGGTGCCGTAGATCATGCCGCGCTCGGCGCGCCGCTCACCCGCGTGCATGGCGTCGAGCGACACGGCGCGGGCAATCCCGAAGTCGGTGATCATCGGCCGGCCCGACTCGTCGTCCATCAGGATGTTCTCGGGCTTGATGTCGCGATGGACCACCCGCTGGCGGTGGGCGTAGTCGAGCGCGGCGGCGAGGTCGGCCAGGATGTGGCAGGCCTCGAGGGGCGGGAGTGGCTGGCGCCGCCAGACGGTGTAGGCCAGCGAGCGCCCGGGGACGTAGCGCATGACCGAGTACATGGTCGGTCCGGCTTCCACGAGGGCGTGGATCGGGACGATCCCCGGGTGGGCGAGCCGCGCGTTGGTCCGCGCCTCGCGGCGGAAGCGCTCGCGCAGGTCCGTGTCGCCGGCGAACTCCGGGAGCAGCCGCTTGAGGGCCACCCACCGCTGCAGCCGGCGATCGAACGCCAGGTACACGGCGCCCATCGAGCCGCGGCCCAGCATGCGGATCACGTCGAAGCTGTCGGCCAGCTCGGCGCGGACCTCGTGGATCTGTTCGGGCAGCGCGGTCATGCGCGTCGGTGTCGGGTCGGCACGTTCAGTTGGACGGCGCGATTCCCGGGAAGGTTTCGTGTCCGGTTCCGGGATCGGGGCATCCCGGAACCGGACACCGGCGGCCGCCGGCCTGCGCCTTGAAGGGCGCGGCGCCGCATCGAGCGCTGGCACGCTTCTCTCATTGGACCCTTCGAGGGCGCACGGACGCGCCGCCGATTCCCCGGACCGGATCCCCATGGACATTGCCCGCCAGCCGAAGAGCAAACGCAACAAGATCCTGTACGCCGTGGGGGGCGTGATCGTCCTCATCGGCATCACGGCGGCGCTCGCGACCCTCAAGCCGGCGGCGCCCTCGGTCGAGGGCGGCACCCTCATGATCGATTCGGTCCGCCGCGGGCCGCTCATCATCCAGGTGCGCGGGCCGGGGACGCTCGTGCCCGAGCAGATCCGCTGGGTCACCGCCGTCACCGCCGGCCGCGTCGAGCGCCGGCTGGCCGAGCCGGGTCAGAAGGTCACGCCGGAAACCGTGCTGATGGTGCTCACCAACCCCGACGTGCAGCTCGAGGCGCTCGAGTCCGAGCGGCAGCTCACCCAGGCGCAGTCGGAGCGGGTGAACGTGCAGGTGAACCTGGAGAGCCAGCGCCTCAACCAGCAGTCGGTGGTGGCGACGACCAGGGCCGACTACAACGAGGCCCAGCGCCAGGCCGTCGTCGCCGACAGCCTGGCCAAGGGCAACATGATCTCCCGCATCGAGGCGACCCGCCTCCACGAGAAGGCGGCGGAGCTCTCGACCCGCCTCCACGCCGAGGAGGAGCGGCTCGCGCTTTACACCAGCGTGGTGGATTCGCAGCTCGCGCTGCAGCGGGCCCAGGTGGCACGGCTTCGCGCGGTCACCCAGTTCCAGCGCGATCGCGTACGCTCGATGGAGGTGAAGGCGGGCGCGGAGGGCGTGGTGCAGGAGCTGCCGCTCGAGGTGGGACAGTGGGCCCAGTCCGGGGCCACCCTCGCCAAGGTGGTGCAGCCCGGCCGGCTCAAGGCGGTGCTCCGCATCCCCGACACGCAGGCCAAGGACGTGGCCATCGGCCAGCCGTCGGCCATCGACACCCGCAACGGGATCATTCCGGGGCACGTGGTCCGCATCGATCCCGCCTCGCAGGGGGGCACGGTGACGGTGGACGTGGCGCTCGACGGCCCGCTGCCGCGCGGCGCCCGTCCCGACCTCAGTGTGGACGGCACCATCGAGATCGCGCACCTCAACGATGTCCTCTTCACCGGCCGGCCCGCCTACGGGCAGGCGAACAGCACCGCCGAGATCTTCCGGCTGACCGACGGCGGCAAGTACGCCGAGCGGGTCAAGGTCCAGCTGGGGCGCACCTCGGTGAACGCGGTCGAGATCCTGGGCGGCCTCAAGCCGGGCGACCGCGTGATCGTCTCCGACCTCTCCCGCTTCGACGCAGTGGACCGAATCCGCATCAACTAACGCCACGAGGAGCATTCCATGACGACCGCTGTCGCCGACCCGCTCATCCGTCTCGAGGGGATCAAGAAGGTCTTCTACACCGACGAGGTGGAGACCCACGCGCTCTCGGATGTGCACCTGGAGATCCTGTCGGGCGAGTACATCGCCATCGCCGGCCCGTCCGGCTGCGGCAAGACCACGCTGCTCTCGATCCTGGGCCTCCTCGACTCGCCGACCGACGGCACCTACCTCCTCGCGGACCAGCCGGTCGCACGGCTCACGCCCTCCGAGCGGGCCCACGTCCGGAACCGGCAGATCGGCTTCATCTTCCAGGCCTTCAACCTGATCGGCGACCTCACGGTCTACGAGAACGTGGAGCTGCCCCTGACCTATCGCGGCATGGACGGCGAGGAGCGGAAGCGGCGGGTGAAGGCTGCGCTGGAGCGGGTGGGGATGTCACACCGGATGAAGCACTACCCCTCGCAGCTCTCCGGCGGCCAGCAGCAGCGCGTCGCCGTGGCCCGCGCCGTGGCCGGCGACCCGGCCATCCTCCTGGCCGACGAGCCGACCGGAAACCTCGACTCCACCAACGGCGAGGCGGTGATGGAGCTGCTCCGCGAGCTGCACCGCGGCGGCGCCACCATCTGCATGGTGACGCACGACGCGCGCTACGCCGCGCACGCCGACCGCTCCATCCATCTCTTCGACGGTCGGATCGTGGAGGAGAAGCGGTTGAGCCCCGAGGCGCAGGCGGCCTTCAGCACGGTGTAAGCCCAACGGAGGGCGTCATGGATACGCTGTCACACGATCTCCGCTACGCCGTCCGGCAGCTTCTGAAGACGCCGGGGTTCACCATCGTGGCGCTCCTGTCGCTGGGGCTCGGGATCGGGATCAACACCACGATCTTCAGCGTGGTCAGCGCCCTCCTGCTCCAGCCCCTGCCGGTGGCCGAGCCGGCCCGCGTCGTCGGTGTGTTCACCAGCGACTTCAGCGGGCCCGCGTTCGGCGGCTCCTCCTTCGCCGACTTCACCGACCTGCATGATCGCGCGCGTTCGTACGAGGCCCTCGCCGCGACCATGTTCGTCTCTGCGAGCCTGGGCGGCTCCGGCGAGCCCGCGGTCGCGACGGCCGAAGTGGCTTCCGGGGACTACTTCCGCGTCGTGGGGCGGCCGCCCCTCCGGGGCCGGTACTTCGCCCCCGACGAAAGCCGCGCGGGTGGTGGTGTAAACGTCGCCGTCGTCAGCGCCGGGCTCTGGCACCAGCGATTCGGCGGCGACGAGTCGGTGGTGGGCCGCACCGTCACGATCGCCGGCCGGCCCTTCACCGTCATCGGCGTCGGGCCCGAGGGCTTCGGCGGGCTCACGCGCGGCGTGGCAGTCGACCTCTGGGTCCCGCTCCCCGCCTACAGGCAGCTCCAGCCGGGTGACGACTTCCTGGAAAGCCGGGGGAATCGCGGGCTCTTCGTGGTGGGGCTCCTCAAGCCGCGCGTGAGCCAGCGGGCGGCGCAGGCGGAGGCCGACGTGCTCGCGGCCCAGCTGCACCAGGCGTATCCGGGGGAGTGGACCGACATCCGGAGCGAGCCCCGGCGGTTGACGCTGGTGCCGGAGCGCGACCTGCGCTTTTCGCCCCAGCTCCGTGGCACCGCGCTGGGCGCGGCGGCGCTGATGCTCACGCTGGCGGGGGCGGTCCTCCTCATCGCGTGCGCCAACCTGAGCAACCTCATGCTCACGCGCGCCGCCGCGCGCCGGAAGGAGATCGCGATCCGCCTGTCGCTCGGCTCGGGCCGCGGGAGGCTCGTGCGGCAGCTCCTCACCGAAAGCGTTCTCCTCGCGGGGGCCGGCGGGCTGGTGGGCGTGCTGGCGGCGCTGTGGTCCACCGATCTGCTCTCCGCCCTTCCGGCGCCCCCACCGCTCCCCGCGCTCCACTACACGGTCGACTCGCGCGTGCTCGCCTTCGCGGTGCTGGTCTCCGTCGTGACCGGCGCCCTGCTCGGGCTGGCCCCGGCGCTGCAGGCCTCGCGCCCCGACGTGGTCGCGGCGCTCCGGGACGATGCGGCGGGGCCGCGTCGCTCCCGGCTCCGGAGCGCCTTCGTCGTGGCGCAGGTCGCGATGTCGCTCGTGCTGCTGGTGGCGGGTGGGCTGTTCGTGCGGAGCCTCCGGAATGCCACCGCCATCGATCCCGGGTTCCGGACCCGGAGCGCGCTGCTGGTCTCCCTCAACCTCGACCTCAACGGCTACCCGGCGGATCGGGTCCCCGGCTTCTTCCGCGAGCTGGTGGACAACGTCCGCGCGATTCCGGGCGTCGAGGCGGCCGCGGTGACCACGATCGTGCCCCTCGGCGGCGGCCGCACCCGCCGCTCCCTCCGCATCGTGGGCTACACGCCCCGTCCGGGCGAGGAGATGGAGCTTCCGTTGGCCACGGTGGGCGCCGGCTACTTCGAGGCGATGGGCGTGCCGGTGCTGCGGGGGCGGGGGTTCCTCGCGTCCGACCGCGAGGGAGCGTCCGGCGTCGTCGTGGTCAACGAGGCGTTCGCGGCCCGCTTCTGGCCCGGAGCGAATCCGGTCGGGCGCCAGGTCCTCCTCGACGGCGAGGGCGGTCCCGTGAGCACCGTCGTCGGCCTCGTCGCGAACGGGAAGTACGTCAGCCTGGGCGAAGCTCCCACGCCGTTCTATTACACGGCCTTCGAGCAGCACCCGCGCTCCGGGGGAGTGGTCATCGTGCGGACGGCGGGCGATCCCCGCGCCGTCATCGGGCCGGTGCGCGCCGCCGTGGCCGCGATGGACCGGAACCTCCCCATCGCCGGCATCACCACGCTGCAGGAGCAGCTCGATCTCTCGACGCTGCCGGCACGCGCGGCCGGCATCCTGCTCGGCGCGTTCGGCCTCCTGGGCCTGATCCTCGCGGCGGTCGGACTGTACGGCGTGATGGCCTACTCCGTCCAGCAGCGCACGCACGAGATCGGCATCCGGATGGCGCTCGGCGCCCGGGCGTCCGACGTGCTCCAACTCGTCGTGGGGCGAGGCTTGTCGCTGACCCTCGTCGGCCTGGGCCTGGGCCTCGCGTTGGCGCTGCCGCTCAGCCGGCTCGTGGCCGGCTTCCTCTACGGGTTGAGCCCCAACGACCCCGTGACGCTCGCCGCGGTCGTGGCGCTGCTTGGCGCGGTCGCGCTCGGTGCCGCCTACCTGCCCGCGCGCCGCGCGGCTCACATCAGTCCCAGCGACGCACTGCGAATCGAATAGGCACGCACGCCACTCCCCGCAACAGAATCGACGGCCGTCATGCTGAACCGGATCCGTTACGCCACGCGCTCCCTGCTGCGGAGCCCGGGATTCACCCTCGCCGCGGTGCTCTGCCTCGGGCTCGCCATCGGCGCCAATACCGCCATCTTCACGGTGCTGAACGCCGTGCTGCTCAAGCCGCTCGCGTACGCCGAGCCCTCCCGCCTGGTGATGCTCTGGGAGCGATTCGACAAGCGGCCGGAAGGGCACAACGTGGTGGCCCCGGCCGATTACCTCGACTGGCGGGCGCAGACCCGGTCGTTCAGCGGCATGGCCGCGCTCGCGGAAGGGCATGAGACGCTCACCGGGCTGGGCGAAGCGCAGCAGGTGCCCGTGCAGGCGGTGACGGCGTCGTTCTTCCCGGTGCTGGGCGTGACGCCGGCGCTCGGCCGCACCTTCACCGAAGAGGAGGACACGCCCGCCGGGCCCGCCCTCGTCGTGGTGAGCGACCGGTTCTGGCGCCGCCACCTGAGCGCCGATCCCCGCGCGCTGGGGCAGTCGGTCACGCTCGGCGGCACGCCGTTCACCGTGATCGGCGTGATGCCGCCGGGCTTCCGCTTCAAGGGTAACTCCACGGAGGAGGCGGAGCTCTGGACGCCGCTGAGCCTCGACCCGGCGCGCGACTACCGCGCCACCTCGGGCCGCTACCTGCTCGCGTTCGGCCGCCTCAAGCCGGGCGTCGCCGTGGAACAGGCCGACCTGGAGCTCCGCACCCTCGCCGCGCGGCTCGCCGACGAGCACCCGGTCTTCAACGCGGGCTGGACGACGGCGCTGGTGCCGCTGCGGGAACAGGTAGTCGGCGGCGCGCGCACGCCGCTCCTGGTGCTGGCGGGGGTGGTGGCGTTCGTGCTCCTCATCGCGTGTGCCAATGTGGCCAACCTCCAGCTGGCCCGCGGTGCCGCTCGCCGGCGGGAGCTGGCCGTCCGCACGGCGCTGGGCGCTGGCCGGTGGACGCTGGTGCGCGACCTCCTGATCGAGAGCCTGGTCCTCTCGGTGGCCGGCGGGGCGCTCGGTCTCCTCCTCGCGGTGTGGGGTACCGCGGCGCTCGTGGCGCTCGCCCCGGCGGGGCTGCCGCGGCTGGGCGAGATCTCGGTGGACGCGCGCACCCTGGCGTTCACCGCCGCGCTCTCGATCCTCACCGGCTTCGTCTTCGGCCTTCTCCCCGCGCTGCACGGCTCGCGTGCGGACCTGAATGACGTCATCAAGGAAGGGGGACGCGGCGTGGCGGGCGGCCGGCTCCGGAGCGGGCTGGTGGCGGCGCAGCTCGCGCTGTCGCTGGTGCTGCTGGTGGGCGCCGGACTCCTCATCCGGAGCTTCCTCCGCCTCTCGCGCGAGGATCCGGGGTTCGATGCGAGCCACGTCCTGGCGGCGAAGGTGGACCTCCCCACCAACCGCTACAACACCGATCCCAGGCAGGCGGCGTTCTTCGAGGAGCTCCTCGCCCGCATCCGCCGCCTCCCCGGCGTCACCTCGGCCAGCGCGATCAACTGGCTGCCCTTCGGCGGCGGCGGCTCCGCGTCCAGCTACTTCGTCGAGGGTCGGCCGGCGCCGGCGCCGGGGCAGGAGCTCGGCGCCGACATCCGCGCGGTCGATCCCGAGTACTTCCACACGCTGGGCATTCCGCTCCGCTCGGGCGAGCTGTTCACGGGCCGGGACGGGCCCACCGTCCGGAAGGCGGTCGTGATCAACCAGGCGCTCGCGCGCCAGGTCTTCCCCAACGAGAACCCAATCGGCCGGCACATCCTCATGCCCTGGGGCGACACGCTGAACGGCGAGATCGTCGCCGTCGTGGGCGACACCCGCGCCGCCGGGCTCGACTCGCTGCCGCACCCCACGCTCTACTGGCCGATGGCGCAGTTCCCCTGGAGCTTCATGAGCCTCGTCATCCGGACGCCGGGAGAGCCCGAGGCACTCACCGCGCCGGTGGCCGCGGAGGTGCGCGCACTGGACCCCGACGTGCCGCTCGGCAACCCCCGGCCGCTCGATTCGTTCCTGAGCCAGTCGGTGGCCTCCCAGCGCTTCACCATGCTCCTGCTCGGCGCCTTTGCCGCCGTCGCGGTGGTGCTCGCGGCCATCGGCATCTCGGCCGTCGTCGCCAACGCCGTGGTGCGCCGCACCCGCGAGATTGGCGTCCGCATGGCGCTCGGCGCAGGCCGGCGCGACGTCCTCGGGATGGTGCTGCGGCAGGGGATGATGCTCGTGGTGATCGGCATCGCCGCGGGGCTCGCGGGCGCGGCCGCGCTCACGCGGGTGCTCCGGAGCCTGCTCTACGGCGTGAGTCCGACCGACGTCGTCACCTTCGCGGGCGTGCCCCTGCTCCTGGCCGGGATCGCGCTGGTGGCCGCCTACCTGCCGGCGCGGCGGGCGGCGGAGGTGGATCCGATGGTCGCGCTCCGCACTGAATGACGATGCGGCAGGATCTTCGCGACGCGATACGGACAATGCGCCGGAGCCCCGGCTTCACGCTGCTCGCCGTCGGGATGCTCGGGCTGGCAATCGGGGTCAACGCCACCGCATTCGGCCTGATCAACGCGCTGGTGTTCCGCCCGCTCCCCGGCGTGGAGGCGCGCGACCGGCTGGTGACGATCTATCCCGGGCGCACGACGCCCGACGGTGTCGCGCTCGCAGGCAACGCCGACTACGTGGACTTCGCGGCCTACGCGGCCGCGCCGGCGGGGCTCGACGGCCTTGCCGCCGCGGGGCGGACCCCGCTCTCCGTCGCGGCGGCCAGTACGACGGCGCCCATCGTCGGCGAGCTGGTGTCGGACAACTACTTCGACGTGCTCGGAGCGCATCCGGCGCGCGGCCGGTTCTTCACCCGGGGCGAGGCGCGTCCGGGCCAGCCGCTCGTCGCCGTCGTCGCCCACGCGCTGGCGGAGCGCTGGGCGGCCGGTGGCCGTGACGTCGTCGGCACGACGATCTCCGTCAACGGCCTGCCGGTCACCATCGTCGGGATCGCGCCGCCGGAATTCGCCGGCACCCACGCCGCCGATCTGCTCGATCCGCGCGAGGGACCTCCCCAGGTGTGGCTCCCGCTGGGCGCCGCCGCGGGTCTCCGGGCGGCCGACGCGCTCCGGACCGTCGGCGATGGCTGGCTCGGGCTCGTCGGCCGCCTGGCCCCCCGCAGCTCGGCGGCCCGGGTCGAGGCCAGCCTCGCCGTCGCCGCGCGCAGCCTCGCGGAGCGGTATCCGCGGGAGCGCGGCGGCGCCTTTCTGCGGGTGCGGCCGCTCGGATATGGGCCGCAGGAGACGCCCGCGACGCGCTTCGCCATGGTCGCGCTCTTCATGAGCGTGCCGCTCACCGTGCTCCTGGTCGCCTGCGCCAACCTCGCCAACCTGCTGCTCGCCCGGGGGCATCGCCGCCGCCGGGAGGTGGCCGTGCGGCTGTCGCTCGGCGCCACGCCGGGACGGATCCGGCGGCTCCTCCTCGTCGAGAGCGGCGTGCTGGCGCTGCTCGCCGCCGGGCTGGGGACGCTGATCGCCCTCTGGGCCGGCGACATCGCGCGCTGGTTCGGCCTGGCCATGCCGGGGCCGGTGCCGCTCGACGCCAGGGTGCTCGCCTTCGCCCTCGGCGTGACCGCAGTGACCACCGCCGCGTTCGGTCTGGCGCCGGCCGTGCGCGCGTCGCGCGGTGACGTGAGCGCGGTGCTCAAGGACGGCGACTCCGGCGGCACCGCGCGCTCGCGCCTCCGGTCGGTGCTCGTGGTGGCGCAGGTGGCGGCATCGCTGGTCCTCCTCATCCTGTGCGGGCTCGCGGTGCGCGCGGTCCAGGCGGTGCGCGGCACCGATTTCGGCATCCGTCGCCCCGGACTCGTCGTCGCCGAGATCGGCGTCGCGCTGCCGGCCGATTCGGGGCGCATGGTCCTGTTCGAGCGCACGCTGCTCGAGCACGTCGCCGCGCGGCCGGAGGTGAGGGCGGCGGCACTCGCGTCGTTCGCGCCGTTCCGGGGCGGCGGTGAGCTGCGCGTGTCGCGGTCGGGCGACGATGCGTCGCATGCGCTCTGGGCCACGAGCGGCACGGTCACGGCCGGATTCTTCGCCGTCGCGGGGATGCCCCTCGCCGGCGGGCGCGAGTTCACCGCGGCCGACGCCGGCGGCGCCCGGGTGGCCATCGTGAACCGGCTGCTCGCGCGGCGGCTCTGGCCCGAAGGCGCCGCCGTGGGGCAGCTCGTCCGGGTCCAGGCCGATTCGTCGTCGTTCGCTGCCGAAGTCGTGGGCGTCGTCGGCGACGCGCCGGCCCACATCGACCAGCCGGCCGCCCCGGCGGTGTACCTCCCGCTCCGGAGCGACGACAGCACGGCGCACGCCCTCTGGGTCCGTGGGGCGGCCTCCGACGCCGAGGGCATCAGTGCCGTCGTGCGCACGGCGGCGCGCCAGCTCGATCCGGCCGTCTCGGTGGACGTGGGATCGGCCGACCGGCTGCTCGGGGAGCAGCTCCGCCCGCTCCGCCTGCTCACTTCGGCGCTGGCCGCAGCGGGGGCGCTGGCCCTCATTCTCGCGGTGACCGGGCTCTACGCCGTGGTGGCCTACCTCGTCGAGCTGCGCACCCGCGAGATCGGTGTGCGCGTCGCCCTCGGCGCCACGGAGCGACGGATCGTGCGGCTGGTCGTGGGGCAGGGGATGTGGCTCGTCGGCGGCGGTGTCGTGGCCGGCGCGGGCGCGGCGCTCGGCCTGAGCCTGCTCCTGCGCGGACTTTTCCTGGGAGTGCCCGCCGGCGATCCCGCGACCTTCGCGGCGGTCGCCGTGCTCACGGCCGGGGTCGCGCTGGTGGCCGCGTACCTGCCGGCTCGTCGCGCGGCGGAGGTGGATCCGATGGTCGCGCTGCGGACGGAGTAGCGATTCCCGAACGCGGGAGGAGACTCGATGCACGCCATTGCCCGAGACATCCGGGTCGCCGCCCGGCGCCTCGTCAGGAGCCCCGGATTTGCGATCGCCGCCGCGCTCACCTTCGCGCTGGGGATCGGAGCCAACACCGCGCTGTTCAGCGTCGTCGATGCGGTGCTGCTCCGCCCTCTGCCATATCCCGAGCCGGATCGCATCGTCCGCGTCTATGAGACCGCGCCGCGCACCGGTGACACCCGCAGCATCGCCATGCCGACGCTGCTGGACTGGCGCCCCGGGCTGCGGAGCCTCTCCGGGCTGGCCGCATTCAGCCCGTGGACGTTCGACGTGAGCGGGGCCGGCCGGCCCGAGCAGCTCGCCGGCGCCGCCGTGTCCCAGGACTTCTTCCAGGTGATGGGAATCGAGCCAGCGCTCGGCCGTGCATTCCTGCCGGGGGAGCAGCAGCCGGGCGGCGGGCGCGTGGTCGTGCTCTCGCACGGGCTCTGGCGACGGCGCTTCGCCGGGGACCGCGGCATCCTGGGCGGTACGATCCGGCTCGACGGTGAGCCGTACACCATCGTCGGTATCATGCCGCCCGGCTTCGGCTATCCCGATCGGGCCGAGCTCTGGGCGCCGCTCTCGATCGACCACGAGTTCGACCGCCGGGACGCCCGGCACCTGAGCGTGATCGGCCGCATGACGCGGGGCGGCACCACCGGCGGGGTCGCGTCCGAGCTCATGCTGGCGGAATCGCGGCTCGCCGACCGTTTCCCCGGCACCTACACCGGCTTCGGCGTGAAGGTGATCTCACTGCACGAGCGCATGGTCGGCGGCGTCCGGCCGGCGCTCCTGCTCCTCCTCGGGGCGGTCACGCTCGTGCTGCTCATTGCGTGCGCCAACGTCGCCAACCTGATCCTCGCGCGCGCCGTCCGGCGTCAGCGGGAGCTGGCGCTCCGCACCGCGCTTGGCGCGTCCCGTGCGCGGATCGCGCGCGAGCTGGTCATCGAGTCGGTGCTGCTGGCGGTGAGCGGCGGCGCCATCGGCGTCCTTGCCGCCGCCTGGGCGCTGGATCTCCTGCGGGCCCTGAGCCCCGGTGACATTCCCCGCCTCGACCAGGTGGGCCTCGATCCGCGCGTGCTGGCCTATTCGGCCCTCGCCATCATCGGCGCCGGCCTCGCCGCGGGGCTGCTCCCGCTGATCGGCGCCGGCAGGCCTGACGTGCATGCCCTGCTCAAGGATGCCGCGCGCGCCACGGGCGGGTCGCGGCACCACCGGTTGCGCGGCGCCCTCGTGGTCGGCCAGACGGCCCTCGCGCTCGTCCTGCTCGCCGGCGCGGGCCTGCTGATCCGGAGCTTCGACCGGCTGAGCCGCGTGAGCCTCGGGCTGAATCCCACCGGCGTGCTCACGTTCAACCTCGGCCTTCCGCCCGCGGCCGACGGCAAGGACGAGTACGCCGTCAACTTCTTCGCCGACCTGCAGCGCCGGCTGGCATCGGTGCCGGGCGTCGAGGCCGTCGGCATGGCGTCGCGACTGCCGCTGAGCGGCGCGGATCACAGCTCCGGATTCCTGCTCCCCGGTGAAGTGCCGGAGCCGGGCCGCGGCCGCTCGGCCCAGGACCGTGCCGTCACCCCCGGCTATTTTGCGACCCTGCAGATTCCGATCCTGCGTGGCCGCGACTTCACCGCGGCAGACCGGCGGGGTGGCGCGCCGGTGGTGATCATCAACGACGCCTTTGCCCGCCGGTACTTTCACGGCCTCAATCCGGTCGGCCGGCAGTTCACGCCGGGTCGCGCTGGCAACGTGGCCCGCGAGATCGTGGGGGTGGTGGGCGACACACCGCAGGGGGGCGCCGACGTGGCGCCGGAGCCCGAGTACTACCTGCCGCATTCGCAGGATGCCTGGCCATGGCTCCGCGTGGTGCTTCGTACCCGAGGCGACCCGCTGGCGCTCGTCCCGTCGCTCGAGCGGACGGTCTGGTCGGTCGCGCCCGACATGCCGCTGACCGACGTGACGACGATGGACCGGATGCAGTCGCAGTCGGTGGCGCAGCGGCGGTTCAGCACCGCGCTGCTGTCGGCCCTGGCGGCCATCGCGCTCGCGCTGGCCTGCCTCGGTATCTACTCCGTGATGTCGTACATTGTGGCGGAGCGTACGCCCGAGGTGGGTATCCGCATGGCACTCGGCGCGCGCGCCGGACAGGTCCAGGCGCTGGTGATGGCCCGCGGGCTGCGGCTCATGGTCGGCGGCCTCGTCATCGGCCTCGTCGCGGCCTGGGTCGCCCTGCGCCTCCTTCAGGCATCCCTCGCCACGCTCCTGTTCCGGACCCAGGCGGGCGACGGGCTCACGCTCACGCTGGTCGTGCTGATCCTCGCGGGCATCGGCGTGATGGCGAGCTGGATCCCCGCGCGCCGGGCGGCCCGCGTCCCTCCGATGAGCGCGCTGCGGGCCGAATGACGCGGTGAGTCCGCCACATCTTCAACCGAGGCACGAGCCAGGATGATTTCGCTCCGCAATCTGGAAAAGTCGATTCCCCTGGGCCCCAGCCGGCTCTTCCTGCTCCGGCAGATCAACCTCACGATCCAGCAGGGTGACTTCGTCACCATCATGGGGCCCTCCGGCGCCGGCAAGACGACGCTGCTCAGCATCCTCGGCATGCTCGATGCCGCGTGGACCGGCGAGTACGAGTTCTGGGGCCAGCAGGTGGATCGCCTGTCCACCAAGCAGCGCCAGGCGCTCGCGCGCGACCAGATCGGCTTCGTCTTCCAGCAGTACCACCTGCTCGACGACCTCACGGTGGCGGAGAACCTCGACATCCCGCTCAGCTACCGGAACGTGCGCGCCTCGGAGCGCGCCGCGCTGGTGGCCGACACGCTCGACCGCTTCAGCATCGTCGGGAAGAAGGACCTGTATCCGCGGCAGCTCTCCGGCGGGCAGCAGCAGCTGGTCGGCGTGGCGCGCGCCGTGATCGCGCGTCCCAAGCTCCTGCTGGCCGACGAGCCGACCGGCAACCTCCACTCGGAGCAGGGCCGGGAGATCATGGAGCTCTTCGCCCGGCTCAACGCCGAGGGGACGACCATCGTGCAGGTGACCCACGCGGATGCCAACGCGGCGTACGGGAACCGCGTCGTGCAGCTCAAGGACGGGTGGCTCGTGGGCGAAGTCGAGACCGCCGGCAGGAGGACTGGCTGAGATGCATCCGCTGCTGACCGACCTCCGGCGGGCCGTGCGGGTGCTCCGGCGCTCGCCCGGCTTCACCGCCGCCGCGGTGCTCACCCTGGCGCTCGGGATCGCCGCCAACACCGCGGTATTCAGCGTGCTCCGGAGCGTGCTGCTCCGCCCCCTGCCGTACGCCGACCCGGGCCGCGTGGTCGTGGCCGTGGAGCGGGACTCGAGCGGCAACAACCGGCTCGCGTCGTACCCGACCTTCCAGGACTGGCGCGCGGGGACCGACGTCTTCGAGGGCCTGGCCTTCGTGCGCGGGAACGGGAGCCTCCTCAAGGGCGCCGCCGGGGCGGAGCGGGTGCTCACGGCCTACGTGTCGGACGATTTCTTCCGCGTGCTCCGGGAGCCCGCGCTCCTCGGTCGCGCGCTGATCGCCGACGACATGCGGCCCGGCGCGCCCCCGGTGGCCGTGCTGTCGGAGCGGCTCTGGCGCCGGCGCTTCGGCGCCGATCCGGCCATCGTCGGCCGGCCGATCCAGCTCGACGACGGGAGCCTCACCGTGGTCGGCGTGATGGGCCAGGACTTCGGGTATCCGGTGTGGGCCGAGCTGTGGGCGCCGCTCAGCGCCGGTCCCGCCGCGGCGGCCGCCGTCCTGAGCCAGCGCGGCGTGCACGCCGACAGCCGCGTGATCGGCCGGATCCGGGCCGGCGTCGATTCGGCCGCCGCGCGGCGCGCGCTCTCGCTCGTCGCGGCCCGGCTCGCCGCGACGTGGCCGGCGGAGAACGGCGCGTGGCGCGCCGTGGACCTCACGCCGGTATCGGCGGAGGTGATCGGCAGCGTCGGGCCGCAGCTCCGGCTCCTCACGGGCGCCGTCGCGCTGGTGCTCCTCATCGCGTGCGTGAACGTCGCGAACCTCTCGCTGGCGCGCGCCGCGACCCGGGCGCGCGAGCTGGCGGTGCGCACGGCGCTCGGCGCCCGGCGCCGGGAGCTCGCCCGGCTCCTCCTGGCCGAGAGCCTGGTGCTGGTCGGCGCGGGCGCGGTGGCCGGGATCATCGGCGCGCTCTGGGGCGTGGAGTGGATCAAGGGCGCGGCGGCGAAGCTCCTCCCGCGCGCGAGCGAGATCAGCGTCGGCTGGGACGTGGCCCTCGGGACCATCGTCGTCACCGCGCTCGCGGTGATCGCGGCGGGCGTCCTCCCCGCGCTCCGGGGCGCGTCGCCGGAGCTGGGCGGCACGCTCAAGGAAGGGAGCACCGGCAGCGGCACCGGCCGCGCCGAGGTGCGCCTCCGCTCCACCCTCGTCATCGCCGAGGTGGCGCTGGCGCTCATGCTGGTGACCGGCTCCGGCCTCCTCATCAGGAGCCTCGCGCGGCTGCAGGATGTGGATCCGGGCTTCCGGCTGGACCACCTGATCGCCGCGCCGATCTTCCCGCCGGCCGCCTACCACACGCCGGAGGCCGACATCGCGCTCTATCGCCGCGTCGCCGATGCCGCGGCGCGCATTCCGGGCGTGACGTCGGTGGCGCTCACCAACCACGTCCCGCTGAGCGGCGCCTCGATGAGCACCCGGCTCGAGGTCGAGGGCGTGGCACCCGCGGCC
Source organism: Gemmatimonadales bacterium (assembly GCA_025935545.1). Lineage (GTDB taxonomy): Bacteria > Gemmatimonadota > Gemmatimonadetes > Gemmatimonadales > GWC2-71-9 > JAICUF01. Next base: position 16,559 of record JAICVB010000032.1, read on the forward strand.
GACGGCTCGGACCAGGCGCTCTTCCGGATCGCCGACACCGCCTACTTCGCGACGGTGGGCGACCCCATCCTCCGCGGCCGCAACTTCACGCGCGAGGACATCGATCACCCGGGCGACGCCGTCATCGTGAACCAGACGCTGGCGCGGCGCTACTGGCCCAACGCCGATCCGATCGGCCGGCGGCTCACCATCTTCAAGTCCGCGCAGGGCCGGCCGGAATTCGGCGAGGCGGTGCACGCGACTGTTGTGGGCCTCGTGGGCGACGTGCACCACTTCACCCTCGACGCGCCGGCGGTGCCCGAGGTGTACGTGCCCTACACGCTGACGGTGTGGGGCTGGATGTCCGTCGTCGTCCGCGCGTCGGGCGACAGCGACCGCGTGATGGCCGACCTCACGCGCGCCATCCACGCGGTCGAGCCGGACATCCCGCTCACCGGCGCCGATCCGTTCGCGGGTGTCCACGAGGTGAGCGCGCAGGTGCGCGCGAGCCTGGCGCCGCGCCGCCTGGTGGCGGCCCTCCTCACCGGCTTCGCCGTGCCGGCGCTCCTCCTCGCGGCACTCGGCATCTACGGGGTGATCGCGTACCTCGTGAGCCGGCGCACCCAGGAGATCGGGATCCGGGTGGCGCTCGGCGCGTCGCGGGCCGACGTGATCCGGCTGGTGCTCCGCCGCGGGCTCCGGCTCGTGCTCGGCGGCATCGTGCTCGGCGCGGCGGGGGCGCTCGCGGGGACGCGGCTGCTCACCGCCCAGCTCTACGGCGTGCGCGCGGCCGATCCCGCGACCTTCTTCGTCGCGGCGCTGGTCCTGGCCCTGGTGGGCCTCGCGGCGAGCTACCTGCCGGCGCGCCGCGCCGCCGCGCTCGATCCGATGCGGGCCCTCAGGGCGGAGTAGCCGATCGGGGCGTAGATTTCCGTCGTCTCCATCGACCGGACGCCCGTGCCAGCTTCGCCGCCCCGACTCCTCATCGCCGACGATCAGCCGGACGTGCTGGAGGCCGCGCGCCTCCTGCTCAAGGGCGAGGGCTACGAGACCCGGACCGCCCGCTCCCCCGCCGCCCTCCTCGCGGCACTCGACGGCGAGGACTTCGACGCCGTCCTCATGGACATGAACTACTCGCGCGACACCACCTCGGGGCAGGAGGGGCTCGACCTGCTGCCCCGGATCCTCGCCCAGGACCCGACGCTGCCGGTGATCGTGATGACGGCGTGGGGAAGCGTGGACAAGGCCGTGGAGGCGATGCGACGCGGCGCGCGCGACTTCATCGAGAAGCCGTGGGACAACGCCCGCCTCGCGGCCACGGTGCGGACCCAGGTCGAGCTGGCGCGCGCGCTCCGCCACGGCCAGCGCCTCGAGACCGAGAACCGCCTCCTCCGCCCGGCCGGCGCTCCGACCCTCATCGCCGGCTCCGCCGCGATGCAGCCGGTGCTCCGGCTCATGGAGCGGGTCGCGCCCTCCGATGCCAACGTCCTCATCATGGGCGAGCACGGCACCGGCAAGGAGGTGGTGGCGCACTGGATCCACGCCGCGTCCGCGCGGGCGGAGCGCCCCCTCGTCACCGTCAACGTGGGCGGGCTCTCCGAGGGAGTGTTCGAGAGCGAGCTGTTCGGGCACGTGAAGGGCGCCTTCACCGACGCGCGCACCGACCGGATCGGCCGCTTCGAGCTGGCCGACGGCGGGACCATCTTCCTCGACGAGATCGGGAACCTGGCGCCGGCGCAGCAGGCGCGGCTCCTCCGGGTCCTGCAGGCCGGCGAGTTCGAGCGGGTCGGGTCCTCGCGCACGAAGCGGGTGGACGTGCGGGTGCTCGCGGCCACCAACCTCGACCTGCACGGGGAGACGGCGGCCGGCCGCTTCCGCGAGGACCTCCTCTTCCGCCTCAACACGATCGAGATCCACCTCCCGCCGCTCCGCGAGCGGCGCGACGACATCCCGCCCCTCGCCGTCCACTTCCTCGAGCGCTACGCGGCCCGCTACGGAAAGCGCGGGCTCCGCTTTGCCCCCGACGCGCTCGCCGCGCTTCGCGCCTTCGACTGGCCGGGCAACGTCCGCGAGCTCGACCACGCGATCGAGCGCGCCGTGCTGATGGCCTCCGGGCCCGCGGTCGGCGTGGCGGATCTCGGCCTCCACGATCGCGCGGGCGCGGCCCCCGACCTGGAGGCCATGCCGCTCGAGGAAGTCGAGGCCGTGCTCATCCGGAAGGCACTCGCGCGGCACGGCGGCAACGTGAGCCTCGCGGCCAAGGCGCTGGGGCTGAGCCGGAGCGCGCTCTATCGCCGGCTGGAGCGCCATGGCCTCTGACGGGCCCCTCGCCCCCAAGCCGGGGCATGAGCGCCGGGTGTTCGCCCTCGCGCTCTGGTCCGGCCTTCCCGCGGTGCTCCTCACGGCCTGGTTCCTCTGGGCCCAGCCGCACTCGCTCAAGGTGCGGCTCACCTTCACCATCATCGCCGTGGGCGTCTGGCTCGTGGGAGCGCTGGTGCTCCGCGAGCGGGTGGTGCGGCCGCTGCAGACGCTCTCCAACCTGATCGCCGCCGTGCGCGAGGGGGACTTCGGCATGCGCGCCCGCACCGCCGGCGGCGAGGACGCGCTCGCCATCGCCTTCCTCGAGGTGAACACGCTGGGCGAGATGCTGCGCGGCCAGCGGCTCCGCGCCCTCGAGGCCGACGCGCTCCTCCGGCGCGTCACCGAGGAGATCGACATCGCGCTCTTTGCCTTCGACGCCGACGGCGTGCTCCGCCTGGTGAACCGCTCCGGCGAGCTCCTCATGGCGCGCCCCGCCGACGCCCTCCTCGGCCGCACCGCCGCGAGCCTCGGCCTCGCCGAATGCCTCGATGGGCCGACCCCGCGTACCCTCGACGCCGCGTTCCCCGGCGGGTGGGGGCGGTGGGAGATGCGCCGGAGCTCCTTCCGCCAGGACGGCCGCCCGCACGAGCTGATCGTGCTGGCCGACGTGAGCCACGCGCTCCGGGCCGAGGAGCGC
>JAICVB010000083.1 GCA_025935545.1 Gemmatimonadales bacterium
CCCGCCGTGTCGCGCGCCCGCTCGTGCACCGAGGGATCCTCCGCCGTGAAGACCCGCCGCGCGCGCCGCCAGGCCGCCCGCCGGTCCGAGAGTACCACGTTCACCGCGAGCCGGTAGAGCCACGTCCCGAAGGCGCTCTCGCCGCGGAACGATCCCAACCGCTCCCATGCCCGCACGAAGACGTCCTGCGTGAGCTCCTCGGCGCGTGCGGCATCCGCCTCGAGGCGGAGGCAGAGCGCGTACACGCGCCCCGCATGGGTGCGGTAGAGGTCCCCGAATGCCGACTCGTCTCCGTCACGCGCACGCGCCACGAGGTCGGTCATTCCGCGGGATGCCTCGGTCGGGGGGCAGAGGGCGCGAACGGGCACAGTCCTTCGATGCCGGGCCGCGCTGGAGGGTTTGGACCGTCAGGCCGGCGGCTCGGGGGCGCGGTTCACCGCGAGCCAGAACTGGCACACGCGCCGGAGCGTCTCGCCGAAGTCATCGAAGTTCACCGGCTTCTGGGCGTAGGCGTTGGCGCCCGCGCCGTAGCTCCCGGTCAGGTCGCGCGGCTCGGCCGACGAGGTGAAGACGACGACCGGAAGGGTTCGCGTGCCGTCGGCGGAGCGAAGCCGCCGGAGGAGGTCGAGGCCGCTCATCCCGGGCAGCTTGAGGTCGAGCAGCACGAGCCGCGGCCGGAGGCCGCGCCGCTCGAGGGCGTCCAGCGCCTCCTCGGCATCCGGCGCGTGCTCGACCGTCGGCTCGAGCCCGCTGCGCGACAGTGCGCGCAGCGTCAGCTCCGCGTCGGCGGGATCGTCCTCGACCAGCAGGATGTCAATCGGCTGCGCCACTGCCCACCGTCAGGTAGAACGTGGCGCCGCGGTCGGGCTCCGCCTCCGCCCAGACGCGGCCGCCGTGCTTCTGCACGATGCGCTGGACGATGGCGAGCCCCACGCCGGTTCCCTCGAACTCCTCCGGCCGGTGCAGCCGCTCGAACACCCCGAAGAGCCGGCCCGCGTGCGCCATCCCGAAGCCCACGCCGTTGTCGGCCACGGCCAGGCCGGTCTGGCCGTCGGACTCGACCGGATAGACGCGGATCTGCGCCCGCTCCCGCGGCGCCGTGAACTTGACGGCGTTGGCGAGGAGGTTGCCGACCGCCACGCGCATGAGCGCCGGATCGGCGTTCACGGCGGGGAGCGGCTCGACCTGCCACTCGATGCCGCGCTTCTCGGTCTCGGGGGCAAACTCGGTCCGGAGGTCGGCCACCAGCGCGTCGAGATCGGTGCGGCGGCGGACCAGGTCCTGGCGCGAGACGCGGGCGAGGCTGAGGAGGTCGTCCACCAGCGCGGCCATCTCGCGCGCGCCGGCGCGGATCCGCTCGGCGTAGTGCCGGGCCCGCGCGCCCAGCTCGCCCCCGTGATCCTCGAGCAGCAGCTGGGCGAAGCCGCCCAGGTGCCGGATGGGCGCCCGCAGGTCGTGCGACACCGAGTAGGAGAAGGCCTCAAGCTCGGCATTGGCTTCGCGGAGCTCCGCGGTGCGCTCCTCCACCCGTCGCTCCAGCTCCACCGTGTGCCGTGCCACCTCGGCTCGGAGCCGCGCCTGCTGGATCGCCGTGGCGAGGGGGGTCGCCACTTCGAGCGCGATCTCGCGGTGCTCCGGCGTGAGGCCGTTGGCGGTGGCGGCGCCGATGTTGAGCTCGCCGATGGCCTCGCCCTCCACCAGGAGTGGCACCGAGAGGAGCGCGCGCACGCCGTCGGCGGCGATGCGGTCGATCATGGGGGGCCGGTCGGGGAGGGCGGTGATGTCCGCCACCTGACGGACCGCGCCCCGACGGAGTGTGGCGGCCGGCGAGAATTCGCTGAGAGGGATCCGGCCGCCGGGAATCGGCGCGTTGGCCGCGACGCCGGCCACCAGCTCCGCCTCGCCCGCGGCGAAATCATAGAGCACGACGGTGCAGCGATGGCAGGGCACGAGTCCGCGCAGGTGGGTGAGCGCCGCCGCGCCGACCGCGGCCGGCGAATCCGCAGCGAGGACCGCCTGGTCGAGCTCATGCAGGGCGCGGAGACGTTCCGCCGTCCGCCGCAGCCGGTCCTCGGCGCGCTTGCGCTCCGTGATGTCGCTGACCATCGCCACCGTGCCGACGAACTCGCCCTCGCGCCCCACGATCGGGTTGGTGGCGACGGTGGCCCACAGCTCGCCGCCGTCGCGCCGGCGGAAGCGCACGTCGCGTGGCGCGCGCAGTTCTCCGGTACCCGCGGCCACCAGCCGCTGGAGGTCGGGGCGCGCGGCCGGCTCCACGAACTCGAAGATGGGCCGGCCCGTGAGCTCACCGTGGCCGTGGCCCAGGAGGTCCGCCATCCGCTGGTTGGCGTAGGTGGTGAGCCCGCGGTCATCCACCACCCAGATTCCCTCCTGGGCGGCATCCACGAGGTGCTTGAACCGCTGCTCGCTCTCCTGCAGGGCGCGGGTGCGGTCCTCGAGCCGGCTCTGGCGGCCCTCGAAGGCCGCCGCGTGGCTCACGGCCGAGCCCATCATTCCCGCCAGCAGCTCGAGTGCCCGGGCGTCGCGGTCGCGGAAGGCGCCGGCCCCGGGCGCCACCACCCGCAGCACGCCGAGGATGCGTCCTTCCGCCTTGAGCGGGACGACGACGATGGAGTGCATGCCGTCGTGCTCGACGATGCGGCGGTCGATCCGCGGGTCGGCGGCGGCGTCATCGGTGCGCTGCATCTCGCCGGTGCGGACGGCGCTCGCGGAGAGGCCGCTCCGGAGGCGGTGGGCCGACGTCTGGGCCGGCGCCTCCACACCCACCGCGACGCGGGGGACCAGCTCATCGCCCTGCAGCATCTCGACGACGGCGCCGGTGGCCCCGGTGAGGGCGAGCGCGCGCTCGGCGATCACCCGCATGACCGTCTGCGAATCGAGGCCCGCCTCCGCCACCGCCTGCTGGACCTGCATGACGGCCTGGAACAGCTCGGCGTCATCCCGGAGCCGGCTCTGGCCCCGTTTCTTCTCGGTGATGTCGAGCTCGGTGCCGAGGTAGCCCACCGGATTGCCGTCGTCGTCGCGCATCATCTGCCAGGTGCTCGACACCCACCGCTCCTGGCCGTCCTTCCGGATGATGCGGTACTCCTGGTCCACCGGATCGCCGCCGCGCGCGAGCTTCTCCCGCCCGGCCGTGACGGCGGCGTGGTCCTCGGGATGGATGTAGTCGATGAAGTTCCGCTCGCGCAGCTCGTCGGTGGCGTAGCCGGTGACGGCGGTGAAGGCGGGATTCACGAACTGGAGGCGGAGGTCGAGATCGTAGGCCACGACCGACTCGCGGAGGGCGCCGGTGAGGCTCCGGAGCTGGCGGTCGACCCGGCGGGCCTCCCGCTCGCGGTCGCGCCGGCGCGTGAGCTCGCTCCGGAGCAGGAGTCCCAGCACCAGCAGTCCGGCGGCCGCGAGGGCCGCGATGAGAATGAGGTTGAACCGGTCGGTCATCGGCGCCTGTAAGGTAGGCCGCGGTCCCGGCCCCAACCAGTGCCGCTGGCGGCGGCGGCCGGCGCCGTCCAGATTAGCGCATGCCCCTCCTCGACTCGAAGCAGCAGCGGGCCTCGCTCGTCATCCTGATCCTCGGCGTCGCGCTCGCGATCGCCCTCTGGCCGTTCAGCACCGGCCTCCTCGGCGCGCCGGTCCTCTACGTGGTCTTCGCGCCGCTGCACCGGCGGCTCGCGGCCCGGATGCCGCGCGGCCTCGCCGCCGGGATGGTGATCGTGCTCGCGATCCTGGTGATCGTGCTGCCCGTCGCGTCGGCCGCCGGGCTCATCGCAAACGAGGCGCAGGACATCGCGGGCGGCGTCATCCGGAGCTCGCTGGTGGACCGCCTCCGCGAGCTCCGGATCGGCCCCTACGACGTGGGCGCGCAGATCGAGGCCCTGGGCTCGCGGGCCATGGCGTGGGTGGGCACCGGCGCCCTCAGCCTCGTCGGGACGCTCGCGCGGCTGGGCATCCAGCTGACCGTCGCCTTCTTCGGCCTCTACTACCTCCTCTGCGACTCCCGGCGGGTGTGGCGCAACATGCGGCCGTTCATCCCGTTCTCCGCCGAGAACAGCGAGCTGCTCAAGCGGCGGTTCAAGGACGTCACCGTCTCCACCCTGATCGGCACCTTCGCCACGGCGACGGTGCAGGGCCTCTGCGTCGGCCTGGCCTTCGTCGCCGCGGGCCTCTCCAACGCCTTCTTCTGGGGCGTGGTGACGGTGATCGTCGCGATCCTGCCGGTGGTGGGGAGCGGCCTCGTGTGGGCGCCGGCGGTGCTGGTGCTGGCGCTCGAGCGGCACTACCTGGCGGCGGTACTCTTCGCCCTCTGGGGCATCATCGTCATCGGCAACATCGACAACATCATCCGGCCCTGGGTCTTCCGGCGGTACGCGCAGATCCATCCCTTCATCACGGTGATCGGCGCCTTCGCGGGACTCAAGTACTTCGGACTGCTCGGCCTCCTCGTGGGGCCGCTTGCCATCTCATACTTCTTCGAGCTGATCCGGATGTACCGCGAGGAGTACCTGGCCGACGAGCCGATCGAGGCGGAGCCGCCCGCGCCGCCGCGGAAGAAGCGGAGCTGGCGGCGCGGTAAGGCGGGCTAGCGGGGCGCCCGCGAGCGCCAGAAGAGGTACACCGGCACGCCGGCGAGGAGGAGCGCCGTCCCCTTGAGCGCGTTGGCGGGATTTGACGCGATGGAGCCCACCACGACATAGATCCCCGCCGCGATGAAGAGGAGCGGCGTCACGGGATACCCCGGCGTCAGGAAGGTGGCGGGATCGCCGCCGGCCTGGCGCCGTGCGCGCGCGCGATAGATGAAGAGGGTCGAGGCGGTGGCGGAGAAGGTGATCCAGTCCGCGAAGACGACGTAGTCGAGCAGGGCGCCGTACGTGCCGAGCCCGAGGAGCAGGACCGCCCACACGCACTGTACCACGAGCGCGGCGCCGGGCGTGCGGTAGCGCGGGTGCAGCCGGGCGAGGCGCGGAAAGAAGAGCCCATCCGCCGCCATCGCCTGGTACACCCGCGGCGAGACCAGGATCACGAGGTTCAGGAAGCCGAAGGTCGAGACGACGATGCCGGCAGTGATGAACGTGCGGCCGGCGGGCCCCAGCAGCCGGCCCATCGCGTCGGCCGCCGGCGCCTCGCTCGCCGCGAGGCCGGCGGGGCCAAGGGTCGCGAGGTAGGTCCAGTTGGCCAGCAGGTACACGATGACCACGCCGATCACCCCGATGACCAGCGCGCGCGGCAGGTTCCGCTCGGGATCGATGATCTCCTCGGCGATGTAGTTGGTCTGCTGCCAGCCCCCGTAGGAGAACAGCACCGGCACGAGCGCCGCGGCGAGGGCCAGGATGGGCGAGGCCGGCGCCGCGACCGGCGCGCCGGCCGGCGGCGGCGCCGGCAGCCAGTGCGCGAGCGCCGCGAGCCCGGCCCCGATCACCACCGCGAGCGCCGCCAGCTTGAGCACGGTGAAGATGTTCTGGGTGACCGCGCCCGGCCTGACGCCCAGGTAGTTCACCACCGTCAGCGCGACGATCGCGATCCCCGCGAGCACGTTGGGCGCGATGGCGAGCCCGGTGAGGGCGATGAAGTAGTTGGCGAAGGTGACGGCCACCGCCGCGATCGCGCCCGTCGCGACCATGAGGAGCAGGGCCCAGGCGTAGAGGAAGGCGGGCAGGGTGCCGTAGGCGTCGCGGATGTACACGTAGCCGCCGCCGGCCCGCGGGAAGCGCGCGCCCAGCTCGCCGTACACGAAGGCGCCGATCAGCGCGATCGCCCCGCCCAGCACCCACGTTCCGAGGGTCAGGCCCGGCGTGTGGACCCGCTGCGCCACGACCTGCGGATTGCGGAAGATCCCCGAGCCGATGATGCCGCCGATCACCATCATCACGCCGGAGAAGAGTCCCACGCGGCGCGCGTAGCCGGCCGGTTCGCTCTTTGGGGAGGGCATCACCCAAGCTACGCCGCGCCCGGCAGGGCCGCCATTATCTTGGCGCATGCCCGAGGCCGCCCCCCGCTCCCGCGTGATCGCCGCCTTCGCGGCGGTCTACCTCATCTGGGGCTCCACCTACCTCGCCATCCGCATTGCCATCGAGACGATTCCGCCGTTCGTCATGGCGGGTGTCCGCTTTCTCATCGCGGGAACACTCCTGTTCGCGTGGGCCCGGGCGAGGGGCGCGCCGGCGCCGACGCGCCGGCACTGGATCGCCGCGATCCTGATCGGCGTCCTGCTCCTCACCCTGGGCAACGGTGCCGTGGTGTGGAGCGAGCAGCGGGTGGCGTCGGGGCTGACCGCGCTCCTGGTTGCGATGGTCCCGGTCTGGACGGTGCTGGTCGAGTGGGTGGGAGGGACCCGCCAGCGACCCGGCGCGGGAACGGTGGCCGGCCTCCTGATCGGGCTCGCCGGCGTGGCGCTGCTGGTGGCACCGGGGCACCTGGCGGGCGGGAGCCGGGTGGATCCGCTCATCGCCCTCGTGCTCACGGGCGGGTCGATCTCCTGGTCGATCGGCTCCGTCTATTCGCATCGCGCCGGGCTGCCTCGCTCGCCGCAGCTCGCGACCGCGATGGAGATGCTGGCCGGCGGCGGCGGACTCCTGCTCGCCGGGCTCGCGAGCGGGGAGCTGGCGGCCTTTCACCCGGCGGCCGTCACCGGGCGGTCGGCGGTGGCGGTCGTGTACCTGATCATCTTCGGCTCGCTGATCGGGTTCACCGCCTTCGTCTGGCTCCTCCGGGTCTCCACCCCCGCCCGGGTCTCCACCTACGCCTACGTCAATCCCGCCGTCGCGGTGCTGGTCGGCTGGGCCCTGGCTGGCGAGCAGCTCTCCGCCCGTACCCTCCTCGCCGCGGCGATCATCGTGGCCGGCGTCGTCCTGATCACCTCGACCGGCACCCGCGCCGGCGGCCGCTAGCCCGAAAAACGAGCGCCGCGCCCGGTCCCGAAGGACCGGCGCGGCGCCGGTGCTGCCTGGAGCCCGCCCTAGTTGAGGCGGTCGAGCTCGGTACGGCGGTTCATCGCGCGGCCGGCGATCGTCTTGTTGGTCGCCACCGGACGATCCCACGCGTATCCCTTGGCCTCGAGCCGGTCGGCCGAGACGCCATGGTCCACCAGGTACTGCTTGACCGACTCCGCGCGCGCCTGCGAGAGGCGCTCGTTGAGGGCCCGCGACCCGGTATTGTCGGTGTGTCCGCCCACCTCGATCCGGACGTCGGGGTTGGCCACGAGCGACTGCGCCACCTCGTCCAGAATGAAGCGCGAGCTCTGGGTGAGCGTCGCCGAGTTGGTCGCGAAGTTCACGCCGGCCAGGATGAGCTTGGCGTTCGGCGTGGCCATGAGGACGCGCAGGCTGTCGCGCATCCGGGCCGCGGCCAGCGAGTCGCGGAGCGAGGCACGGAGGGCCGCGCCGCGAGCCGAGCGGAGGCTGTCCTCCAGCGCCGCGATGCGGTCGGCGTTGGCCTTGGCTGCCGCCTCGGCGCTGTCCTTGGCCGCCTGCGCCGCCTTGGCCTGGGCTTCCTGTGCCATGCGGAGCGAATCGGCCCGGGCCGCCGCGGCCACCGAGTCGGCGTGCATCTTCATCCGCATCGAGTCGGCCTGCGCCGCCATGCGGATCGAGTCCGCGTTCACGGCCGCGACCATCGGGCAGCCCGAGCTGTTGACCTGGGTGCCCTTCGGGGTGCCGGGGCACTGGTCGGCGGCATCGTTCACGCCGTCGCCGTCCGCGTCGGCGTTGCCCTTGTAGCTCTCACCGCGGTTGCCGAACAGGAAGGCGAGGCCCGCCTGCACGCCGTAGTGGTAGTCCTTCTCGACGTTCGGGAAGGTGAGCAGCGAGTCCGGGCTCGAGAAGTAGTCGAAGGTGCCGTCGATCCGGATCGACACGGTGCTCCCCAGGCCGAAGCGGAAGCCCACCAGGCCGCTGGGGCCGGTCTCGTGTCCCATGTCGTTGTTGGTGCCCGCCGCGCGGAGCTGGTACTTGTTGTAGGTGTAGCCGCCGCCCAGGATGAAGGCCGCGTGGTCGCTCAGCGGGATGTCGTAGTGGAGCGCGCCGTTGAAGCGCCAGACGCGGACATCTTCATTGGTGGTTTCCGGCCGGAGACGGGTCGGCGTGTAGGCGCCGTTGGCCTCGAGCTCCAGGTGCCGGAGCAGGTAGAAGCCGAGACGCGCCCCCCCGCCTACCCGGTTCGCCAGGGCGTAGCTTTCGCCGAACCAGTTCTTGCGGGCGTACAGTCCGAATTCGAGCGTTCCCTGCCGCTGTGCGTGGGCCGCCGGGACCCACAGCCCCGCAGAGAGCAGGCAAGGCAGAACGAGAGCGCGAAGCTTCATCATACGACTCCACGGAAGGGGTGGGACAAGACCCGGCGGCCGGGGGCCGGCGGTTCAGTAAGCATCAGCGAGCCAGAGTATGGCACCTACCCCGCGTTCCGACGGTGAGTAATCTCACACTGAAACAACTGTGCGCAAGTCCCGGGTGGGGCTAAGTTAGTCCTACCCCGTCCATTACCGAGCACCCGTGACCCATTTTTCGCGTCTCGTTCCGGCCCTCGCCGCCGCCGCGATCCTGGCGGACGGCCCGCCGGCGCTCCGGGTGCTGCGGGTCAATCCCGCCGGCGACGCGGCGCCGACCAGCCCGATCACCGTCACCTTCGACCGTCCGGTGGCCGGCTCGCTCGACCGGACGGTGGACCCGCGCGGGATCCTCACGATCGAGCCGCGCGTGGCGGGCGCCGCCGAGTGGCGGGACCCCGTGACGCTCCGCTTCAGGCCTGCCGCGCCGCTCGCCTCCGGCGTCTCGTACACCGTCACCGTCGGCACCGGGTTCAGCGCCATGGACGGCGCCCGCCTGGCCCGTCCCTACCGCTTCACCATCCAGGTGCGGGGGCCGCGCGTGCTGGCGGGCACGCCGGTCAACGGCCGCCGCGGCGCCGCGCAGTTCCTTCCGCCGAACGCCGTCTTCGAGCTGGTGGTGGATGCGCCGGTGGATTCGGCCGACCTCGCGTCGGTCTACGTCGAGTTCGGGCGCACCTGCGCCGCACCCGGGGTGGTGCGGCTTGCCAGGGTCTCGGAACGGCCCATCGGCCGCGACGATCGCTACGAATTCAGGGAGGCCGGAGGCTGGGACCGCGACCGCTCGGCGGACTCGCTGCGGCGGGTCGTGCGCCTCGTGCCGGCCCGCCCGCTGCCGCGAGGCTGTGCGGGCGAGCTGGTCTATCCATCGGCGTTCGATGCACGGGGCCGCGCCACGCTGGTGCGGTGGGCGCTCGCCACGTACGGGGATTTCCGGCTGAAGAAGGCGGACTGCGGCTGGGACAAGGCCTGTCCGACCGGACCCATCATCGTACGCTTCTCGACGCCGGTCAAGGGAGCCGACGTGGCCCGGCGGGTCCAGCTCTATCCCCGGGTGCCGTTCTCGGTGGACGACACCAGCGATACCCGGGCCGACTGGGTGCTCACCACCAGCCTGCGGCCGCGGACCGCCTACGCCGTCGTGGTGGACACCGCACTCCGCGACATCTTCGGCCAGCGCTTCACCGGGAATACCGCGGCGGCGACGCGCACCACGGGGTACAGTCCCGGCATCAACTATCTCTTCGGCCGCGCCACGGTCGAGCGGCGCGGCCTCCGTACCCTGGCCGTCACCTGGGTCAACGTGGACACGCTCGACGTGACCGTGGCGCCGGTCCCCGACTCGCTCCTGCCCACGTTCCTCGCGCGCGACTGGGGGTGGGAGGACCACTGGAAGGGGCTGGCCAGCGGCGCGACCACCCGGCGCATACCGGTGCGCGGCCCGCAGGACGTGCCGCGCGTGTACGGCATCACTCTTCCCGCGCCCGACGCCCGGACGCCCGGCGCGCCCACGCTCCTGGCCGTTCGCATCACGAGCACGCGGCTCGATTCCGCCCTCCGCCGGAACCCGCCCATCGCGCTGGTGCAGGTCACCGACCTCGGCGTGCACGCGAAGATCGGCGCGGAGGAGGGCGCGGTATGGGTGACGGGTGCGAGCGACGGCCGCCCCCGCGCCGGCGCCGCCGTGGCGCTGCACGACGCGACCGGCCGCCTCGTCGCAAGCGCGCGCACCGACGCCAGTGGCGTCGCGCGCCTGGGCGACTACCGCCGCCCGCCGG
>JAICVB010000124.1 GCA_025935545.1 Gemmatimonadales bacterium
CGGCGCAGCAGACCTCCCCGTCCGGGGCCACGAGGACGTGGGCCGGCTTGATGTCGAGGTGGATGACGCCGAGACCGTGGAGCCGGGCGAGCGCCGAGGAGAGCGAGGCGACAAGCTTCCAGACTCGGCCCTCGTCAAGGCCTTCCGCACCCACGGCCACCTCGCGGCGCATCTGGATCCCCTCGGCAGCGAGCCGATCGGCGATCCCGCGCTCGACCCGGAACCGCTGGGCCTCACGCCCGAGGTGATGGCGCGGATCCCCACCGACGTGCTCCGGATCTTCGTCCCCGGCGCCACGCTGGCCGAGGCGCTGCCGCACCTCCGGGAGACCTACTGCGGCACGCTGGCCTACCAGGTGGAGCACATCGCGAGTCACGAGCAGCGCGTCTGGCTCCGCGAGCAGATCGAGTCGGGCGCCTTCCGCCAGCCGCTCGCGCCCGACCAGAAGAAGCGGCTCCTCGCGCGGCTCACCGAGGTCGAGGCCCTCGAGAAGTTCCTGCACAAGGCCTACCTCGGCCAGAAGCGCTTCTCCATCGAGGGCGTGGACCTGCTGGTGCCGATGCTCGACTTCACCATGGACCTCGCGGCGGAGCACGGCGCCCGCGAGGTGGTGATCGGGATGGCGCACCGCGGCCGGCTCAACGTGCTGGCCCACACCGTGGGCCGCCCGCCCGAGACGATCTTCGCCGAGTTCGAGGGCGGCTCGAAGCCCGACGGCGCGGAGGCGGGCGCCGAGGCGGGAACCGGCGACGTGAAGTACCACCACGGCGCCGAGGGCACCTACCAGGCGGCGGGCGGCCAGACGGTCGGCGTCACCCTGGTGCCGAACCCGAGCCACCTCGAGTTCGTGGGACCGGTGGTGGACGGCCGCGCCCGCGCGCGGCAGACCGACCGGCACGCGGCCGAAGCCGTCGTGGACCCGAATGTCGCCGTGCCGGTCGTGATCCACGGCGACGCGGCCTTTGCCGGCCAGGGCGTGGTGGCGGAGACCCTCAACCTGGGCTCGCTCCCCGGTTACGGCACCGGCGGCACCCAGCACATCATCACCAACAACCAGGTCGGCTTCACCACCGATCCGAACGAGGCGCGCTCGACCCGCTACGCGAGCGATCTCGCCAAGGGGTTCGACATCCCCATCGTCCACGTCAACGCCGACGACGCGGAGGCGTGCCTCTCCGCCGTCCGGCTCTCGATGGCGTACCGCGCGACGTTCGGCGGCGACGCGCTGATCGATCTCGTGGGCTACCGCCGGCACGGCCACAACGAGGGCGACGAGCCGGCCTACACCCAGCCGCAGATGTACCAGGCGATCAAGGCGCACCCGACGGTGCGCCAGCGCTACGCCGAGCAGCTGGCGGCGGAGGGGATCGTCACGGCGCAGGAGGCCGACGCGGCGGCGGAGGCCGCCTACCAGCGGCTCCTCGACATCCAGCAGCAGTTCAAGGCGAGCCGCGAGACGACGCGGCCCTCGGGCGAGCAGCCGCGTCCCGTCACCCCGGCCGCGGCGGTCGAGACCGCGCTGCCGGCGGAGACGCTGACCCGGCTCAACGACGCGCTCCTCGCCTGGCCCGAGGGATTCCACGTCCACCCCAAGCTCATCCGCCAGCTCGAGCGGCGCCGCCCGGCGCTCGGCCCCGACGGCGGGATCGACTGGGGACAGGGCGAGGCGCTGGCGCTGGCGTCGCTCCTCGTCGAGGGCGTGCCGATCCGGCTCACCGGGCAGGACACCGAGCGCGGCACCTTCAGCCACCGGCACATGGTGCTGCACGACGCCGAAACCGGCGAGCGCTACGCGCCGATCATGCACCTGCCCGGCGCCACCGCGACGATGGAGCTGCACAACAGCCCGCTCTCCGAGCTCGCCTGCATCGGCTTCGAGTACGGCTACAGCGTGGCCGCGCCCGAGTCGCTGGTGCTCTGGGAGGCGCAGTTCGGCGACTTCATCAACGGCGCGCAGGTGATGATCGATCAGTTCATCGCCGCCGGCCTCTCCAAGTGGGGGCAGACGTCGCGCCTCACCCTCCTCCTGCCGCACGGCTACGAGGGCCAGGGCCCCGAGCACTCGAGTGCGCGGCTCGAGCGCTTCCTCCAGCTCGCCGCGGAGGGGAACCTCCGGATCGCCAACTGCACCACGCCGGCGCAGTACTTTCATCTCCTCCGGCGGCAGGCGCGGCGCGAGCGGCAGCGTCCGCTCGTGATCATGACGCCCAAGAGTCTCCTGCGCCTGCCGCAGGCGGCGTCGCACCTGGCCGACCTCACGAGCGGCACCTTCCAGCCGGTGCTCGACGATCCGGCGATGAAGGATCGCGCGGCGGGCGTCACCCGCCTGGTCCTCATGAGCGGCAAGCTCTACTACGACCTCCTCGAGGACGCGGGCGAGGCGCGCGACGGCCGGCCGGCGCTGGTCCGGCTGGAGCAGCTGAGCACCTTCCCCGAGCGGGAGGTCCGCGAGGTGATCGCGCGGTATCCCGGCGTCGAGGAGATCGTCTGGGCGCAGGAGGAGCCGCGGAACATGGGCGCCTGGACCTGGGTCGAGCCGCGGCTCCGCCCGCTCCTTCCCGACGGCGTACCGCTCCGCTACGTCGGCCGCCCCGACCGCGCGAGCCCGGCCGAGGGCTACCCGGCCGCGCACGCGAAGGAGCAGAACCGGATCGTGGCGGAGGCGCTGGCGATGCCGGCGCCGACCGGCGAGCCCGAGACGGTCGCGGCGGCGGGAGAAGCCAAGGGGTAAGGGGACGCAGTCATTGCGAGGCCCGCAGGGCCGAAGCAATCGCGTCGCGCTGGGCTCCGGTCTCCCGCGCGATTGCTTCGTCGCTTCGCTCCTCGCAATGACATCCCTGGCCAATGACCAATAGCGTCTTCCTCGACCCCTCCGGCCGCCGCTGGCGCCGCCTTCGCTTTGCCGCGCTCGCCACCGGCGTCGTCACCACCCTGCTCGCGGCGCTCGTGGTCGCGAGCATCTTCGTGCCCCCGCTCCTCCCCGAGTGGCGCGCCGACCGGAGCGTCACCCGCCTCCCGGCGCTCCTCACCACCCGGAAGGCCCGCGAGCGCCTCGCCGCGCGGCGCCGCCTCTTCGCCGCGATGGGCCGCCGCCGCGCGCCCGCGGCCGTTCGCGCCGCGCACCTCCCGCTCGCCCGCCCCGCCCGCCGGCCCGCCCGTGCCGCCACGCAGCAGCCGATCACCGCCGGCTTCTACGTCAACTGGGACGACAACTCCTACGCCTCGTTCGCCGCGCACGCGCGCGAGATGGACTGGGTCGTCTGCGAGTGGAGCTTCATCGCGACGGGCGGCGACTCGCTCCGCTTCGCACCCGATCGCCGGATCCCCTACGTCATCGAGCGCCTCCCCGACCCCGACCGCCCGCTCATCCTCGCGATGGTGAGCAACTTCGACTCGGGCGCGAAGCAGTTCGGCACGCGCGACCTCCGCCGCCTCCTCGCCACGGCCGCGAGCCGCGCGCGCGCCGTGGCCCAGCTCGACGACTTCGTCCGCCGCTGGGGCCTGGGCGGCGTCACCGTGGACTTCGAGAACGTCCCCGACGACCTCCACCCCGCGCTGCTCGAGTTCGTGCGCGCGCTCCGCACCTCGCTCGCCGTGCACGGCGCGATCACCACGATGGCGATCGGGACCGGCGCGGAGGCGGGCTGGCTTCGGGAAGTCGCCGCCGCCACCGACGACATCTTCCTCATGCTCTACGACGAGCACTACGGGAGCGGCGATCCCGGCCCGGTCGCGAGCGAGGGCTGGTACGCGGCCCAGGTGCGCCAGGCGCTTCGCGTGCTCGACCCCGCGCACACCATCCTCGCGATCGGCGCCTACGGCTACGACTGGAACGACGCCGGCCCCGACGCCTCGGGCGGCGAGCTGACCTTCCAGGACGTCATGGCGGCGGGCCGCGAGCATGCCGCGCGCGTCGTCTTCGACTCCGTCTCGCTCAATCCCTACCTCACGTGGACCGATCCCGACTCGACCGACCACGTCGCCTGGTACCTCGACGCCGCCACCGCCTGGAACCAGTCGCTGGTGGGCGACGCCGCCGGCGCCGCCGGCCGCGCCATCTGGCGGCTGGGCTCGGAGGATCCGGCGCTCTGGCGCGTCATCGGCCGCCATCGCGATCTCCCGCCGGCCGCGGGCCTGGCCGCCATCCCGCCCGGTTACGACGTCGAGTTCGACGGCGACGGCGAGATCCTCCGCCTCTCGGCGCAACCGACCACCGGTCATCGCGGGATCGTCATCGATTCGTTGAGCGGGCTGGTCCGCTCGGAGACGATCGACGCCTGGCCCTCGCCCTGGGTGGTCCGCCGCGACGGCCGGAGCGCGCACCGCGTCGCCCTCACCTTCGACGACGGCCCCGACGGCACCTGGACGCCGATCATCCTCGACACCCTCCGCGCCTACCACGCGCCGGGCACCTTCTTCGTGATCGGCGAGAACGTCGAGCGCCACATCCCCATCATGCGGCGGCTGGTGGCCGAGGGGCACGAGTTCGGGAACCACACCTTCACGCACCCGAACCTGGCGCTCACCTCCGCCTTCATCACGCGCCTCCAGCTCGACGCCACCGAGCGCCTGCTCGAGGCGGTGACCGGCCGCCGCTCCGCCTTCTTCCGCCCCCCCTACTTCGGCGACGCCGAGCCGACCGACAGCGCCGAGCTGGTGCCGGTGAGCATCGCGAGCGAGCTGGGGTACGTGACGGCGGGGCTGCACGTGGACGCGGAGGACTGGGAGGAGCCGGGTGTCGGGACGATCGTGGACACCGTCCTCCAGCAGCGGCGGGCGGTGACGGCCGACCGCTCGGGCAACGTGATCCTCCTGCACGACGGCGGCGGCGACCGGGCCCAGACCGTCGCCGCGCTCGGCCCGCTGATCGACTCCCTCCGCGCCCGCGGCGACACGCTCGTCCTCCTCTCCGAGCTCGCCGGCATCCCGCGCGACGAGGCGATGGCGCGGGTGCCGGTCGCGAGCGGCATGACCCGCTTCCTCGAGTTCGCCACCTTCGGCGTGGTGGGTGCCGTCGAGTGGCTGCTCCACTGGATCTTCCTCGTGGCCGTGGCCCTCGGCGTGGCGCGGCTCGCGGTGGTGGTGGGGATGGCGGTGGTGCAGCGCGCCTTCCGGCGCCCGGTGCGGCGGCCCGGCTACGCGCCGGTCGTGAGCGTGGTGGTGCCGGCCTTCAACGAGGCGCGCGTGATCGGCGCGACGGTGCAGAGTCTCCTGGCGCAGCAGTACGACGGGGAGGTCGAGATCGTCGTGGTGGACGACGGCTCACCGGACGACACGGCGGAGGTGGCACGCGCGGCGTTCGGCGGTCACCCGCGGGTCTCCATCTACCGGAAGTCGAACGGCGGGAAGGCGAGTGCCCTCAACTACGGGATCGCGCGCGCGCGGGGCGAGATCGTGGTGGGGCTCGACGCCGACACCGTCTTCCTGCCCGGGACGCTCGCGGCGCTGGTGGCGCCGCTGGCCGATCCGCGCGTCGCGGCGGTGGCGGGAAACGCGAAGGTCGGCAACCGCGTGAACCTGGTGACCCGCTGGCAGGCGCTGGAATACGTCACCAGCCAGAATCTCGACCGCCGCGCCCTCTCGCTCATCAACGCGATCACCGTCGTGCCGGGTGCGGTGGGCGCCTGGCGGAAGTCGGTCGTCGAGTCGCTGGGCGGGTTCAGCCACGACACCCTGGCGGAGGACCAGGACCTGACGATCGCCGTCCGTCGCGCCGGCTATGTGATCGCCTACGCCGACGACGCGGTGGCGTTCACCGAGGCGCCCGACACCCTCCGCGCCCTCGCGCGCCAGCGCTTCCGCTGGTCGTTCGGGACGCTCCAGTGCATGTGGAAGCACCGCGACGCCCTCTTCGACCGCCGCACCGGCTCCCTCGGCACGATCGCGATGCCGAACACCTGGATCTTCCAGCTTCTCTTTCCGGCCATCTCGCCGGTGGCGGACCTCCTCTTCCTCTGGAGCCTCGTCTCGGTCTGGCTGGTACGCCAGGAGCACGGCGCCACCTACGCCGTGACCGACCTGATGCAGGTCCTCACCTTCTACGCCGTCTTCCTGGCCGTGGACTGGCTGGCGGCCGTGGTTGCTTTCCTTATAGAGCCCGGCGAGGACCGCACCCTGACCTGGCTCATCTTCCTGCAAAGGTTCGCCTACCGGCAGGTGATGTACTGGGTGGTGGTGCGGGCCTTCGTGGTGGCGATCCGCGGCCGGATCGTGGGATGGGGCAAGCTCGAGCGGAAGGCGACGGTGAGGGTCGGGTAGGGGCGGAAGGGCGGGAGGTCGGGAGGGCGGGAGGTCGGAAGGTCGGAAGGGCGGAAGGGCGGAAGGGCGGAAGGTTGAAAGGGCGGCAGGTCGGGATGGACGGGGTCGGCGCGCGGGCCCGACGCCGCCATGACGAAGAGCCCGGCCCTACAATCTGGATCGCTTCCCTGGAATTGAAAGCCCACGTCCCCGTCAACTCGGCCGTGCTACGCCGCGAGCGCAGGCCCGGAGCTACTGGCGGGCGTGGGGCTTTCGTCGGATGAGAATTGGAAAAACGCTGGCGGGATACTGCTTCAATCGGACTGATCCAGGCGTCTCAGTCGGCTTGATCGGCAATGTAGAGATCCGCGCCTCTCACGAGTGGGGATCCTGAGCCCTGACGAACGGACAGCGTCAGTCGGTAGTGTCCCGACTTCAGTCCTTTGAGATCGAGCGTTCGGCGTGCCAGTCGGAACGGGCCGGGCCGCTCCCGGAACTGAAGCGC
>JAICVB010000028.1 GCA_025935545.1 Gemmatimonadales bacterium
CGCTCGAGCCGGCGCTTGAGGTCGAGCGCCAGCTGCTCGACGCCGTCGAAGGAGTAGCCGAGCAGCTTGATCCGGTAGGAGACGGCGCCGCCTCCGCCGCCCCCGGCGTAGAACCCGGGTCCCTTCCCCTGCACGCCCACCGTGGCGCCGCCGATGAGCAGCGCGCGCTGCGTCAGCTCCTCCTGCAGCTGGTACGGCAGGCCGCTCAGCCCCGCCTCCCGTTCGAAGACGACCTGCATGAAGGCGCCATCGCCGGTGCCGCGGGTGATCACGCGGTCCACGCCCGGCACGCCGACGACGATGGACTCGAAGTCGCGCATGCCGCGGTCGAGCGCCTCGGGATCGGAGCCGCGGGGAAAGCCGAGGTTGACGGAGAGCGTGGTGCGCTGGCCGAAGAAGCTCCCGAAGCCCGCCGAGCGCGGGACCTTCTTGACGAAGCCCCAGCCGAGCCAGGCCAGCACGACGGCGGACACGGCGAGGGTGATCCAGCGGCGCCGGGTGAGCACGCCGACCACCCGGCGATACGCGCGGCGCGTGCGCGGCCACCCGCTCTCGTGCATCCCGTGCCCGGCGCCGAGCGCCGGCACCATCACGAGCGACGACACGACCGACCATCCGAGCGCGAGCGTGAACGCCGCGGCGAAGGGGATGAACGCGGCCCGAGCGTTGCCCTGCAAGTACAGAAAGGGAAAGAGGACCACCGCCGTCGTGAGCGTGGATCCCACCACCGCCGGCGCGATCCGTTTCCCCGCCTCGGCCCGACCGGTGGGTGTATCCGGCTGGGTCTGGAGGCGGAGCGTCACGATGAGCCCGTCCTGCACCAGGATCCCGATCCCCATGCCAAGCCCGGCGAGCGTCAGCAGGTTTGCCGGAATGTTCAGCAGGTACAGGCCGAGGGCCGTCCCGGCGATGGCAACGGCGGCGCTCCCCATCACGAGGCCGACCGACTTGGCGTTGCGGAGTGTCACCGCCAGCACCAGCATCACCGAGGCAAAGGCGATGAGCCCGCGCAGGATCAGGTCATTGAGCTCCTTCTTGAGGTCCTCCGTCTCGTCGGAGCGCACCACGAGCCGTACGCCGGGTGGGAGCGATTTCGCGAGATCGTCGAGCACGGTGCGGACGTTGCGCGCCGTCTTGATGGCGTCGGCGCCGGGAAGGCGAGAGATCGAGAGCGACACGGCCGGCTCGCCGTCGATCCGGAAGAACATCCCCCGCGAGTCCTCGTCGGGCCGGATGGTGACGAGATCACCCAGCTGATAGATGCGGCCGCCGGCGCCCGTGATGGGGAGCCGGGCCAGGTCCTCCAGCGCCGCCGGCTGGTCTCGGAGGGCGATGCGGCGCTCGGTGGTGCCCCGCTGCTCGTCGCCCAGCGCGGACACGACGCGCGAGTTCCGGAGCGCGTCGTCGAGCGCTCCCGGGAGGATGTCGAGCTGGCGGAGCCGCGCCGCGTCGTACGCCACCGCCACGCCGATCTCGGTACTGCCGAAGCTGTTGACCCCCGCCACGCCCTGCACGGCGCTCACCCGCGGCGTGATCGTCTCGCGGACGAGCTTCGAGAGCGCTCCCGCGGTGTACGGGCCGGAGATGGAGTAGGTGAGGAGCGGGCTCTCGTCGAGGTCATCGGGGACGTAGTTGCTCACGGCAGGACTGCCCGACCCCGCCGGAAAGTCCGGCCGGAGCACCTCGATCCGCTCGAGGATGGCGAGGCGCGTGAGCTGCACGTTGGCGCCGGGATCGAGCTCGACCGTGATCTGCGACTGTCCGTCGGTGGAGGTGCTGCTGGTGCGCCGCACGCCGCGCACGCTCTGGATGGCCGCCTCGATGGGCGAGGTGAGGTAGGTCTCCACCAGCTCCGCCGCCGCCCCGTTCCACCCCGTCGCCACCTGCAGGGTGGGCAGCTCCACGGTGGTCCGCGCCGCCAGCGGCAGCCGCGCAAAGGCGACGGCGCCGGACAGGATCAGCGAGAGGCAGATGGCCCAGATGACGGCCGGGCGGGTGGTGGCCCAGGAGATCACTGGACGGAAGGGCGGAAGGACGGAAGGCCGGAAGGATTGCCCAGCGCGTCGGCGGCCCTCGCGGTGCCGGAGTTTTCCGACCTTCCGCCCTTCCGTCCTTCCGCCCTCCTCTCCACCACCGCATACGCCGTCGGCAGCAGAAAGAACGTCACCAGCGTCGCGGTGATCGAACCGCCGATCACGCCGGCGGCGAGGGGCTGGTAGAGCTGGCCGCCGCTGCCGGCGCCGATCACGAGGGGGAGGACGCCGACGATCGTGGTGAGCGAGGTCATCGCGATGGCGCGGAGGCGCTGGCGGCCGCCCAGCATGATGGCTTCCTCGAGCGGGTGGCCCAGCTCGCGAAAGCGGCGGATGGCATCGAGCTTCACCACCGCGTCGTTGTCGGCGATGCCGATCATCACGACCATGCCGATGAGCGACACGGCGTTGAGGCTCTGGCCGGTGAGCCAGAGGACGAAGATCCCGCCGGCGCCGGCGAGCGGCACGGTGAGCATGACGAGCGCGGGCAGGGTGAAGGACCCGAACTCGCCCGCGAGCACCAGGAAGACGAGCGCCACCGAGAGCACGGCAACGATCGTGAGCTCCGACGTGGTCCGCCGCTGCTCGGCGTCGGCGCCGGTGACGGCCCAGCGGACGCCCGGCGGAATGCTGAGCGCGCCCAGCGTGCGGCCGACGTCGGCCGAGGCGCGGGCGGTGCCGCCGCGCTCGACCACGCCTTCCACCACCGACACCGGGCGCTGCCCCACGCGCACCACCTCGATCGGCGCCCGCGTGTCCTTGACGCTCACGAGCTGGCCGAGAGGCACACCTTTCACGGTCGTGGCGAGCGCGGTCGCGAGGTCCTCGTTGGCGTTGCCGGCAAAGCGCACCGTGATCGGCGTCCGCCGGTCGGTCTCCCGGAGCTCGCTCGCCTTGACGCCGCCGAGCCCGCCGGCCAGCGCATTCGAGACTTCATCGATCGAGATCCCGTGCTCGGCGATCCGCTCGCGCTCGAGCGCCACTTCCACCTGCGGCTCGGTGCCGCTGTACGCGTCCCGCACGTCGGTGAGCGACGGCAGCTTCGCCATGGCGAGGCGCGCGCGCTCGGCCCACGCCTCCGCGGCCTGCGCCTTGCCGGCGGAGACTTCCACGCGGACGAGCCGGCCCTCACGGCCGATGAGGCTTCCGAACTCGGACTGTCCGGCGAGATCGAGCGCGAGCGCGCCGGCGGCCAGGTCGGGCACGGCGGCGCGGAGCGAATCCGCGAACGGCGCGGCCGAGCGGCCGGGCGGGACCCGCACGATGAGCTGGGCGGTGCTGGAGGAGCCGGGATCGGCCCCGGAGAGGATCTCCTCGTCGGTCGCCGCGCCGACCCGCGCGTAGACGTTCGACGCGCCGAGTTTCCGCGCCGCGCCCTCGATGCGGCCCGCCTGGCGAATCGTCTCCTCGATCGCCGTGCCCTCCGGCAGCTTGAGGGCGGCGACCACCACGCCTTCGTCCACCTGCGGCAGGATCTCACGCGGAAGCCGCATCCCCACGATCACGGTGAGCACCACGGTCACGAGCGCCGTCGCGAAGACCGTCCGCGGGTGCGCCAGCGACCACGCCATCCCCCGCTCGTACGCCTCCGCGACCCGGTGGCCGTACGGCGTGAGCCGTCCGATGAACCGGTCCCACCAGCTGGCCCGGTGGGGCGCCGGCGGGAGGGCGCCGGCGGCCTCGGCGTAGCCGCGCCGGCCGATCGCCATCACCGGCATGAGGGTGAGCGCCAGCAGCAGCGACGCGCCGAGCGAGGCGACCACGCTGAGCGAGAGATCACGAAAGAGCGCGGCGGCGAGCCCGCGCACGAAGACGATGGGGCCGAAGACGAGGAGCGTGGTGAGGGTCCCCGCGATGAGCGGGCCGCCCACCTCCTGACAGGCGAGCCGCGCCGCCTCGATCGCGGGCATCCCTTCCTCCCGGTTCCGCGAGGTCGCCTCCGCCACCACGATCGCGTTGTCCACCAGCATGCCGACGCCGAGCGCGAGGCCGCCGAGTGAGAGGACGTTGATCGTGACGTGCAGCAACTGCAGCACGACGAGCGACACCAGCACCGAGAGCGGGACCACGAGCGCCACGGCGAACGAGCTCCGGAGGTCGCCCAGGAGGAGGAGGATCACGATGAGCGAGAGCGCACCGCCCGCGACGATCTCCTGCACGAGGTTCCCGAGCGCGGCGTTCACGAATCCCGCCTGCGCGGCCACCATCGTCACCCTGAGGTCGGGAAATTCCTTCGTCAGCTGGGCAACCGCCGCGTCGATGTTGCGGGTCACGGCGACGGTATTCGAGCCGGCGTCCTTGTACACCACGAGTCCCACCGCGGGCCGGCCATCGAGCCGCGTCACCGTGCGCGCGTCGGCCGAGGTGAGATGGACCGTCGCGACGTCGCGGAGCCGGATGCCGGAGCGCTCGGGGCCGACCGGCGTGTCGCCGATCTGGTCGGGCGTGCGGAACTCGGTGAGGGCGCGCACGGAGAAGCGGAACTGGCCCCGGCGGATGGTGCCGCCTGGCGCGCTCGCGTTGGCGGCGCGCACCGCGGTCGAGATGTCATCGGGCGAGAGCCCGAGGGCGCGCATCCGGTCGGGGTCCACCTCGATCCGGATCTCGTCCTCGGGGGCACCGACCACCGCCACGCTCGCGACGCCGTCGAGCTGCTCCAGGCGCCGGCTGTGCACGTCCTGCGCGGTGCGGGCGAGGGAGCGGAGGTCGCCGGGGCCGGTGAGGGCCAGCACCGCGATGGGCCGCTCGCCGGGATCGCTCGTGAGGAGCGTGGGCCGCTCGGCGCTGGTGGGGAGCTGGCTGCGCGCGTTGTCGAGCTTCTCGCGCATGCCCAGCACCGTGGCGGGCATGTCGGTGCCCCAGGCGAAGCGCGCGGTGGTGGTGACCTCGCCGGTGCGGCTCACCGAGCGCAGCTCGACCAGCCCCGGCGTCGCCGCGATCGCCTCCTCGATCGGCTCGGCCACGAAGCGGGAGACTTCGGTGGCGGCGGCGCCGGCCCACGCGGTGCGGATGGTGAGCACGGGAAGCGCCACGTCGGGCAGCAGCGAGACCGGCAGCCGGCCGAGCGAGATGGCGCCGAGCAGGCACACCGCGATCGTCGCCGCGACCGTGGTGACGGGCCGGCGGATCGCGTAACTGCTCAGGCTCACCGCGCGCTCTCGGCCGAGGCGGCCTCGACCTTCGGCACGACGCGCACCGGCGCGTCATGCGTGAGGGTCAGGTGTCCCTCGACCAGCACCGTGTCGCCCACGGCGACGGGAATCTGGCCGGTGGAGGAGTCGGGCAGGATCTCGGTATCGGCGCCGTTCGAGCGGCCGGGGTTGACGTAGGTCCACTGCGCGCGGCCGTTCTTCACCACGAACACGAGCGGGCGTCCCTCACGCTCGATTACGGCGGGCGCGGGCACGAGGATGCGGTTTGGCAGGCGGGTGGACTCGAGCCGCACGTCGGCGTACATGCCGGGACGGAGCGAGCCGTTGCTCCGGACGCGGACAAGGGCGCGGCCCGCGCGCGTGGCGCTGTCCACCAGCGGCAGGACGGCGGCGACGCGGCCGGTGACCGGCTGACCCGGGGCCGCGGCGGTGGTCACGGTGGCGAGCCCGCCCACCCGGATCAGCGGCAGGTCGTGCTCGAGCACCGACGCCTCGATCCGGAGGTTCGCCATGTCCACGATGGTGGCGACGTCCTGGCCGGCGGAGACGCGCTCGCCGGCGGCCACGTCCACGCGGTCCACGATCCCGTCGAAGGGGGCGGTGATGTCGCCACGCTCGCGCTCGTACTTCGCGCGCTCGAGCCGGACACGGGCGGCGCTCAGCCCCGAGCGGGCGAGCGCGTTCTGCCGCCGCTCCTCGCTTGGCGCCTTGCCCGAGACGATCGAGTCGGGCTCGATGTTGTCGCGATAGGTCATGTTGGCCTGGTCCACCGCCGCCTGCGCCTCGCGCACCGCCAGATCGAGGGGCCGCGGATCGAGGCGCGCCAGCACCTGCCCCCGGCGGACGTGCTGGCCGGGGATGACGCTCACGGCCTGGATGGTCCCGGTGGCCTCGGCCTTGAGGTGGGCCATGGCGTCGGAGCGGACCTGCCCGGTGGTGGTGACGGAGAGGACCAGGTCGCCTTTCCGGACCGTTTCGCCGACGACGGGAAGGGAGATCGCGGAGGGCTTCGTCCCCGCGGACGCGGTGCCGTCCTCGGCGTTCGCGGGTTTGTCCTTGCAGGCCGTGGCGCCCGACCCGAGGAGGAGCAGCACGAGAACTGGACGCACGGCAGTCATGGCATTGATCCGGGGATGGCGTAACGTGGATGATGCCCGGCGGGCGCCGAAGGACGCAAGGAGCTTCCCGAAGCCGGGACTACACGGCCGGGCGGATTACCCGGTACACCCTGATGCCCTGCGCTCCAGTCTCCGCATCCACCTGCACGGCATACAGGCGGTTTCCTCTCACGTAGAGCGGGATGTCCTCATCGTGCGCCGGGGCCGGCATGGTGCCGAGGAGCTTGCCGGCCGGGTCGAAGACATCGAGCAGGTCGCCGCCGGCCGAGCGACGCTCCACCCAGAGCCGGCCGGCATCGTCGAAAAAGAGCGCCCGGATGATCGGCTTCACGCGCACCCGCGGCGGCGAGGAGGGGTCGCAGTTTGCGCCGGGGTTCTTCGAGCGGAACTCCTCGTATTCCCGGACGCCGGCGGTCCACTCAGAGTCGCTCACGGACACCGGCTCAACCGACCGACCCACCGTACGAATGGTATCGCCGCGGGGCGAGACAAAGGCGACGCGGTACCCGTCGGTGCGGGCGGTGGCGAGCTCGCCCCCGGGTGCCGGCTCCGACACGATCCCCGGCGCGAACGGCACGGCAAAGAAGCGGATCGCCCCTCCCGGCGAGGGACAGACGATCGCGCCGGGCGGATCCGGCAGCCGCTCGGGGAGCACCAGCGTGTCACCAGGGCCGGCCGCTGCGTAGCGAACGAGCAGCGATTGCGCCTTGTCGCCGAGCGGCCGCCAGTCGGGCGCATAGACGGCCGATATCGTTGCCTGATGCAGGCGAACTGCGCTCCCGGTGATGCGCTTCACCGGCCAGGAGCCAATCCACGTGCCCTCAGGCGTGAGCCGGCCGAGGCGCGCGTTGGCGGGGTCGAGCACCGCGAGGGTGTCGCCGAGCCAGCCGATCCCCATGCCGTACGCCTCGCCGAACTCGCCCGGCCCGGCGCCCTTCCGCCCGATGATCCGGAGCGGCGCGCCGGCCGAATCGAAGACGCGGATCTGGGCGGCGCCTTCGTCGAGCACGTAGACATTGCCCGCGGCATCGGCGACGACATCCTTGAGGCGGGTCCAGCCGGTGTCCGGCGGACCCGCCAGCGTCATCACGGGCTCGAGCCGCCATGCCGGAGACGCCGCGGGCGCAGCAGGCCGTTCCTTTCCGCACCCCGCCAGCGCGGCAACGGCGATCGCGAGCGCAATGTGCCTCACGGTGTACCCTCCACCGGCCGGTCATACCGCTCCAGCTCCCAGAACCCGTCGTCGTCCTCGTGGATCGTGTACAGGTTCCTCGCCGTCATGGCCACCAGTATCCGGCCGAGCGGGAGCGACACGGTCCGTGTGGACGGGCCGCTCACCGGAAAGACCGCGTACCGCTCGCGCCGGTACCCCGCCGGCTGGTGCAGCCGCGTCCACACCTCCCCATCCGGCGCCGCCACCGCTTCCGCGAACGGGCCCTTGGTCTCCGCCATCGGCTCGTACATCGTGTCGAGCACCGACGACGACGGAAGCCCCGGAAAGGAATGCATGCGGCGGCGGTCGGCGTTCGTCACGGGGATCGGCGTGAACGGCCGCGGCGCCCCGACCGTCCAGCGGCCGTCGGGCGACATACGGTCGATCCGGTTCTCCCGCCCGCGTGCGATCCAGAGCGTGCCGTCGGGCAGCACCCCCCACACGTCGGGCGTCTGGTAGAGCCGCGGCCGGAAGGTGGCGCCGTCGCCGAAGCGGATGGTGACCTTTCCGATCTCGAAGATCTTCGCGACGGTGTCGTACGCCGGCCCGGGGAGCGTCATGCGGTAGATGGCCGTCGAGTCCTTCGGTCGCCCGGCCTCGTTGATCTCACCGATCGAAACGTTGGCCGGCAGCTGCTCGAACCAGGCGTGGCCCACGGTGTCGAGCACGCCGCCGAAGCTGGCGTAGCGCGAGAGCGGCGTGGTGGAGCGGACGGTCCAGTCGGGATTCCACACGGTGAGGCGCGAGAGCTGGCCGTCGAGGAGGGCGACGCCGCCGTGCAGCATCAGCACGCGGAACGGCTGCTTGTACTCACCGGGCCCCTCCCCGTCGCGGCCCACGGTGTCGACGTCGCCGGTCGCGGGATCGGCACGAAGCACCGCGCCCGCCTGCGGGATCACCACCCTCCCGTCCGGCAGCTCCGCAATGCTCCACACCCGCTCGAGCTGCGGCAGCCGGCCGGTGGGCGCGGAGATGAGCAGGTCAGACGCCGTCGCCTTGTCCTCACGTGCGCAGCCGAGCGCGAGCGCGACAAGGACTGCTCCGATGGCGGCCCTGGCCCGCGATGGCGTCACCGCCTGCCCTTCTCGATCCGGTAGCGGGCGACGGCCGGCGTTCCCTCCTCCGATTCGCTGGTGAAGTAGACCGCGTCGTCCGTCCACGCGATGTTGTACGCCGGAATATTCCTCGGCGCGACGACCGGCCCCAGGAAGCGGCCGCCCGCATCGAAGACGTCGAATGCGGTGTGCAGCGAATCGGCGCCGGCGCGGCGCACCCACCGGTTGCCCAGTCCATCCACCGCGATGCCGTCGAAGGCGGGAAAGGTCCCCGGGATCTCGTCCTCGCGGAACGATTCGCGGAGGCTCGCCGCAGGGTAGTCCTTCCCGATCGAGCTCACCATCCGCTCCACCGTAGCGTGCCGCCACTCCCCGCTGATCGGCTCGGCCGACCAGGCGCGGCCGAAGACGGCGGCGGTATCGCGGCCGGTCCGGCTCGCGACGATGCGATAGTCGGCTGAGTATCCGTAGAGGACGCCGCCCAGGGGATCGAGCGTCGATTCCGTCTGCGGCGACGCCGGCGTCGGCATGGACATCATCATGTTCTTCCCCTGGCGGACCGTCCAGTACTTCGGCTCACCGGCCTGGGGCACGAAGATCGTGTCGACGAAGGTGCCGTCGAGGGTGTACCGGACGTAGTTGGCGTATCGCTTCTGCTCCGGCGTCGCCATCGTCACGATGGAGATGCGGCCGGCGGTGTCGATGCCGATCGATGAGTAGTAGCAGCAGGACGTCTTCCAGCTTCGGACCAGAGCCCCCGACGTGTCGAAGACGCTGGTGCGCGCGAGCCGCGGATCGTGCACCACGAGCGAGGAGCCGCGCACCGCGAGGTATGCGGCCTTGAACTCCCCCGGACCCTCCCCCTCCCGTCCGATGGCATGCAGGAATCGCCCGTCGGGGCCGAAGACCTTGATCACCGCGGGCTTGCTGTCGGTCACGTAGATCCGGCCGGCGGCATCCACGGCGATGCTCTGCGGATCGATCAGCTCGCCCGGTGTGCCTGTCTCCCCCGCGACCGTGCCGGCGGGAACGAGGTGCCAGCCGGAGGCCGTGTCCGCCCACGCGGTGGGGCCCGGGCTCATCACCGAGGGGGCGCCGTTCGGCAGGGTGTCGATAGTTGCGACGGCAAGGCGCGAGCGCTCGGAACCACACCCTTCGAGCGCGCTCAGCGCGAGCAGTGCGCAAGCGACCGGGGATCGAATCAGATACATGACGTCTCCGGGGCTGAGGTCTCCGTGAGACAACCGTGCCGCTCGAACGGTTGGCTCCCGCGGACGCTCCCCTCAGCGATGGAGCGTCCGCTCGATGCGATACCGGATCAGCTCCGGAAACCCGTCGGCATTCTCGCCGCCGACGACCAGCTCATCCGCGGTCCACGCATACGGAAAGTACCGGCCGACCCAGGGTCCCTGCACCGGGCCCAGGTACACGCCGGTCGTGTCGAAGACATCGTACGTCGCGTGCAGGGTGTCGGCGGTCGCCACGTTGACCCAGCGCGTGCCCGTCGGGTCCACGAAGAAGGTCCGCATGGGGGGAGCGGTCGCCGGGATGTCTCCCGGACCAAACGCGCGCGCCACCGCCTCCTCACCCCACTGCTTCGCCAGGTCCTTCGCGAGCGATTGGTAGACCTCGCGCCTTTGCGCCTCCGGGATCGGCACCGGAGTCCAGCGCCGGCCGAACACCTGAACGGTGTCGTGGCCGGTCCGGCTCACCGCGAGGCGGAGCGCACCGGTCCACCCGTGGATGAGCGTGCCGTCGGGCGCCAGCGCGTCCACCGGGTTGGGTGAGAAGGGCACGCCCATTCGCATGCGGCTTCCACCCCGCGACAGCTCGATCAGCCTGGGCTGTCCGTCGTTCGGTACCTGGATCGTGTCCGCCACCGTTCCATCCATCGCGTAGCGGATGAAGGCGCTGGTGAAGCCGGCGGCATCCTGCTGCGTCATGCGCACGGCGATCCGCCCGTCGCGATCGATCGAGATCGCGCTGTAGTGGCAGCAGATGGACGGCCAGCTCCGGAGGAACCGGCCGCTCGTGTCGAAGAGGGAGATTCGCGCAAGCCGGGGATCGAACACCACGAGGCTCGTGCCGTGGATCCCGAGGATGGGCGAGCGGAACTCGCCCGGCCCGTCGCCGTCGCGGCCGATCGTGCGGACCAGGCGGCCGTCCCGGCCGAATACCTTGATCTCGGTGGGACTCTGGTCCGCCACGTACAGCCGTCCCGCAGGATCGATCACCGCACCCGTCGGGTTGGCGAGGTCGCCGGCGGCCGAGTCACCGCCGGTGATGCGCGCGGTCTCGACCAGCCGCCAGCCGCTGCTGTCACGCCAGGCGGTGGGTCCATCGCTCGTCACCGAGACCGCGCCACCGGGCAGGGTGTCACGGCTCACATGAGCGAGGCGCGTATCGTGCGCGCCGCAGGCAGCCAGCGTGAGGCATACGCCGGCGAAGCCTGGTCCGCCCAGCGGTGGGCCAGCCCGTGGGCTGCTCAATCGCACGGCGCGATGAGCATCCGGCCTATGGCCGCGGGTACCGCGCCAGCGTCTCCAGCTCATCCTCCGTCGTCGTGGCCACGTACACCGAGCGTGCCCCGAATCCGACCAGCCGCGCGCCCTTCGGGAAGGTCACCTGCCGCGCGAGGCGCCCGGAAGCATCGAATACATCATACACGAGCGGAGCCCGCGCCGCGCCGTAGCGCTGCACCCAGAGCGTGCCATCGGGCGCCACGAGACTCGTGCCGTCACGGAACGGCGGCTTGAATGCGGGCCAGTCGGGCTCGCTGAGCGCGGGGCGCGGAGCGGGGGCGCTCGAGCCGCGCGGCGGGCCACCGACCGTCACCCGGAACCCGCCCCGCGGATTGTTCGCGGCCGCCATGAAGATGTCCTTGTCGGCCTGGCTCACCGGCACCTTCTGATAGGCGACGGCGGGCCCGACGACCTTCCGGCCGTCCGGCGCCAGCCACTCGACGTGATAGTCGGCGGCCCGCACCACCGCCACGCGGCCGTCGGGTGCCACCGTCCACTCATCCTGGACGCTGAAGGGCTGGGCGCGCATCATCACCGCGCGCGCGTTGGCCGAGCCGGCCGTCGAGGTCTGGATCGTGGGGCCCTTGATGCGGCCCAGCGTGTCGATCCGGTCGCGCGCGCGGTCCCAGCGCAGCACCGGCACCGAGTCGGGCAACGCGGCGCCCGGCTGGCCGCCGCCCAGCTCGCTCCCCTGCAGGTAGATCCTCCCCTGGCGATCGCTCCCGCGCACGCGGACGAGCCCCGCCATGTTGCCGGGGAAGGACACGAGGCCGGTGGGCTTTCCGGACGGGCCGATCACGAGGAAGCGCCGCTGTCCGGGATCCACGAGGAAGGTCGTGTCGCGCGGGGCCGCGACGAGCCCGGCGGGAAAGGCGTACTCGCCGGGCCCCTGGCCCTCGCGGCCGATGGCGGTCGCGGTGCCGGCCCGGAAGTCCGCCAGCGTGACCGTCTTCGCGAACCGGTCCGCCACGATCACGCGGCCGTCCGACAGCTCGCGCACCGCCGTCACGTTGTCAAAGGGATCGGCCAGCTCCGCCTCGGCCCTCCCCAGTGCCACGCGGGGGGCCGACTGCGCCGCCGCGGGCGCGGCGCCGGCGAGCGCGATTGCGGGAAGGCACAGCAGAGTCCAGAACGGGCGGGGCACGGCGGACCTCCTCGTCGGGTCGGGTGAGCGCACTCGAGCACACTCTGCTCTGATGCCCGGGCGGTCGCCGGCGTCGCAGCCCGGGCTATCATTATGAATGCAGATCTCCCCGCCCGCGAACGGCACCCTCGCCCGCGTCTGGTCCGTCTTCGAGACCCCGATCGCGGGGAGCCCGTTCACGCTGGCCAAGCTCATCGTCGCCTCGGTCCTCCTCGTCGCGCTCGTGTGGGTGACCGGGCGCCTGACACGCTGGCTGGCGCGCGGCGTGCTCCGCCGGCGCGGCGTGGATGCCGGTATCAGCGAGGAGATCGCGACCCTCCTTCGCTACCTGCTCACGTCGATCGGCGTCGTCCTGATCCTGCAGGCCGTGGTCGGCGTCAACCTGAACGCCATCGTCGGCCTCCTCGCCGGCCTGGGCGTGGGCCTGGGCTTCGGCCTCCAGAACATCATCAGCAACTTCTTCAGCGGGCTGATCATCCTGTTCGAGCGGCCGATCAAGGTGGGGGAGAAGGTGCGGGTGGGCGAGGCGGTGGGGACGGTTCGGCGGATCGCGATCCGCGCGACGACGATCGTGGCCGACGACAACACCGCGATCATCATTCCGAATTCGGATTTCATTTCCCAGCGGGTGACGAACTGGCGCTACGCCGCCCGGAGCGGGCGGGTGGAGGCGCGAGTCCGCGCTCCGCTCACGCAGGATCCGGCCCGCGTGCTCGAACGGCTCCGGCAGGCCGCGCAGGCGATGCCGTGGGCCAACGAAACGCCCGTCCCCGAGGCCCTCCTCCTCGACATGGCCGACGGCTGGGCGCACTTCGCGCTCCGCGTCTGGACCCGCGGAACGGATGCATCGGATGCGCTGGTGAGTGAGCTGAACCTCGCGGCCTGGCAAGCCCTGCGCCCGCCGGAGTCCCAGGCGGCTGCGCCGGCGGCCCCGGCGCAGCCGTGAGACATGGACTGCTATATAAGGAAGGATGCGAGGACTGGAGGTGGAACGCAGACGACGGGCCACCCTATCCGACCCCTGACCCGCCGCCTGCGCCCCACCATTCGGCTATCGCTTGAGGAGCACCGTGCCTTCGCCCCGCCCGATCACCCGCTCGCCCCGCGGCTCCACCACCTGCCCGATCGGCCGGCCGGCCTCGTAGATGGTGCATGCCGGCGTCTTATCCTGCACTGTCGTCTGGGCCATGTTCACCTCGCAAACTTGCCGGGCTCGGCCGGTCGCCGTCGCTCCGTTCTGTCCATGAGATGCATCGTCGGCCCGGAAGGTTGCGTCGGCCTGCAGGAACCGGCACGAAACCCTTTGGGCGCCCCCCGTGTCAGAGTACCGACGCGGCGTTACTGACCCCAACGCGCGGAGCCCGGTGGACGACCGAGGACTGATTGCCCGCGTGCTGGCGGGAGACGCGACCGCCGAGCGGGCGCTGTACGACGCGCATGTGGACCGGGTCTTCCGCCTGGTCTACCGGATGGCGGGCGACCTCGACCAGGCCCAGGACTATGTCCAGGAGACCTTCATCCGCGCCTTCAGCCGCCTGGCCGATTTCCGCGGCGAGTCGGCCCTCTCGACCTGGCTCGGCTCGATCGCGATCTCGGTGACGCTCAACGGGTTGCGGAAGGTGAAGCGGTTCCGGCAGCGGGAAGTGGCCCTGGAGGATGCAGCCGAGCTGGGGCGGGTGACGCGGGAGGCGGAGCCGGACCTCAAGACCCGGCTCCATGGCGCGATCGACGCGCTCCCGCCGGGATACCGGGCCGTCTTCGTGATGCACGACATGGAGGGCTACACCCACGAGGAGATCGCCGCCTCGCTCGGCGTCCAGCCGGGAACCTCCAAGGCCCAGCTCTTCCGGGCGCGGGCCAGGCTCCGCGAAGCACTCGCGGATTTCGTGACGGACTGAGGAACGACCATGGACGACCGCATCGACGACCTGATCCGCGACGAAGCACGCGACTACAACGAGCCGCCGGCAACGCCGACGGAGGCGATGTGGGTCGCGATCGCGGCCGGAAGGAGGGAAGGACGGAAGGACGGAAGCATCGCGCCCATCGTGGCCGAGGTACCGATTGCCCGGTCCTTCCGTCCTTCCGTCCTCCCGTTCTTCCGTCTGGGTGTCGGCATCGCCGCGCTGCTCGCGCTCGGGATCGGGATCGGCCGGTGGATGGAGCATGGGAAGTCGGTGCAGGCGCCGGCGGTGGCCCAGGCGCCGGCAACGAGGATGCCCGCGGCCCCGACGGACAGCGGGGCCACGGCCGTGACGCCGCGGCCGGAGGAAGTCGGGCGGGAGCTGGCTTCGTCGGCATCACCCAGAACCCCGAGGGGCGGGTCGCCGGCGCAGTTCGTCTCACGCACCGAGCGCCGGAGCGGCGCCGAGGCCGCCGCCTACGACTTCGCGCTGAGCCAGCATCTCGGCCAGTCGGAGGCGTTCCTCACGCTGTTCCGGAGCTCGGTGCGCTCGGGCCGGGTGGATCCCGTCGCTTACGCGAGCGCGCGACAGCTGCTCAGCACCAACCGCCTGCTGCTCGATTCCCGCGCCGGCGCCGACCCCGCGTCGCGCCAGCTGCTGCAGGACCTCGAGCTGGTGCTCGCGCAGATCGCCCAGCTCAACACCGCGGGCGACTCGAGTGACGTGCATATCGTGACCGAAGACATGGACCGGGGAGACGTGCTGCCGCGCCTGCGGACCGCCGTGCCCGCAGGCATCTGACCCACAGGGAGGAATGACGACCATGCGCTCGATTTCCGGAGGGATCATGCTCGCGGCCCTGGCGGCCGCAACGCCGGCGGCGGCCCAGTACGTACCGGCGGCCGCGCCGGTGGCCGCGACGGCGGAGCTGAGCGCCGCCGCCGCCCGCCTCTCGATGGCGCGAGCCGAGCTGAGCGCGTCCGCGATGCGGCTCGCGGCGCCCGTCGCCGCGTTCGCGCCGGCCGCCGTGGCCGCCCCGATGCTCGCGCGGCCTGTGTTCGGCGACGTGCTCCTCGAAACGGCACCCGCCGCGTCGCTCCAGGGCGACCCGGGTGACTCGCTCTACCGCGCCGCCCGCGCCTCCCTCAACCGGGGCCGCTACCGCGACGCCGGCAACCAGTTCCGCGAGCTGCGCCGGCGCTACCCGAAGTCGGGCTACGCCGCGAACTCGATGTACTGGGAGGCTTTCGCGCTCTACCGCGAGGGCGGCAACGACCGGCTCCAGCGCGCGGCCGCCGTGCTCGACGAGCAGCGCGAGAAGTATCCCGACGCCACCACGGCCGGTGACGCATCCACGCTCGCGGTCCGGATCCGCGGCGAGCTCGCCCGCATGGGCGACAACGAGGCCGCTGCCGCCATCGCCGAGGATGCGAGCGACGCCGCGGCGCCCGCACCGCCGTCACCGGACACGCCCCGGACTCCGCGCCCGTCGCGGCCGCCCCGTGCGACGTCCTACGCCCGTGACCGCGACTGCGGCGACGAGAGCGACATGAAGATCGCGGCGCTCAACGCGCTGCTGCAGATGGACGCCGACCGCGCGGTGCCGATCCTCAAGCAGGTCCTGGCCCGGCGCGACAGCGGGTCGGTCTGCCTCCGGCGGAAGGCGATCTTCCTCGTCTCGCAGAAGCAGACCGACGCCACCGAGGACATCCTGCTCGACGCGGCGCGCAGCGATCCGGATCCGGAAGTGAAGCAGCAGGCGGTCTTCTGGCTCTCGCAGGTGGGAACCGAGAAGGCGGTCATGGCGCTCGATTCGATCCTCTCCCGCTCGAGCGACCCCTCGCTGCAGGAGAAGGCGATCTTCGCCCTCTCGCAGCACAGCGGCGGCCGCGCGGCGGCGGCGCTCCGCGCCTACGTCGAGCGGAAGGACGCGCCCGAGGAGATGCGGGAGAAGGCGGTCTTCTGGCTGGGCCAGAGCAACGACGCGGAGAATCCCGCGTTCCTGCGCCAGGTGTACTCGCGCACCACGAGCCGGGCGCTCAAGCAGAAGATCCTCTTCGCGCTCTCGCAGTCGCATGGCCGGGACAACCAGCAGTTCCTGCTCGACGTGGCGCGGAACAAGGACGAGGAGATCGAGGTGCGGAAGCAGGCGCTCTTCTGGGCCGGCCAGTCGGGCTCGGTGAGCTCCGCCGACCTCTCCTCGCTGTACGCCACGATTCCCGACCGGCAGATGCGCGAGCAGATCATCTTCGTGCTCTCGCAGCGCAACAACGACGCGGCCGCGATGGACAAGCTGATCGAGATCGCCCGGCGCGATCCCGATCCGGAGCTCAGGAAGCGCGCGCTCTTCTGGGTGGGCCAGTCGAAGGACCCGCGGGCGACGCAGCTCCTGCAGGACATCCTGACGGACAAGTGACCATGCGCACTCACGTCTTCCTCGCGGGCGGGATCGCCCTCGCGCTGGCGGCCACGGCCGCCGGCGCCTCCGCCCAGTCGCTCGAGCGCCGCGTCAGCGGGGCGCCCGACGGCACCGTGCGGTTCTCCTTTGCCGCGCGCGAGGGCGTCTGCGGCAACGGGCACAACATCAACATCTCCGACAGCCGGAACCCCGACTGGGAGAGCGACTGCGACGACGGCCCGGTCCGGACCGTCCTCACCATCGCCGACGGCAGGGTGACCAGGGTGCGGAGCTACGTGGGCGGGCGGTGGCGGCCGGCCGGCTCGGGCGTCACCGACCTGGGCACCGTGCCCGCGCGGGAAGCGGCGGCATACCTCATCGGCCTCGCCGAGCGGGCGCCGTCCGGCAGCAACGAGGCCGTCTTCGCCGCCACGCTGGCCGACAGCGCGGTGATCTGGCCCGAGCTGATCCGGCTCGCGAAGAACCAGTCGGTGCCGCGCGAGACCCGCCGGAGCGCGGTCTTCTGGCTGGGCCAGGCGGCGGGCGTCGCGGCCACCGCCTCACTCGATTCCCTGGTGGGCGATCCGAAGGGCGACCGCGAGGTGCGGGAAGCGGCGGTCTTCGCCCTGTCCCAGCGGCCGCACGACGAAGGGGTCCCCGTGCTCATCCGGATCGCCCAGACCGACCGCGACCCGGCCATCCGGAAGAAGGCGATCTTCTGGCTGGGCCAGAGCGACGATCCGCGCGCGATCGCCCTCTTCGAGAACCTCCTCACCAAGCGGTAGGCCCCACCCGGGCGGGCGCATTACCTTTAGGTATTGCGCCCGCTTCGTTTCCCGCCCCTCGTCGTCGGACCCGCCATCGCGCTGGCCTTCGCAGCCGGCTGCGGCCGCCCCGCGGCCAACATCCCGCTCACCGTCATCGGCGCCGGGCGCGACACCCTGCACATTCTGGGGGGCGATGCGACCCAGGCCGCCTGGCTCGGCGGCGAGCGCTGGGCAGTGATCTCGCCGGCCACGTCGGCTCTCAACGTCCTCGACTTCTCGACCCGCACGGTGGTCCCGCTGGCCGGCGCCGCGCCGGATGCGCTGCAGCACCCCGCCGGCATCTTCTCCCTTGCCGACACCCTGTTCGTGACCGACTGGGGCCTGCGCCGAACGACGGTGTGGTCTCCCGAGGGCAGGATGCTGCGCGCGATCCCGGCCCCCGACCTCACGGCCGGCGCCCTGCCGCGCGGGATCGACGGCGCGGGGCGGTTCTACTACGAGATCGCCCCGCCGGCACGGGCCGACGGGAGCGGCAATCACGACTCCGCGGCGGTCGTGCGCGTCGCACCGGGGGCCGCGCGGGCCGACACGGTCGCCCGGCTGGCGCCGCTCGACCTGGCCCAGGTGGAGAGCGACGCGGGGAGCCGCTTCGAGCAGCGCGTCTTCAGCGGGCAGGATGCCTGGGGGGTCGTGCCGGATGGATCGGTCTGGGTGGCGCGAGTGCGGCAGAATCGCGTGGACTGGATCGCGCCCGACGGCCGGGTGACGCGGGGCGCCTCCCTGCCCGACCGCATCCTCGAGGTCACGCGCACCGACCGCGAGCTCTTCGTCCGCCGCTTCCCGGCGGAGCTTCGGAGCACGGTGGAGCAGCTACCCTTCGCGCCGGTGAAGCCGCCGTTCGAGGCGGCGTTCACGGGGCCGGGACCCACCGTGTGGATCGAGAAGAGCCAGGCCGTGAACGACTCGGCGCGCGCCTATCACCTGGTGGCGCGCGACGGGAAGCCGGCTCGCGAGGTGCGCGTGCGCGGCTACTGGTCGCGGGTGCTGGCGGTGAACGGCAGGTCGGCCCTCGTCGCCGATCCCGACAGCACCGGCTTCCGGCTGACCGAGGCGCCGCTGCCGCCGCGATAGCGCGGCGGCGGCGGTGTCAGTCGAGGATCGGCGGCTCGTCGTTGGGCGGGACGTTGACGGCCGGTCGGTCGGTCTTCCGGCGGTCCCGGCGCTGCCCCTCCTCGTACCACCGCCGGGTGATCTCCCCGGCGAGCTCCCGGTTCCCCAGCCCGAACGCGAGCCCCACGCCGAGCGCCACCGCGCCCAGGATGAGCGTGAACGCCGACGTCACGATGTCTTCGGCGACGCCCACCTGCTGCAGCGCCATGAAGATCGAGATCACCACCACGGCGCTCTTGGCCAGCTTGGCGAGGGTGGGCACGCCCGAGACCTGGCCCGCGGACGCCAGGATCAGCCCGCGCACGAACTCGCCCACGATCATGCCGAGGATCACGATGACGATCCCGGCGATGAGCGTGGGAATGAACGAGAGCATCGTCCCGAACATCTGGTTGATGCTCTCCAGGCCAAGCGCGGTGCTCGCGAGCAGGATCACGACCAGCATCACGAGCCAGAAGATGAGCTTGGCCATCGCGCGGACGGGGTCGAGCCGGGAGCCGGTGCGCACCACCGCCTCATCGAGCCCGCCGGCGTGCGCCATGCGGTTGAAGTCGATGCGCTTCAGGGTGTCGTCCACCCAGCGCTGGACCTGCCGCGCCAGGAAGTAGCCCGCGGCCAGGATGAGCGCCGCGCCCACCAGCGCGGGCACTGCCGTGCCGATCTGCTCCGCCCCGATGAGGAGCCGCTGCCAGAGTTCGTTCACGCCGCCACCTCGATCACGAGTTTGCCCGCCTGCTCAGGACGACAGCACTCGCCAGTACACCGCGTAGCGCTCATCGAACACGGTATGGAATGGCACCAGTGCGATCTCGCGCTCCTGGCCCACGATCCTGAACTCGAGCGGCCGGCCCGTCGGCTCGACCCACGACCGCAGGTCGCCCGAGGGGGCCTTGATCGCCGCCACGGCGATCGGCCTGGTCTCCGGCGTGAGGTCGAAGTCCGGCGTCATCCGCGGCGGCGTCGGCGGGGCGCGGAGGGGCTCGGCGCCCAGCTTTCCCGCCAGCACCAGGGGGCCATACATCACGGCCTGCACGGTCGGATCATCCGGCATCGCATGGGCGTGCAGCTTCATCGGCAGGGTCAACTCTACACGATCGCCATCGCGCCAGCGATTGCGGATCGTCAGGTAACTGCCCGCTGGCGTGGAGACCGGCACCCCCCTGCCGTTCAGCCTGACCGTGGGCTCGCCGTCGAGCCAGTACGGCAGCCGGATCCTCAGCGCCACTCGCGTGGGGCGCGCGACGTGGACGGTCAGGCGGGTGGTATCGCGGGCCGGGAAGCCGGTCTCCTGTACCAGGCGTACCCCCTTGTCGGCCCAGTTCACCTCGGATGCGATGAACTGATTGACCCAGATGCCGGTATCGTCGTGGAAGTAGATGCTGTCCCCGAACTTCGAGTGCGATTCCACACCGGTCCCGTGGCAGCACCAGAAGCCGTGATCCGGCGTGCCGAACATCCGCCAGTACCCCGAGGCCATCGGGGTGTAATAGATCTTCTCGCCGTCGGCGGGATGCTGGGTGCCAAGCATGCCATTGAACAGGGCGCGTTCGTAGTAATCCGCGACCTTCGCATCACCGGTCCAGCTGAAGAGGTGCCGGGTGAGCTTCAGCATGTTGTAGGTCGGGCAGCTTTCCTCCGTATCCCACGACAGCTCCCCGGCGAGCTGTCCCACGGGGTTCTTCCAGCTCTCGCCGCTGCTGGTGCCGCCGGTGGCGAAGCACCGCCGGCCGGTGACTTCGCGCCAGAAGTATTCCGCGACGTCGCGCGAACGCTGCTCACCCGTGATCTCGTAGCGCCGAGCGGCGGCGATGATCTTCGGGATCGTCGTGTTCGCGTGGACGCCGGTGAGCTCGTCGCGCCCCTCCGCCAGCGGCGCCAGCACTTTCTCGTGATCGAAGCGGCGGCTCACCTCGAGCCACGACATGTCGCCGGTGATCTCCGCGAGATCGTCGAGCGACTCGCCGATGCCGCCGAACTCGGTGCGCAGGATGCCCTGCATCTGCGTGTCATCGAGGGGGCGCACCCATTCGCGCGTCCATCCGGCCATCCCCTTCGCAATCTCCAGCGCTTGAGCATTGCCGCCCAGCGTCCAGCTGTCGAGCATCCCCGCGAGAATCTTGTGATACGTATAGAACGGCGCCCACACGCCGCGCCGGGCCTTCAGGCGATCGAACAGCTCCTCCGGAAACGCGCTCAGGTACCCATTGGCCTGCTGACACTTCGCGAGCTCGGACACCAGCGCGTCGCCCCGTACCTTGACCGCGGCGTCGCCGGTCTGCGCGGTGAGCAGCGCACAGCCTGACAGGTAGTGACCGACGAAATGACCGCGCAGCTCGTTGTTCGGCGCTTCCCACCCGTAATAGGGCTCGGCACTCGACGGCAGCCCTGCCGTGACCCGGAACGAGTGGAGCAGGCGGTCCGGATCGAGCCCCATCATGTAGCGCCGGTTGACGTTCAGGTCATCGAGAAAGGGGCCGGGCAGGAGACGGACCTGATGCAGGTCGAACGGACGCGCCACGACCGCCGGGTCACGCCGGGCGAGCCGGGCACGGATCCCGGGCGGAAGAGCCGGGATCGCGGCCAATGCCGCCAGCGCGGCCGATGACCGCGCGACGAATTCCCGGCGGGTGTGACCGTTGCGCATGGTGCTGCTCCGGAGGAGTCGGGCTGCGGCGAAAGATACTCTGCGTGTCGTCGGCCTGAGCGGGCTGGGATTGGTCAAGCTATCCCGGCCCGCTCCTTCGCCCGCTGGATGATCGCCGCCATCACGTCGCGGTGCCTCGTGAAGGTATCGTCGACGACCTGCAGGGTCGGAATGGCGTCGGGCGACAGCGACAGCGTGCCGGGATCGAACCGGCCGAATCCCGATTCGTGCACGCCGCTGCTGCCGCGGCCGGGGGCCGGCGAGCTCAGGTGCTGGAAGTGCCTCGAGTACCGGCCCAGCCGTCCGAGCCCGACCTGGAACATCGGGATGAACTCGACGAGGGCGTCGTACGCCATTTCCCCCACGCACGGAACGCCGGGATGCCTGGCCCGGAGGTCCATGACCAGGCGGCGAGTGCCCGCGTGCATGTCGCCGTTCCGGCTGTTGACGTGGCCGCCCACGATGTCGAGAAAGTAGGCGTCCACGCCGTATCGGGTGATCATCTCGTCGATGCGATCGCCGAGCCACCGGCGCCATGAATCGACGCCGACGTTCATGTACGCCGCCCACCCCTCCTGGTGCCGATCGTTGTCCCAGTCGACCCAGTTGAGGTCCACCACGTCGCCATCGACCTTGTGGACGACGGCGTCGGCGACC
The DNA here is from genome assembly GCA_025935545.1 of Gemmatimonadales bacterium. Classification (GTDB taxonomy): domain Bacteria; phylum Gemmatimonadota; class Gemmatimonadetes; order Gemmatimonadales; family GWC2-71-9; genus JAICUF01. The sequence goes on from JAICVB010000028.1 coordinate 21,778, forward strand.
CTGCCGAACATCGGCTGCCGGCGATTGGCCGAGTTGGTGCCGAACATCGGCATCATCCTGAAGCCGAGTTGGTGGGCTTCGTCGATCAGGCGGCGGAAGCCGGCTTCGCCGCCCATCCTGTCGCTCACCTGGTAGCGGGGGTAGTCCCAGTAGTAGCGGCCGTCCCAGGCCGGGAGGAAGACCAGCAC
>JAICVB010000066.1 GCA_025935545.1 Gemmatimonadales bacterium
CCACCCGCGCACCGGCGCGTCGGCCACTCCGTCCCAGACGGCGTCGGGCACGAGGAGGAATCGCCGCGCGGTATCGGCCGCCGCCTGAGAGGAGAGGCGAAGCGGCACGGCTGCCGCCAGGAGAAGGGCGCCGAGAAGGCGCAACGGGCGCATACGACCTCGTGGTGGGAGTCGGTGCAATGTATCGCGGTATTGCCGGTCCGGGTGATGTGCCCCACCGCGCGACCAGGCGCGGGGCCCCAGATTGCAGCCATGATGCGACACGCAGCCATGCTCGTGTGCGCCGGGCTCGTCCTGGCGGGGCCGGTCCGGCTCGAGGCGCAGGCCCGGCCGCTCGGGAAGACGCGGGTCCGCCCGGCCGCGTCGAGCACCGTCGCGATCGCACCCGCGGACAGCGCCCGCGCGCCCACCCGCTCCGGCGCGCGGGACCTCCTCGGCCGCCGGACGGAGCTCGCGCTCACCGACGAGCAGGTGCGGGTGCTCGACGCCGTGGCCCGGCGCTACGAGGACCAGTATCGCCTCCTCCCCGACGATGCGTCGCGCCGCACCAGCCGCGTCGCCGAGGACAAGGAAGTCGCCGCGGTCCTCACGGCGGAACAGCGCGAGCAGCTCCGGAAGAAGTAGCGCCGCAACCTTCGCCGCCCCGCCGCCGTCTTATGAGGCATCCCCCGACCCGGATGCCTCATGCGTTTCCGCCTCATCCTCGCCGCTCTCGCTGTCCCTGTGCCGGCCGCCGCACAGCAGGGTGCCATCCACCCTACGCCTGCGCCATCGGTCGCGGCCGTGCGGCTCGATGCGCCGGTGACCGTGGACGGGAAGCTCGAGGAGCCGGTGTGGCAGACGCCCGCGCCGGCGACCGGCTTCCGCCAGAGCCAGCCGCGGCAGGGCGAGCCCGCGCGGGAGCGCACCGAGGTGCGGTTTGCCTACGATGACGAGGCGCTCTACGTGGGCGCCAGGATGTACGACTCGCTGGGCGGGGCCGGCGTCCGCACCCGCCTGGTCCGCCGGGACGCCCAGGCCGACGCGGACTATCTGGAGGTCATCTTCGACACCTATCACGATCATCTCGGCCGGACCGTGTTCCAGATCAACCCGTCGGGCGTGCGCACGGACGGGTACGGGCCCGGCGGAACCAACGTGGATCTCTCCTGGGATCCCGTCTGGGAGGCGAAGGCACACATCGATTCGCTGGGCTGGACGGCGGAGATGCGGATCCCGTTCTCCCAGCTCCGCTACAGCCGCGCCGATCAGCAGACGTGGGGGCTCCAGATCTGGCGGCAGTCGAACCGGGACAACGAGCTGTCGTCGTGGGCCTTCTGGCGGCTCAACGAGACCGGCGGGCCGCCGCGCTTGGGGCATCTCACGGGGCTCCGGATCGGCGCGTCGCCGTCGCGGGCGGAGATCCTGCCCTACGTAGTGGGCCGCTCCACCAACCTTCCCCGCGGCGACCCGGCCGATCCGTTCAACGACCCGCATGCGGTGGACGGCCGGGCCGGGGTGGATGCGAAGGTGCTGGTGAATTCGAGCCTCACGCTCAACGCGACGATCAACCCCGACTTCGGCCAGGTGGAGGTAGACCCCGCGGTGGTGAACCTGAGCGCGTTCGAGACCTTCTTCGACGAGCGGCGCCCGTTCTTCGTCGAGGGCTCCGGGCTCTTCGCCTTCGGCGGCCTCAATTGCCACTTCTGCTCCAACGTGTCCGGGCTCACCATGTTCTACTCCCGGCGGATCGGCCGGGCGCCGCAGGCGACCGGCAACGCCTTTGCCGCGGGCCCCTACGCCGACGTCCCGGAGAACACGGCAATCCTCGGCGCCGCCAAGCTCACCGGACGGACGCCGACCGGCTGGTCGCTGGGCTTCCTGGACGCCGTGACGGGCGCGGGGCACGCGACGGTCGCGCAGCTCGACGGTACGCGGAGCCGGGTGACGGTCGAGCCGCTCACCAACTACTTCGTGGGCCGCGTGGCGAAGGACCTCCGGGGCGGGAGCACCGTCATCCGCGGCATGGCCACATCGGTGGTCCGGCAGTTGGGCGATCCGGCGCTGGGCGACCTGCTGACCAGCCACTCGGAATCGGGCGGCTTCTCCACCGACTGGTTCTTCGGCCAGCGCACCTACCGGCTCATGGCGCAGGTCGCGGGCAGCCGGGTGAGCGGCTCCCCGGCGGCGATCGACCGGATCCAGCGCTCGAGCGCCCGCTACTTCCAGCGTCCCGACCGGAGCTACGGTTCGTACGACCCGTCCCGCACGAGTCTCGCCGGCTACGCCGCGTACACCCGCTTCTCCAAGGACGCGGGCGACTGGCTGTGGGAGGCCCAGACCAACATCCGCTCGCCCGGGTTCGAGAACAACGACATCGGCTTCCTGACCCGCGCCGGCTACCTCTGGTTCAACGGGAACCTGCTCCGTCAGTTCACCAATCCCGGCCGCTTCTACCGTTCGCTCACCTTCCTCGCGGGAGGTCAGCAGCAGTTCAACTATGACGGCGACGTGACCGACCGGCAGGTGCAGGGCTACGCCTCGATCCAGGCGCTCAACTACTGGGAGGCCTCCGGCTTCTTCATCCATCGCTGGAACACGCTGGATGACGGCCTCACGCGCGGAGGCCCTGTCGTGCAGCGGCCGGGCTACAACCTGGCGAGCCTCAGCGTCGAGAGCGATTCGCGGAAGAGCATCGTGCTGGACCTGGAGGGGAACTACGGCGTGGGGCTGGACCGCGACCATCGGCACTTCTGGGAGGCAAGCGCCGACATCCGCTGGCGCCCGCTCTCGAACCTCACCCTGTCGCTGGGTCCGTCGTACAGCTACGACGAGACGTCGGCGCAGTACGTGCAGGCGGTGGACGACGCGACGGCGGCCGCATTCTACGGGAAGCGCTACGTGTTCGCCGGCGTCACCCAGCGGACCCTCTCGATGAACACGCGCGTGAACATGACCTTCACGCCGAACCTGACGCTCGAGCTCTTCGCGCAGCCGTTCATCGCCAGCGGATCGTACGACGACTTCAAGGAGTTCGCCGCGCCGCGCGAGCTCACGAAGCTCACCTACGGCCGCGACGTGGGCACGATCACCTCGAGCGACGCGAGCGGCACCCGGCAGTTCACCATCGACCCCGATGGCGCGGGCGCCGCCGCGCCCTTCACCGTCGCGGACCCCTCGTTCACGGTGCGCTCGCTCCGCGGGAACGCGGTGCTGCGCTGGGAGTACCGCCCCGGCTCGACCCTGTTCCTCGTCTGGACGCAGTCGCGCGAGGACCAGCTGAACGCCGGCACCCTCGACTTCGGCCGCGACGCCCGCGCGGTGTTCAGCGGGCCGGCGGAGAACATCTTCCTGGTGAAGGTGAACTACTGGATCGGGTTCTAGGGGCGGGCCATCTCCTCGAACTTCGGATTCCCCTTGAGCGACGCGAAGGTGGGGTCGAGCCGCAGCCAGGCCGGCGTGATATAGAAGCTGTTCTTGAGCAGCATCGAAAGCTGCTCGAGCGCGGCGTCGGTCTGCCCGGTCGCGAGAAAGATGCGGATCACCTGGAGGCGATCGTACTCGCTGTTGACGCTGGGCGCGCCCGTGTAGGCCGCGAGCACCTCCCGCGCCTCGGCGAGTGCCTCCGCGTTCCGGCCCATGTAGGCGAGCGCGAGCCCGTGCAGCGAGACGGTGCTCGGGTCGCGGCGGGCATCGTTCATCTGCTGCGCCAGCGTGGCGAGGCCGGAGTCGGCGTAGGCCCGCGCGAGGTCGCGGCGGCCGCGGAGCCAGTTCGCGGTGGCGAGCGAGATCCCCCACCAGCCCCGGTCCCCGTCGAACGCCGCAGGCGCCAGCCGGAAGACGAGCGCCTGGGTGGGGGGATCGGTGGCCCACGCCATCTCGAAGAAGCCGGCGAAGTAGGCCGCGATGGCGGGCGGGGTGACGCCGTTGGTGAAGGCGCGGCGGACCACGGCCTGCGCCGCGGGGAGGTCGCCCTGGGCCACCTGCGCGATGACGCTCCACTCGTAGGAGCCGGGATCGTTCGGCGCGAGCGCCAGCGCCGCTTCCCCCACGTCCACCGCCTCCCGGAACCGGCGGCTCATCACGTATGACCGGAGCAGGTCGTTCATCACCGCGAGGGAGCGGGGATCGAGCTCGCGTGCGCGCTCCAGCCGGCGGATGCCCACCTCGTAACGCCCGCGGGCGACATCGGCCCGGCCCGCCGCGAGGAGCACGGCCGGGTCGTTGGGTGCCAGCTGAATCGCGGTGTTGAGGGCCTCATCGGCCTTGACCGGGTCCCGCAGCACGTTGGTGAAATAGGCGGCGGCCGCGGCGTGCCCGATGGCATTGTTCGAGTCGAGCGCGATGGCCCGGCGGTACGCTTCCCCCGCGCGCGCCCCCACCGCGGATTCACGGGAGCCGTTGAAGAAGACGCGCGACAGCGCGAAGGAGAGATTGCCCCAGGCCTCGACGAAGGTCGAGTCCATCGCGACGGCCTGCTCGAACTGCGCGGCGGCCTGCCGCTGCGACACCGGGTCCACCGAGGTCACGGCCTTCCCCCTCAGGTAGGCCGACCATGCCGCCTGGCTGGTGGTGGGCCGGCGCGACAGCGCCGCCGACTCCTGCGCCCCGATCTGGGTCCCGAGGGCGCCGGCGACCCGCGCCGCGATCTGCGCCTGCACCTCGAAGACGTCGGTGAGGTCGGCCTCGAACGACTGCTGCCAGGCCGTCGAGCCGGTCTTGCCGTTCACCAGCTCCGAGACGACCTGCACCCGGTCGCCGCCGGCGGAGCCCCGGGCCCAGCGCACGCGCCCCTGCAGCAGGTAGTCGGCGCCCAGCTGCTGCGCGATCGCGGTCGGGGCGAGGGAAGACGCCCGGAACTGCGACGAGCTGCCCGAGGCGATGACGGCGAGGCCGTTGATGCGCGCCAGCTTGCCGCGGATCTCGTCGGTGATGCCGTCCACGATGTAGTTGTTGGCGGCGTCGCCCTGGTTCTGGAAGGGGAGGACGGCGACGTGCGTCGCCGACGATCCCGCCGGGGCGTCCGCCGAGCGACGGGACCCGGCGACGGCCGCGAGCGCCGCCCAGAGCACGATGGCACCGAGTCCGCCCAGCGCGGTGCTCCGCCAGGTGAAGAGACGCATCAGCGCGCCGCCCGGGTGCCCGGCGCGTCGCCGCTGCTCGGCGCGCGTGGTCAGCCCGATCATGACCGCGCCGATCGCCGCGAGCGCCAGGGCGACGGCCAGCACCCACCCGGGCAGGCCCCACCGTCCCGCGAGGTATGCGACGAGGCCGAGGGCGCCCATCGCGACGGCGCCGGCGATGCCCCAGAAGAGGGCGCCGCTCGCGGGCGGCCGGTCCGGCGGCGGCGCCGCCGCCGCCATGGAGCCCGTTTCCACCGCGCCGAGGGCGTCGGCCAGGGCGGTGGCAGTCGGCTGGCGGTCGGCCGCGCTCTTCGCGAGCGACTGCGCCACCACCGCATCGAGGCCCCGCGGCAGTCCGGCCCGCGTGGCCGAGACCGGCCGGGCCGTCTCAGTGAGGCTCCGGGAGACGACGGCCTGGGCGTTGCGGCCCGTGAAGGGTGGCTCCCCGGTCAGCATTTCGTAGACGACGGCGCCGAGGGCGTAGATGTCGGTGCGCGCGTCCACGTCCTTGGAGCCGGTGGCCTGCTCGGGGCTCATGTAGTGGGGCGTGCCGATGGCGAGGCCGGTCCGCGTGATCGCGTCGCCTTCGGCGGCCGCCGCGCGGGCGATGCCGAAGTCGGCGACGAGCGCATGGCCCTCGTGCAGGAGGATGTTGGCGGGCTTGATGTCGCGGTGGATGATCCCGCGCTTGTGGGCGTAGGCGAGCGCTTCCGCCACCTCGCGCCCCAGGCGGAGCGCCACCGGCACCGGCAGCTCGCCCTCGCGCGCGAGCCGGGCCGCCAGCGATTCGCCCTCGACCTTGGGCATGACGTAATAGAGGACACCGTCCGCCTCGCCCGAGTCGTACATCGGGAGGATGTGCGGATGATTGAGCTGGGCCGCGATCTCCACCTCGCGCAGGAACCGCTCGGCCCCCACGGTGGCGGCGAGCTCGGGGCGCATGACCTTGAGCGCCACGCGCCGGTGGTGCTTCAGGTCCTCGGCCTCGAAGACCGTGGCCATGCCGCCCTCGCCGATCACCCGCTCCACCCGGTACCGGTCGGCCAGCACGCGCCGTACCTTGGCGATCTCGATCTCGCCGGTCGGCATCGTGCGCGCGGGAACACCCGGCTCGGTGGGGGTCGCGAGCCCGCACCGGAGGCAGAACCGCGCTTCATCCGGAAGCGACGCGTTGCAGGCAGGACACACGCGAGCCGCCGTGGGCATTGAAACTCCGGTGCAGAGGATGCAGGTGGGAACATCCAAATCTACGGCCCTCGCCCGACGGTGGGAATAGGCCCGCGTCCGATTCCACCAGCCGCGCATCCACATATGCGTCCCTCACCGAGAGGCCCTGATGTCTCCTGCGTTCATGCTCGCGGCGTTCCTCCTGGCGGCGCCCCGCCAGGCGCCGGTGCCGGTCGTGCACCTCTCGCGACCGTCCGCGGTGCTGCCGCGCGACTTCAGCCAGATCCGCGGCCTCCGCGAGCTGCCCGATGGCCGGGTGCTGGTGAGCGACTGGACCGACGAAGTCGTGCTGGTGGCCGACCTCGGGCGCGGCACCGTGCGGCAGATCGGCCGCAAGGGCACCGGGCCGCGCGAGTATCGGCTCCCGGCTTCGCTGATCCCGCTCCCCGGCGATTCCACGCTCCTGGTGGACCAGGGCAACGAGCGGCTCGCCATCATCGGGCCGGACCTCGAGATCGTGCGGTCGTTCTCGAGCCACCGGCAGGGACTGACCCACACCGTCACGCCGCGCGCCGTTGACGGGGCGGGACGGTTCTACTTCGAGATTCCGAACTGGTCGCGGCCGGGAGCCGATCCGAATGACTCCGCGGTGGTCGCGCGGTGGAACCCGGCGACGGAGCGCGAGGAGGTCGTGGGCCGCGTGAAGGCGGAGACCTGGCGGAAGCCGGGGCGCCGGATGCAGCCGGGCCTGCCCTACGTCATCTTCGCGCCGCAGGACGTCTGGCAGGTGGACCCCGCCGGGCGGATCGCCTTCGTGCGGTCGGGCGACTACCACGTGGAGTGGCGGGACCCTGACGGGCGGGTGATGCGGGGCCCCCGGATGCCGGTGGTGCCGCTTCCGGTCCGCGCCGCTGATCGCACCGACTACGTCCGCCGGTTCATGATGACGGCCCCGGTGGCGGGCCGGGGCTCGGCCGGGATGGAGGCGACGCCCGCCGAGCTCTCGAGTCCGGAGGCGGTGGCGCGGACGGTGCCGAACCAGGAGTTCGCGAAGGTCCGGCCGCCCTTCACCGATTTCACGCCCCGCATCGCGCCGGACGGGATGCTGTGGGTCGAGCGGTCGGTTCCGTCAGGGGGTGCCCCCACCTTCGACCTCTTCGACAGCCGGGGCGTGCGGCGCCGCAGCGTGGTGCTCCCGGCGGGCCGGCGCCTTGTCGCGGTGGGGACGCGCGGCGCCTACCTCGCCGCGGTGGACGACGATGGCGTCGAGCGGCTGGAGCGGTACGTGGTCGGGGGAGGCGGCGCGACGAAGTAAGTCACACCTCCCACCTATCTTTCCCGCCTACTTCTCGGGGGGGACCCATGGAGCTGTCGGGGAGGGAAGAGCACCACATCTCGCTGAAGGCCGCGGCGGCACTGACCGCGGCCCACCGGAATGGGCCGGAGGGCAAGGCGGCAGGCGCGGTGATCGGCGGCTGCTTCGGCCGGGGGATCGTGGACGAGATCCTGGCGCAGCCGGGATGCGTCGGCATCCGCTATTACTACGGCCGGAACGCGGCTGGCGCGCCGGTGCTGGTGCTGGTGGGGGTGACGGCGGACAACCAGGACATGGTGAATGGCACCATCGCGGAGGAGGGGTATCCCTGCCCCCCGTTCTGCAGTGATGCCAACCCGCTCAACGGCGAGGCATGAACGGCCGCTGGGTCATCAATCTTTCGATCGCCGCGGAGGCACTGCCCGTCATGGCGGTCATCGCGCGCCGGACGGGGGAAGCGGCGCGGCGGTGGATCGCCGTGGCGTTCGCGGTGTGGCTGGCGCAGGATGTGATCCTCTGGTGGATGAGCATTCACGGCAGGAACAACCACTGGCTCATCCACCTCGGCAACCCGGTGAGCACCGTGCTCTTCCTCGGGGCCTACGCGGCGTGGACCGAGGACCCGGTGCGACGGCGGGCGCTGCAGTTCGCCGCCTTCGGCTACGTCCTGGTGTGGGCCGGGATCTTCCTGAGCGTCGAGGATCCGAATACGTTCAGCCAGTACACCGATCCGCTCAGGGCGCTCGTGCTGATCCTCGTCTGCTCCTGGGCCCTCGTGCGCGCCGTGATGACCGAGCCTCCGCCGGTCTGGCGCAGCGCGATCTACTGGGTCAGCATCGGCCTGCTGATGGATTTCGGCACCGGGCTCATCCTGGCGCCCGTGAGCGGCCGGCTGACGCGGGTCCAGCCGGCGCTCGTGGTGACGGCCTTCTACATCAAGGCAGGGATCAACGTCGTCGCCTATCTCCTCGTGACCGTGGGAATGCTGTGCAAGCCGAGACCGTCGAGTACTGGCGCCTTCTCATCACGGCCGCCCTCGCCGTCCTGATCCTGGTCGGGGCCTTCGTCGGCTCCGTGATCATCCAGCAGCGCCGCTATCTCGCCGTCACCCGGTCCCTCAGCGGTCGCCTCATCCTTGCCCAGGAGCAGGAACGGAGCGCGGTCGCGCGCGAGCTGCACGACGGGCTCGTGCAGCGGGTGGTCATGCTGGGCTCGGAGCTGAGCCGGATGCCGGCGGCCGAGCCGCCGCTTGCCGGTGCGCTCGCCGAGTGGCGCGACGACTTCCGGGGGGAGCTGCTCGACGTGGCCGACGGCATCCGGCGGGTCGCGCACGGGATGCACCCGTCGATTCTCGACAACCTGGGACTGGCGGCGGCGCTCGAATCGCTGGCCGAGGAGTTCCTCGCGTCCGATGGCCTGGCCGTCCGGGTCACCGTTCCGGCCGACCTGCCGCCGGTGCCGCCCAATGTCTCGCTCACCCTCTATCGCGCCGCCCAGGAGGGACTGCGGAACGTGGTCCGCCATGCGCGCGTGCGGAGCGCGGAGCTGTGCCTGACGCGGACGCCCGAGGGGCTCATGCTTGAGATCGTCAACGATGCGGGCGCCGCCCCCGTGGCCGGCGCGCAGCAGGGGCTCGGCCTCCGGAGCATTGCGGAGCGGGCGCGGCTCCTCAACGGCCGCTTCAGCTTCCGCTCCAGCGAGGCGGAGGGAACCCGCCTTGCCGTCTGGGTGCCGCTCCATGGGTAAGCGCCTCCGCGTGATGCTGGTGGACGACCATGCGCTCGTGGCGGAGGGGTTTCGCGCGCTCCTCGCCCCGGAGTTCGACATCGTGGAGGTGGTCAACGATCCCCTCGCGGCGGTCGCCGCCGTCCGCCGCGTGCGCCCGGATGTGCTCGTGCTCGACATCTCGATGCCGGGCAAGTCCGGGCTCGACATCGCGCGGGAGGTGCTGACGGACTGGCCGGCAGCCCGCGTCATCATGCTGACGATGCACGGCCAGCACAGCTACGTGAAGCAGGCGCTCGCCCTGGGCGTCCGCGGCTTCGTGCTGAAGCTGGCCGACGTGGAGAACCTCAAGACGGCGATACGCGAGGTTGCGGCGGGAGGGAAGTACATCTCGCCCGAGAGTCGCAGCGCGGCAGCCAATCCCCACCCGCACCTGAGCCGCCGCCAGCTCGAGATCCTGCGGATGATCGGGCAGGGCCTCACCACGGCCGAGATGGCCGAGCGGCTCGACATCAACCTGAAGACGGCGGAGTATCACCGGCAGAACCTGCGGCACGTGCTCGGCCTGCCGAGCCACGCGGCGGTGCTGCGCTACGCGATCGACAACGGGCTGACGGAGTAGGAGCTAGGGAAGGCGGACCTGGAGCTGCCAGCGGATGGCGCCCTGCGTGATGGCATGCGGATGATGGTCGTCGCCCGGCAGTGGCTCGCCCGCGTTAGAGGCGACGGCGCGCTGGCAGCTCCGGCAGCGATAGATCCCGGAGTGTGGCGCCGGCGCCCCCGGCAGGTAGAGCGGCCCCGATGACGCGTCGTGGTCCGGCGCGAGGAACCCGCTTCCCTCGTTGAACGGCATGCGTCCCTCCGTACGCGGTTCGTCTACCGGGCGTCGGCCGCGGAGAGCGCGTCGGTGTCCGACCCCCGGGCGGGGATCGAGAAGATGGTGACTTCCCACCGCTCGCCCACGCGCGCCGTTGCCTCCGCGCGGTTCACGAGGGTGTCGGACACGAGTGTCCAGCGGGCGGCGGCATGTCCCGCGGAGTCGGTGACCCCGGTGCGAGGGGAGATCGCGCCCCCGCCCGCCGTCACCCGCCACGCCACCTGCGCGCCGCGGAGCGGCCGGCCGCCCGCGTCGCGCACCACGGTACGGAGCGGCACACTCTGCGGACGGCCGGGAGTGGCGCCGGTCTCGATCGACCTTGCCTCCCCCCGCCGCTCCGGCCCGGCCGAGCAGGCCGTGACCACTGCCGCAAGCATCATCAAAAGACCCCGCATCACTGCCACCTCCCTCACACCATCTACTATGCGAAGATTCGGGCGGAAGTGGAATTGGGATTACCCCCAGGTTTTTGAACGAGTTTTCGCGCCGTGAGCGGGCCGCCCCCTGCCCTCCTGTTCATCGTGGGCCCGCCGGCGGTGGGCAAGATGGCCACCGGCGAGGCGATAGCCGCCCGGACCGGGTTCCGTCTCTTCCACAACCATCACGCCATCGATCTGGCGCTCGAATTCTTCCCGTTCGGCACGCCGCCCTTCCACCGCATCGTGGGCGACATCCGACGCCGGGTCTTCGAGGAGGTGGCCGCGAGCGATCTGCCCGGGCTCATCTTCACCTACGTCTGGGCCTTCGACCTGCCGGCGGAGGCGAAGACGGTGGACGGGTATGCGGCGCCATTTCGCTGGCGCGGAGGGCGGGTCCTGTTCGCCGAGCTCGAGACGAGCCAGGCGGAGCGGCTCCGGCGGAACGTCACGCCGCTCCGGCTCGCCCGGAAGCCGACCAAGCGCGACTTGGAGGCGTCCCGCCGGAATCTCCTCGAGCTGGACGCGCAATACCGGATGAATTCGCGGGGGGAATTCGACGGGAGGGATGACTACCTGAAGCTCGACAACACGACGCTCACCGCGGCCGAGTCGGCTGAGCGGATCATCGGCCATTTCGGGCTCGGCCGCTGAACCGGCCGCCGGGCGTGTCGCCGCCCGGGCCGCATTTCCGATCTCCAGTGTGAAGGGGCAGTCCGATCCTTCTCACCTTCCACTGGAGAACCACCATGAGCCACGCAGTCCGCCTGCTCGCCGGTCTCGCCGTGATCGGCGCCTGCACCGCCGAGCCCGGCCCCACCGAGAATTCGACCGCCAGCCTCACCCGCGACGTTCCCCCGGTGACCTCCCCGGCCCAGCTCCGTGACCTCGCAGCCCTCCGCGCCGCGGTCGCCCCGTATCATCGGCTCGACGCGGCGAGCCAGCCGGGCCTCTGGGACACCCAGTTCCCCGCCGGCTGCTTCACCAGTGCCGATGGCGTCGGCGCGATGGGCTACCACTTCATCCGGAACGCCAACGTCGGCACCCTCGAGGTCACCCGTCCCCAGCTCCTCATGTTCGAGCCGGAGAAGAACGGTCAACGGCACCTGGTGGGTGTGGAATACATCGTGCCGGGCGCGGACACCGACCCGGCGCCGGTGCTCTTCGAGCAGGCGTTCCACTACAACCACACCTTCAACGTGTGGGTCCTGCACGTCTGGGCGTTCACCGAGAATCCGCGGGGGATCTACCAGGACTGGAACCCGCGCGTGAGCTGCCAGTACGCGGCGGGCGACGTGGTGCAGGCGGCAGTAGCGCATCACTAGCAGAAGGCCAGGCGGGGCGGCCTAGCCCGCCCCGCCCGCCTTCCCCCCGTGCCACAGCCCCGACCCGATGGCCCACAGTGCCACGCCCATGAGCGCGGGCGCGAATTGCTCGGGGCGAATCAGGTGGGCCGCCTCGAGGAGGGGGGCGACGCCATAGAGCAGGGCGCCGAGGATGCCGGCCCATGCGGTCCAGACGGAGCCGAGGGTGCGGTCCTGGACGCCGGCGACGATCAGGCCGGTCAGGCTCGCCGCGAAGAGGGGCGAGAAGACGACGGCGCACCAGGTCGCGGCGGTGAGGAGTGGCGTGGCCCGGCCGGCAGCCAGGTTGCCGTGGTCGAGCAACGAGGCGGCGTGGAGCGCGAACGCGATCACCTGCAGCGTCATGCCGAGGATCGCGAGCGCGGCGCGGCGGCTGGTGCGCGCGGGGAGCCCGGCGCCGCGGCCCCGAAACGCGATCAGGCCGCCGAGCAATGCCACGAAGCCCAGGAGCACGAAGAGGTGGGAGGAGATCCAGGCCGGATCCGCGAGCATCTGGACCGGCGAGCCACGCGGGTGGCGCGGTCCGCCGACGGCGACCAGCACCGCGAAGAGCACGAAGAGCGGGCGCCACAGGGCGATCATCGCGGCTCCAGCATGGCCGCAAGGCGCGTGCGCACCGCCTCGCGCACGGGGGCGG
>JAICVB010000116.1 GCA_025935545.1 Gemmatimonadales bacterium
CCGAGTGCCAGGGCGAGCGTCCGCACGAGAAGGGTCTTGGCGGTGCCGGGCACGCCTTCGAGGAGCACGTGACCCCGCGCCGCGAGCGCCACCACGGCGTCGCGGATCGCCGCGTCCTGCCCCAGCACGACCCCCCTGAGCTCAGACGCGAGTGCCCCCGCGGCATCGGCGGCGGCGCGGGCTTCGTCTTCGGTGATCACGGCTTGAGTTCCTCCCACACGTCCTCCACGGCTTCGGCGGCGCGCAGCACGGCACCGGCCGGCTGCGGACCGCGGGTGAGCTCCTCCAGGGCGGCCGCCGCCGCGCGCGCCCGCGGCGTCCGCACGTTCGCGGCGAGATCATTGAGCCACCCCGACACGGGTCCGCGCGACGCCTGGCCGGTGCGCGCGAGCCGGCGCCGCAGTCCCTGCACCTGGAGCGCGATGGCCACGTCGTGCCCCCGCGAGGCCGCGAGCGCATTGGCGAGCGCGCGCACGTGCTCGAGCGGGGAGCGGCGCCGGCGGTCGATCACGTGTCGCGCGGGCCCGAACCGGATCGCTCCCGCGGCGAGCGCCGCCAGCGCCGCCAGCACCAGCTGCCACGCCGCCCAGCCCCACGGAGACCGCAGGCTCCAGGCGAGGACCGCGCCGCCCAGGCTTCCCGACGGGCCGAAGCCGTGATGGTACTCGTCGAAAACGGCGGCCGGAAACGTCCCCACGATGAGCCCGAGGGTGAACTCGCCGGCAGTGGTTTCCCGGAGCGCGCGGTTGCTGAACAGCTCCCCGTCCGCCACGAGCACGACCCGCGCGCCGCTCGCGAGCGTGAGGCGGAGCGCAGCCGGTCCTGCCGCGGTCCGTAGCAGCGTGTCGGTGGCCGCCGGCCGCAGGTTGCAGCCCGCCGCCCGATGGATCCCGGCGGAGTCCGCCGCAGCGGAATCGGGGATCGCGCTCAGCACGGCACGCACCGTCATTCCCCCGGCACGCACGGAGTCATCCAGCACGCGAGGGTAGAGCCCGTAGCACGACATCGGCAGCGCGGCGCTCTCGCCCGCGAGGAGCAGGTCGCGGCCGCTCCGCACCCGGCGCGCGAGCGCACCTGCCTCGAGGCGGGTGAGCGGGTCCGACGGCGAGAGATAGCCAAGGAGGGCGTGGGGGGATTCAGCGGCGACGATGCCGGTCGAGTCGAGCCGCCGGCGAAGCCGCGTGACCGGAACGTGGAGCCGCTGGAGCGCCTCCGCCAGCGCGCTCGCCCCCTCCGGACTGGTGACGAATGTGGAGCGGCGCGGGTCCTCGCTCTCCGCCGGCCGCGACCGCGTCCCCAGGAGCCCGGCCCCGACGCCCAGCAGCACGACCGCCAGGATGGCGGCCGCGAGCTCAAGGCGCGACCGCATGCCAGCCTCCGCGCCCCGCGTCCCGCCAGCGCAGATACTCGTCGCGGCCCACCGGCGCTCCTCCGAACACCGCTCCGTAGAGTCCCCGCACGATGCCCCCGAGCGACTCGCGGTCCGCCGGCCCGAGCCGCGCCTCGCGCGCGTACTCCGCCGGCGTCTTGCCCGGATGGAAGCGCACCGCGCCGCGCTGATCGAGCTCGAGCGCGAGCGCGGTGAAAGTTGCCTGCATCGCCTCGCGATACCGCCCCGCCTCCGCGAGGGCGTCGGCCTCGCGGCGGTACCATGCCGGGGTGCGGCGCGTCGTCGCCACGGCCGCGGCGGTGTCACCCGGGGCCGACGCGGCCCGCACCGTCAGCGCCATGATGACGGCGCCGTGCAGCAGGATCGCCGCCAGCACGACGATGAGGCCGACGACCATCGCGAGGAAGAGTGTCGGGTGCCCCTGGCGGAGCGCCTCGAGCCAGTGGTGCAGCCGGAGCCACCATTGCCGCAGGAGCTCGGGGCCGCGGGGCTCCGCGGCCCAGTCATACGCCGGCGACCGGAAGACGGCGTCGAGCGCCGCCCGGAGCGAATCGGAGGGGATCAAGCCGGCTGGAGCGACGCCGCGAGCATCTCGAGGTCGAACCCTTCCTTGCGGACGCGGAGATCGTAGTACAGCAGCGTGATCAGGCAGTACAGGAGCGGCGTGAGGAGGAGCCGCGCCGCGAGCGCCACCGCCGCGATCCAGATCGTGAGCGGTGTCCCGGTATTGCTCGCGAGGGCGGCGCCGCCCGTGAGCAGGCCGGCGTACGGAATCAGGATCAGGATCAGGCAGACGAACAGGAGGCCGGTCACCCTGAGCCGGTATCCCTTCGTGAGGAACCATGAGCGGCCGATCGCCGCCGTGGCGTTACGACCGTCCTCCAGCACCACGATGGGCGTGGCCACCGCGACACCGGACACGACGAAGAGGGGCAGCGCCAGCGAGGCGATGCCGATCAGGACCTGGAAGACGACGAAGCCGCCGGCATCGGGGCGCGTCATGCCGATCACGCTGCCGGCCATCAGGAAGATGAACGGCAGCGACGCAAGGACGACCAGCAGCCCGATCGAGAGCGACACGACCAGGAGGACGCCCAGCCGGGGGACCGCGCGCTGGAGCGCCTCGCTCGCGTTCACCGGCGCGCCGAGGTACCCGCCCGAGATCGCGACCGCCGTCGCCGCGCTCGCGAGGGCGCTCAGAATGAGGCCCACCAGCGTGACCAGGAGCACCACCAGCGGATTGGGCTCGCCCGCCCCGGTGAAATACACGTTGAGGATGAAGGGCAGCGTCATGCACATGAGCTGGATCAGCACCAGCGTCCCGAACATCCGGCGGAACAGTCCGAAGGACATGTCGAGGAGCTCGCCGGCGGACAGCGGTCGCAGCATGGGGGCGGCCATGAGGGGCTCCGGATGCGTTGGATGTGCGGCGGTGCCGCTCCGTAACATGCCTCGCACCCCGCCGGGGCGACAGTCCCCGCGCGCTTGCGCCCGTGGCGCACGGCGGTAGAATCGCAGCGTGCCCGTCATCAGCCCCGCCGGCGAGCTTCGCCGCCAGCACCTCTCGGTCGAAACTCCCGAGCACGTCGTCCTCGACTTCGAGATCGCCGGCATCGGCTCGCGCGCGCTCGCGGCGCTCATCGACATGGCGATCCTGCTCGGGATCCTGGCCGCCGGCGGAATGCTGCTGGCGATCCTCGCGCGACTCGGCCTCCGGCTCGGGCCGTGGGCCGCGGCGATACTGCTGCTCGCGGCCTTCGGCCTCTGGTACGGCTACTTCACCTTCTTCGAGGGGCTCCGCGGCGGCCAGACGCCGGGCAAGCGCGCCGCGGGCATCCGCGTCGTTCGCGACACCGGGCACGCCGTGACGCTCGCGGCTGCCGCGACCCGGAACCTCCTCCGCATCGCCGACTTCCTGCCACCGCCATACGTCCTCGGCGTCATCCTCGTCGCCCTTCATCCGCGCGCGAAGCGCCTGGGCGACATGGTGGCCGGAACCGTGGTGGTGCGCGACCGCCCGATCGAGCTGCGCACCGCCGCCACGGGCCGCGAGCGCGCGCCCGAGCCGGCAGACCTCGCCGCGCCGGTGCTGGCCGACGACGAGTATCGCCTGCTGGCGCGCTATCAGGCGCGGGCCGGATCGCTCGACGATGCCGCGCGCGCCCGGCTCACGGCCGGCCTCGTCGCCCGGTTCCTCGCGCACCTGCCGCCCTCGGCCGAGCCGGACGCCGGCGCCCTCGACCAGCTCTACGCGGAGGAGACGGCGCGCCGGCAGGGACGGCTCGGTGGCCGCGGCACCGCCGGCGCGCGCGGCGACCAGCTGGCCGCACGACAGGAGCCGCGCTGGGCCGAGTTCCAGGCGATCACCGAGCGCGTCACCCGCCGCGGGCTCGCGAGCCTTGCCCCGGCGGAGCTCCCCGATTTCGCCGCGCGCTATCGCGAGGTCGCCGCCGACCTCGCGCGGGCGCGGACCTATCGGGCCGACCCCGTCGTGCTGGAACGGCTCGAGCGGCTCGTAGCCGGCGGGCACAACAGCCTCTACCGCGACGAGCGGCAGACGCTCGCCGTCGTCTGGAATGCGGTCGCGCGCGAATTTCCCGCGGCGGTAATCCAGGCGCGGCGCCACGTCCTGGCGGCCTTCCTCGCCTTTGCCGCGCCGGCCGCAATCGGCTACCGGATTCTCCGGGAACGGCCGGCCCTGGCGGAGCAGGTGCTCCCCGAGGTGATGCTCGACCGGGCCGCGGAGGCCCGGAGCCGGATCGCGGCGCGGCACACCTACGCCGAAGCGGAGGCGAGCGTGCGGCCGGTGATGGCGTCGTGGATCATCGCGAACAACGTGCGGGTCGCGTTCATGTGCTTCGCGGGCGGCGCCTTCGCCGGCATCGGCTCGCTCCTGCTGCTCGCCTTCAACGGACTCACGCTGGGCAGCGTGGCGGGGCACTTCGCGAACAGCGGCGTGCTGGGGTACCTGCTGGAGTTCATCATCGGGCACGGCGCGCTGGAGCTGTTCGCCGTGTGGGTGGCGGGCGCCGCCGGACTGCTCCTCGGTCAGGCGATCGTCGCGCCGGGGGACCTCGCCCGCGGGGATGCGCTGGTGCTGGCCGGCCGGGTGGCCGTGCGGATGATCGGCGCGGCGGTGGTCTGCCTCCTCGTCGCCGGGCTGATCGAGGGATTCATCTCGGCGTCGCCGGGCGGCATCGCGCTCCGGGCCGCCGCCAGCGGGGCGAGCCTCCTCTTTCTCGGCGTGTACCTGTTGAACGGATGGCGGGCGCGGCGGGCCCGCGCGGCGGCCTAGGAGCTGGACTCGCGGAGGATGGCCCGCATCCGGATGGCGAGGGCCTCGATCTCCCGGAGGCTCGCCACCGTGTCGGCGTCGAGACTCGCGGTGTTGAGCAGGAGGAGCTGGGTTTCGGCCAGCAGCGCCGAAAGGGGGTTGGAAAGATCGTGGCGGAGCTTCGCGCTGCGCTCGGGATCGGTCACGCGGCCTCAGGCAAGCGAGCGATAGAGATCCCGCAGGTGGTGTTCACCCAGCGCCCGCACCGAGTGCCAGAGCTCGTCCTCGGAGCGGCCGCAGAAGATCTCCGCCGTGGCTCGCCGCTGCTCGCCTTCCTCGAACTCGAGCCGGCCCCGCCACGCGCCGTCGTCGGTCACCCGCACGCTGAGGGCGAGCGTCACGCTCCGGCCGTCGAAGCGGAGCGGATCCAGCTCGTACAGTGTCGGTTCGCGAACCTCGCGGGTCGGGGTCCGCAGCGGTTGGATGGCCATCGCGGCTCCTCGGGAGGGACCTGGGCTCAAGATACGGGCTCGGAGCGGTGACGCAATACGCTCAGAGGCGGAACGGCACCGGCACGAAGGTGCCGATGAAGATCAGGATGCAGAGCCAGCCGATCCACCGCCGGCCGCGGGGCACGGGCCGCGCAGGCGAGATCACCGACGGATGCGCCCAGCGCCCGCCGCCCACCAGCAGCACCACGACGACCCAGACATACCAGGTCGGCGCCGAGGGGGCGAGCATCACCAGTCCCACCAGCGTCAGGAAGCCGATCGCCGCCTGGAATCGTCCGACCAGCGCGTAGAGCACATGTCCGCCATCGAGCTGGCTCAGCGGGAGCAGGTTGAGCGCGGTGATGAACGCGCCGACCCACCCGGCAAAGGCGGGGAGGCTCAGGTAGAGCGCCGCCGCGTCGGGAAACATGAGCCGACGGAGCCCGAGCGTGAGCAGCGAGTCGCCGAGCGTGATCTGCCGGCCGGCGAAGGTGACGAAATCGCCGGGCGTCTCGCTGCCGAGGGAGAGGGGCTGGGACGTATGGTAGCCCCACACGAGCACGGCGAGGGTGACGGCGAACCCGGCCAGCGGGCCGGCCGCGCCGACGTCGAGCAGCTGGCGGCGGTCAAGCACCGGCGTGCGGAGCTTGAGGAACGCGCCGAGACTGCCGATCGGGGAGAGCGTCGGCGGCATCGGCAGGAAGTAGGGTGGCGACGTGTCGATGGCGTAGCGGCGCGCCGTGAAGTAGTGCCCCAGCTCGTGCACCAGGAGGATGGTGATGAGCGGCGCGGCGAAGGTCCAGCCCGGCAGGATCTCCCGCCAGCCGCCGTCGAGGAGTCCCGCGAAGAACTGGCCGCCGCCCACGATGGCCGACAGGATGCCGCCGACGTACCGGCCCACGGCGGGCGTGACCGGAAGCGACGGCTCGGGCGGATACCAGGCGCCGATCAGCGCCGCGCCGGCGCCGAGCGCGCAGATGATGGTGAGAAGGAAGAGCGCCAGATGGAACAGCCAGCGCTCGCCCCGCTCCGGCCCCACCGAACGGATCAGGACCAGCTCACCGGCGGGCGCGTCGGCCCAGTAGTGCGCGCCCGGCCAGGCGGCGAGCGCGGCGGTCAGCTGGGCCGAGGGGCCGCGGTGCTCGGGGACCACGACGGCGCTGGTGACCTCGCGGGTGCCGAGCCGGAGCACCCGCCACGCCTCGAAGAGCCGGGTGAGGTCCGTCACCGGGGCTCTTGACGCCATTGGCGGCGGGGCCTACCTTCCCGCTTCATACAGCGCTCGACACTCCCCGTTGTCGCCACGGCACCTGCCCTGGTTCTTGCCACTCAGCGCTTCCGGCTCCGGGTTACTTCAGATACAGCAGACCAGAGATCACCACACACATCTGCGCTCACATCGTCCGACCTTTCCCGGTAGAGCAGTGTCACACACCCCCAGAGCCCGCCCGTTCCGGGTCGGCCCACCATGCCTGGAGTCGCGGCCGTGGATATCGCTGAGCTGAAGCAGAAGTCCGTCGCGGAGCTGAACAACCTGGCGGAGCAGTTGAACATCACCAACTACTCGGGCCTCCGCAAGCAGGACCTCATCTTCCGCATCGAGCAGTCGCTTCTCGACCAGGACACCGTCATCCGCGGCGAGGGCGTGCTCGAGATCCTGCCCGAGGGGTACGGGTTCCTGCGGAGCCAGGACTGGAACTACCTGTACGGCCCCGACGACATCTACGTGAGCCCGAGCCAGATCAAGCGGTTCGATCTGCGGACCGGCGACACGGTGATGGGCCAGGTGCGCCCGCCCAAGGAGGGGGAGCGCTACCTCGCGCTCCTCAAGGTGGAGAGCGTCAACTTCGAGGAGCCGGAGAAGACCAAGCACCGGATCGCCTTCGACAACCTGAAGCCACGGTATCCGGATGAGCGCATCCGCCTCGAGCGGAAGACGGGCGACCTCTCCATGCGGGTGGTCGACCTCCTGTCGCCGATCGGCAAGGGCCAGCGCGGCCTGATCGTGGCGCCGCCCAAGGCCGGCAAGACGATCCTGATGCAGAAGCTGGCCAACGCCATCAGCGAGAATCACCCCGAGATCGTCCTCATCGTCCTGCTGATCGACGAGCGGCCCGAGGAAGTGACCGACATGGAGGAGAACGTCAAGGCGGAGGTCATCTCCTCCACCTTCGACGAGCCGGCCGACCGCCACGTGCAGGTGGCCGACATGGTGATCGAGAAGTCGAAGCGCCTGGTGGAGCACGGCCGCGACGTGGTGATCCTGCTCGACTCGATCACCCGCCTGGCCCGGGCCCACAACGTGGTGGTGCCGCACTCGGGCAAGATCCTCTCCGGCGGCGTGGACGCCAACGCCTTGCACAAGCCGAAGCGCGTCTTCGGGGCGGCGCGCAACATCGAGGAGGGCGGCTCGCTGACGATCCTGGCGACGGCCCTGGTCGAGACGGGCAGCCGCATGGACGAGGTGATCTTCGAGGAGTTCAAGGGCACCGGCAACATGGAGGTCCACCTCGACCGGCGGCTCGTCGAGA
>JAICVB010000109.1 GCA_025935545.1 Gemmatimonadales bacterium
AGCGCCGCCCAGATGAGGTCCTTGGTGGTGGTCTTCCCCGCGCTGCCGGTGACGCCGATGAAAAGCGTCTGCCAGCTCGTGCGGCGATGCCGCTTGGCCCGGACGTACCAGGCGTCGAGAAGCGCGGTGGAGACCGCGGTGCGTCCACGCGTGATCAGGCCGCTGCCCATGTCGCCTCCAGGCGGGCGCGCGCCGCCCCGTACAGTTCGGCCGCTCGAAGTCGCGACCCGGCCAGGGCCACCACGGCGCAGCGCCCCTGCCCCAGACCGCCGGTAGCGTACGGCAGCACGCCGCTGCCTCGTTCGGGATCGAACAGCAGAGTGCCGAGCGTTGCCCGCACGTCGGCGAAGCGCGGCGCTCCGGTTTGGACGGTGCCGGACACGAAGGCCGCCCGCGGCGCGAGCCGGCGGCGTACCGCGAGCGGATAGCTGGCGCCGTTCACCCGCGGGTTCACCTCGGCCAGGAACGCCGAGGGCCCGGCGGTGCGCCGGTCGCGGTACTCCACGAAGTCGAAGCCCACCGGGCCCGCGTAGCCCTCGCGCCGGAGCCACGACGCCAGCATGCGGGCCCACCCCTCCATCGGGGCCGCGAGTCGGGCGCAGCTGGGACTCTGGTTGCCGTCGTGGACCAGGGTCCGGCCCCAGCGCTGATCGCTCACCTCCGCCGGGCCGATGGGACCGCAGTCGGCGGGGATGTCGAGCATCAGGTTGGGCGAGGCGGTGGCCTCCACCATCGCCTCGACCAGGTACCAGCGGTTGTCGGTTCGGAGCGCGATCCGGCGGAGCACGCCATCGGTATCGTCGCCGCCGCGGCCCACGACGAAGGTGGACGACCCAGACGCGCCCGAGCTGCCGCGGACGATCACCCGGCCGGTGACACCGAGCTGGCGCTCGATCGCGTTCCGTATCGGGCCGAGGTCGCCGCGGCGGCGGCCGCCGGCATGGGCCAGCATCGCCACCTCCCCCTCGGCGACCGGAATTCCCAGCGCCTGGGCCCGCTCCCGCATGAGATGCTTCTGATCGGCATGGGTGGTGATCTCGGGCAGGCCGGTGCGCACCCGGATCAGTGCGCCGAGCTCGCAGCGCAGCGCGGCCGCCAGGGCGAACGCCGCGTCGCTGCCGGCGTAGGGCTCGATCCAGACGCCCTGACCGCCCACGTCGCGCAGCCGCTCGACGAGCGGGTGAGGCGCCGCGCGCAGGCGCTCGGCCAGCGGGCCGGTGCCCTCGACCACGATCACATCCTCGGGCCGGGGCCCGAGGCCGAGGCCCGCGAGGAACTCGAGATATTCGGGATCGACCGCGGTGCCGACGCAGACCAGGTCTCCGGGCTCGGCCAGGAGGAGCGCGCGCTCGGGATAGCGGTCGAAGCCGGGGATGGCCGCGTCCAGAGTCTGGAGCGAGCGCAACGATCCCACGCAATGGATGAAGATTCGGGTCATGCCGAGAGTGGCCGGGGACCGGCCTGGTCGTACTCGGACCAGACCAGAGAGCGCGAAGGGCGGAGCTTGCCGGTGGCCTCGAACGGGATGCGGGCGACGGGACGGACCTCGAAGCGGACGCGGTCGCCCAGCACCGGGCGCACGGCGCGGGTCACCTCGGCCACCTGCTCCTCGGTCGGCGCGGTCTCGGCCACCACGTAGAGCACGACGCTGTCCCGCTGTTCCTGCACCAGCTGGTACTGCCGGATCCATCCCTGGCTGCCCCAGACCAGGCGGGTCACGATCTCGTAGGGATGCAGCAGGCGGCCGTCGGGCAGGGGGAAGTAGTCGATCATGCGGCCCTGCACCGCGCCGAGCGCGGTGAAGGGCGTCCCACAGGCGCAGGACGGGGCGCGGGTGGCGAGGTCGCCGATCCGGTAGCGGATGAACGGCATCGCATAGGCGTGCAGGTTGGTGACGACCACCTCACCCTGCTCGCCGGGCTCGACCGGCCGGCCGTCGCGCAGCACCTCCACCAGCACGGCGTCCTCGCAAGCGTGCAGCGTGCCGGACCAGGGACACTCGGCGGCGATCAGCGGGCACTCGTGACTGCCGTAGGTCTCGTACACGGGCGCGCCGAAGGTGCAGCCCAGACGTGCCCGCATCGCCGGCGTGGTCACCTCCCCGCCCACCACGACGAATCGCGGGCGCACCGTCTCCAGCGCGCCCGCCAGGTCGGGGGTCGTCAGCCGGTTGAGCATGCCCGGGAGGCCGACCAGCACGTCGGGCCGGAGCCGACGCAGCTCGTAGGCGATGTGGACCGGATCTGCCAGCCCGTCGAGCAGCACGCGAGAATGCAGCCCGAGCGCGCGGAGCGTCCGCCCTACCAGCTTGCGGTCGTCGCTCTCCGGCCGCTCCACGCCCACCGCGACGACGAGGTCGCGGGGGCGGACGCCCAGCCCCTGCATCGCGCGGAGCCGGACCAGGTACTGGAGCTTGTCCTCCAGCCAGGTGCGGCGGACCGTGAACGGCTCGCCGGTGGACCCGCTGGTGCGCACTTCGAGAAGGGTCGCGGGATCGTGGCCCCGCGCCAGCAGGTCGCCGGGGCGCTGACGGCGCAGCTCGGCCTTGTCGATGAAGGGAATGATCTCGAGATCGCGGACCCCACGGACGTGGCGGGGGTGGAGCCGGTGGCGATCGAAGAGTCGGCGGTAGAACGGCACCGACTCGTAGGCATGGCTCACCAGTCGGCGAAGCCGGGCGTCCTGCCAGAGTCGGAGCTCGGCACCGGGCGCCCGCCCGTGCCGCCACACCGCCGACAGCGCCGGCGCGATCTCGGGACGGCCCGCCGTCACCCGCGCGCTCCCGAGCCGAGGGGCTCGACCACCCGGAACTTGGCGCGCGGGCCGTGTGCCAGCCGGTCCACGTACTCGATCTCGACCTCGAGGAACGGCGCCACTTCCGTCCGCAGCACCGCGCGGATGTGCTCCGCCATCGCGGCGCGGTCGGCGTCGGGATGA
This sequence comes from Gemmatimonadales bacterium, assembly GCA_025935545.1. Lineage (GTDB taxonomy): Bacteria > Gemmatimonadota > Gemmatimonadetes > Gemmatimonadales > GWC2-71-9 > JAICUF01. The sequence continues at coordinate 2,938 of JAICVB010000109.1, forward strand.
GGGATCGCCCGGACCCGCACCCGGACAGGATCGAGCTGGGTGATCTGGTAACGGAGGACCTGGCCCACCCGCTCCAGCGCGCAGGTGAGCGCGTAGGGTGAGACGCGACGGCCGTCCTGCAGCTCGAGCATGTCGGCCTCGCGCCCTGTGACCACGCCGAGCAGGGGGAAGGCGAGGCCGCATTCGCAGCGGCTGGGGAGGAGGCTGCCGCGATCGCCCACGCGATAGCGCAGCAGCGGCATCGCGTGGTTGACGAGCGAAGTGACCACGATCTGCCCTTCGACGCCGTCGGGTACGGATCGTCCGTCCTCATCGACGATCTCCACCCGCACCACGTCCGCGTTCACGTGCATCCCGCCGGCCGGGCACTCCCAGGCGATCTCCTTGGTCTCCGAGCTGCCGTAGACGTCGAAGACCCGGCCTTGAAAGGCCCGGCTGATGGCGGCGCGGGCCCCGGGATGGAGCAGTTCCCCGCTGGTGAAGATCAGGGGGACCCGGAACCGCGCGCCGCCGCCCTGCAGAATCGCTCCCGCCTCCCGCAACGCTGACGGCGGGCCGTACACCGCGTCGGGCATGAACGCGGCGAGCTGCGCGGCGACGACCTCGGGGGGCTGGAGGACGCTGATCCTCGCCACCCTGCCCGCGGGACCGCCATCGGGACTCGCGTCCACCGGCGGGACCGCGTCGAGCAGGGCGACGCGATGGCCGACCTCCAGGCCGCAGCGCCGGCGGGCGCGCAGCTTGACGAGCACCTTGAGCGTGGCCCAGGCCCGGGGGTCGTAGTACACCCGGAACGGCTCGCCGGTCGAGCCGGAGCTGGTGCTCGAGCGCCAGCCGGACCGCCGCCGTCCGCCGACGAAGAGGGCCGTGCCCGCCTCGCGCAGCTCGGCTTTCGTCACCGGCGCCAGGCCGGCGAGGACGGCCGCCGGATCGCGCTCCACCAGCAGGCTCGAGGCAGTGACGCCCGCCTCGCGGAGCCGCGCCTCGTAGAAGCCGGTGCGGCCGGCGGTCCGGAGCAGGCGGGAGAGCCGGCGCCGGCCGAGGGCGCGCAGCCGATCGGCGTCCAGCCACGGCGCCCCCAGCACGGGGAGCGCATCGGCCGCGAGCCAGAACGCCACCGCGCCGTTCACCAGCTGCTCGACGGCACCTGGGCCATCACCGTGCGCGCGGGCGCGCGGCGGCGGAGACCCTGATAGGTGGCGAGATAGCGGGTGGTCATCCGCTCCCAGCTGAGATTCGCCTCCGCGTGCGCCCGGTTCCGCCGTCCCATCTCGGCCCGGAGCTCGGGGCGCTCACCCAGAAAACGGATGGCGGAGGCGAGGGTCTCGGGATTGCGCGGGGGGACCAGCACGCCGTTCCGCCCGTGCTCCACCAGCTCGGGAATTCCGCCCACGCTCGTGCCGATTACCGGCAGCCCCGACGCGAGCGCTTCGGCGAAGGAGTTGCCGAAGGCTTCCTCCCAGGACGGGAGGGTGAAGATGTCTGCCTCGCGATAGCGGGCCGCGGTGCGCACCCGATCGAGCGGCCCGGCGAAGTGGATGAGGTCGTCGAGACCGAGGTCCGCGACCATGGCGCGGAGCGCCTGCTCGTCGGCGCCACCCCCCACGATCTCCAGCTCGTAGCGGCCCCGCTCCAGCTTCGCGAAGGCGCGGATCAGGTCGTCCAGTCCCTTCCGCTCCACCAGCCGGGACACCGCGAGACATCGGATCCGCGGATTCGGCGCGCCCCGGCCGCTAGCCCGGGGGTGGAAGCGCCCGAGGTCCACGCCGTTCTGGATCACCGAATAGGCGAGTCCCGGCAGGGTCTGCTGTGCCTGGCGGCCGAGGCTCTCGCAGACGGCCACCACCCGGGTGGCGCGCCGCCAGATCCAGCGGGTCAGGGGCCGCAGGACCCGATGCGCACGCTCGAGTCCGCGCTGGTGGGGGTCGTACCCGGGCACGTCGGAGCCGCGCAGCGAGACCACGACCGGGGTGTCGCCCAGGTCGAGGAACGGGAGCATCGCGGCGGTTGGGAGGGAGAAGAAGAAGTGCACGACGTCGTAGGGCCGCTCACGCAGGCGGCGCCGGACCAGGGGGAGCGCGCCGCGGAGATAGCCGACCGCGGCCCGCATCCCGGCCTGGTGGACGCCGACGCGCTTGACCCCCACTCGATGGACCGTGAGCAGCCCTTCGTTCTCGGCGGCACCGTCCCAGAGGAGCTCGCTGTGCTCCGCAGCCTCTTCACCCGCCGTGATCACCTCCACCATCATGCCTCGGCGAGCCAGCCCGCGGGCCAGCGCCTCCGTGGCAACGCCCGCGCCCCCGCCGAACGGCGGGTACTCGTAGTTGAGGAGGAGGACGCGCATGGATCGCCGCGGCTCGAGGGTGGACATCGCGATGGTTCGGGAGTGACGAGGGGCGGAGGGGCAAGAGGCGGACCAGTGAAGGGGGAGGCGATGTGCAGCGTTCGGCGCTGGGGGCGCGCGACTCAACTCGCAGTCAGGCAAGGCCGTCGTCGGATGGACTGCAGTGAATTGCAGGCGGGACGAACGAAGAGCGATCGCGGTGCGTTGTGGCTCCGCGCCTACATGAATTCGAGCGGGGCCGCCGTCAAGCGCTCGGTGAGGCGAGCAGCGCGGCTATCTCGCGCGACGCCGCCTGCTGCGCCTCGGCTTCGGCGCGGAGGGCGGCGACGGTCTCGTCCAGCGCGAGCTCCTTGCCGCCCAGCTCGGCGGCCTGGCCCTGCAGGCGCCCGAGCACGGTCATGGCGTCGAGCAGGCGCTGCACCAGCGCGTCGCGGGCCCGCTCGCAGCGGGCGAGGGCGTCGGCCCAGCCTTCGCGCTGGACTGCCAGCCGCTCGCGCTGGCGCTCGAACCGGCCGAGGCTCTCGTCCAGCAGCGCGAGATCGCCGGCCGCATCGGCCCCCGCCAGCAGGAGCTCGCCCAGCGCGGGCGCGGCGTCGTCCAGGCTCCCGGCCCGGCGGAGCCCGGCCGAGACCGTGTGGCCCAGGCGAGTGAGATCGGCGAGCAGGTCGCGCGCGGTCCCGGCCGGAAGGTCGGCCAGCGAGGCGATGAGCCGGCGCTCGACGTCGGGCGGCAACGCGTCGCTCCGGGGCGCCGCGCTCACCAGCGGAGTGACGGCGCTCCGGCGGGCGCTCAGCAGCAGGAGGCCGACGAACACCGGTGTCACCCACCGGAGCGAGGGTGCCGCGCTCACGCCCGCCGCAGCCCCGGCGATCACCACCGCCACCAGCATGAGATGAAACGAGGCGGGGAGCAGCTCGAGCACGCGCGAGGCCGGCACCGCGCGCGCGGCGAGCTGGTGCGAGCCCAGCCGCTCGACGATGCGACGAGCGGCGTCGGTGGAGGTCCGAAAGAGCGGCCGCTCGCCGAGCGCGGCGGCCTCGGCGTCCTGACCGGTGGCCGGAAGGATCGCGGCAAGGCGGCTTCGCGCTACCGCGACGGCGGAGGCGCCGACCGGCCGCTGCAACACCACCAGCGTCTCTCCCGCCCCGTCGCTCCCGCCGCCGCATCCCGGACAGAGCCCGGCGCCGAACGGATCCGGACCGCCGCACAGCGCGCAGCGAGCCGCCGGCTCGGCAGCCTCGGCACCCTGTCCGGCCAACGCTTCCTCCAGGGCAGCCGCGCTGGGGAAGCGATCTTCCGGCGCGGGAGCGGTGGCGCGCGCCACGACGTCATCGAGCCAATCGGGCACGCCCGGCACCACCAAGCTCGGTCGGTACCCGGAGCCCCCGGCCGGAGGACGGCCGCGGTCGGGCAGCTCGCCCGCGAGGGCGTAGTAGAGGGTGAGTCCCAGGGCGTAGAGATCGGCGCGCGCGTCGCCCCGGCGTCCGGCCGCGACCTCCGGGGCCAGGTAGTCCGGCGTGCCGGCGAGCGTGCCGGTCGCGGTCACGCCGAGCTGGCCGTCCAGCTTGGCGGAGCCGAAGTCGGTGAGGCGAAAGCGTCCGTCGGGATCGAGCAGGACGTTCTGGGGCTTCACGTCACGATGGAGAATCCCCCGCCGGTGGGCCGCGGCGAGCGCCGCCGCCAGGTCGCGACCGAGCCGCACCGCCTGATCGGCGGCGAGGCGGCCGCGCTGGCGCACGCGCACCTGGAGATCGGGGCCCGCGATGTACTCCATCACGATGAAGCTCCAGGGCCCGTCCTCCATGAACTCGTACACCGGGACGATGTTGGCGTGCGAGAGCGCGCGGACGACCTGCACCTCGCGCCGCATCCGCTCCCGTGCCAGCTCGGCGGCCGCGGGCGGCGGTACCAGCAGCTTCACGGCCACGTCGGAGCCGAGCCGGCGGTCGCGCGCCAGGTACACGACGGAGTAGCCGCCCCGCCCCAGCTCGCGGCCGACCTCCCACCGGTCGCAGAGCACCGTGCCGGGCGCGAGGTAGCCGGTCACCGGATGCGCCCCAGCACTTCCTGGGCGTTGGCGCGCCAGCCGTCTTCGGGCTGATACAGCTCCAGGAAGCGCTCGAGGTGGGTCCGGGCATAGTCGTACTGGCCGAGTTGGTACTCGGAGATGCCCGCGTGGTAGAGCGCCATGTAGTTCTCCGGGGTGTACTCCACCACCAGCCGCATGATCGGCCCGGCCGAGGCGTCGTCGCCGGCGTCGGCCACCGGGTGGCCGACGTTGAACACGATTCCGGCCGCCTGGGGGCGGAGCCGCGTCGGAAGGGAGTCGATCACCGCGCGGGCTCGGTCGATCTTTCCGGCCAGCGCGTAGCAGGCAGCCGAGTACCCGGCGCCGCTCGCATCGGACGGCGCCGGCGTCCGCTGCTGCTGGACCTCGACTTCGACCGCGTTGCAGAAGGGCTTGATCTGGGCGAACCACGAGCCCGCGTCGCCCCCGTAGGGGGCCGCGGGATGAGGCGGCTCGCCTCCTCGGGGGATATCCCGCGGGATCTCCCGGTGGGAGGCGAGGATGAGACCGCAGAGCGCCACGTAACTCCACCCGGCGGCGGCGAGCGCTCGAGACATGGGACCTCGGACTGGAGACGGACGGGCCGGCACGGGGCAATCCGCGTGCCCGGCGACTACAGGCGACGGGTGAAGCGTGCCGATTCGCACGCCGGGGGCTAGGCCGGCGGCGGCCGCGCGGCCGGCAGCGCCCGGCGGCCGATAAGGTGGGATGCCCCACATAAGTGGG
>JAICVB010000119.1 GCA_025935545.1 Gemmatimonadales bacterium
CCAGGCTTGCCACCGGGGCGGTAGTCCTCACGGCGGGGACGTTTCTCCGGGGGGCAATTCATGTGGGGCACGCTGCGGGGATCCCCGCCGGTAGAGCGGGCGAGCCGCCGGCAGTTGAGATATCGCAACACCTTGCTGCACTTGGACTTGAGGTTCAACGTTTCAAAACAGGCACGCCCCCGCGGATCGACGGGGCGTCGGCCAATCTGGCGGCGCTGGCCCGGCAGGATGGGGATGCCGGCACGTACTGGTTCTCGGCCTACCGGCGGGCTCCCCACCCCGAGCAGATGCCGTGCTACCTGACCTGGGCCGGTCCCGAAGTGACGGACACGATCCGTGCGCACCTCGGCGAGTCCGCCCTCTACGGCGGCATGATCAGCGGCCGGGGTCCGCGCTACTGTCCCTCGATCGAGGACAAGGTCGTCAAGTTTCCGGCGGCGGAGCGGCACCAGGTCTTCCTCGAGCCGGAGGGGCTCGACACGGACGAGATGTATGTCAACGGCCTCTCGACCTCGCTGCCGCCGGATGTGCAACTCAATTTCCTGAGGCGGGTCCCGGGGCTCGAGTCGGTAAGGATGACTCGGCCGGGTTACGCGATCGAGTATGACTATTTCCCTCCCACGCAGCTCACACCTTCGCTCGAGGTCCGGGCGGTGCCCGGCCTCTTCATGGCGGGGCAGATCAACGGCACCACGGGTTACGAAGAGGCGGCTGGTCAGGGCGCGGCGGCAGGCCTCAACGCGGCGGCGCGCGCCCTGGACCTCGAGCCGGTCGTACTTCGGCGGGACCAGGCGTTCATTGGCGTGTTGGTGGACGATCTCACCTCCCGCGGCGTGGACGAGCCGTACCGCCTCTTCACTTCCCGGTCCGAGTACCGTCTGCTGCTGCGTCAGGACAACGCCCTTCGCCGCCTCTTTCCCTTGGCGATCGAACGCGGGCTGCTCTCGGACGCGGAGCGCCGGAATGCCGAGGATCGGCTGAATCGGGAGGATTCAGTACTCGAAACGGCCGATCGCACCGTTGTGGCGGCCCACGCTTCGAGTGCGCTGTTGTCGCGTGTCGGTCTCCCGCCTTCCGCCAACCCTGTGAAGGCGAGTGAGCTGGTGAAGCGGCAGGGGGTCGGTCTCGTCGCGGCGCTTCAGGCGGGGGGAGTCGCCGTTGAACCTGAAGCCGTCGAATGGGCGGAGATCGAGCTCAAGTACGAAGGTTATCTGACTCGCGAAGCTGCGGCGGCTGCCCGCGTGTCGCGGATGAACGATTTCGCCCTGCCGTTGGACCTTCCATACTACGAGCTTGGGTCCCTGTCGACAGAGGCCCGGGAAAAGCTGACGGCCGTGCGGCCATCAACGCTTGGCCAGGCCAGCAGGGTGCCAGGCGTCTCAGCCAGCGACCTGCAGAACCTGCTGGCTGCGGTGGCCCGGCGACAGGTTCGTTTCACGTGAAACAGGGGCCTCTCTGTTTCACGTGAAACAACTCTTGGCTGCCGTATGCCGGAGCGGTATATTGAAAAGTCCCTCCTGACAACCATAGGGTTGTTATCTCGTAACTATATGCAGGACAATCATTTGCAAAACGAGCAGCGCATGGGCCGAATGGTCGCCGTCGCCAACCAGAAAGGTGGCGTCGGCAAGACCACCACGGCCGTCAATCTCGCGGCCTCGCTCGCGATCGCCGAGCGGCGAACCCTGCTCGTTGACGCCGATCCGCAGGGCAATGCCACCAGCGGAGCCGGCATCGCCAAGGCGACACTGGAGCGGTCGCTCTATGATGTCATCATGGGGCACCTGCCCGCTCGCGCCGCGGTCACGACGACATCGCTGCCCCATCTCGACGTGCTGCCGGCCACCCAGGACCTGGTGGGTGCGGAGCTCGAGCTGGTGGAGGCCGGTGACCGGGAGACCGCGCTTCGCCGCGCGATGGACAGCATCCGGCGTGAGTATGACTACATCATCGTGGACTGCCCGCCGTCGCTTGGCCTCCTCACACTGAACGTGCTCACCGCTGCAGCGGGCATCATCATTCCGATCCAGTGCGAGTACTACGCGCTCGAGGGGATTTCACAGCTGCTCAATACCGTCCGCCTGGTGCAGCAGAATTTCAACCGCTCGCTCGCGATCGACGGCGTGCTGCTCACCATGTATGACACACGCCTCAACCTGTGCCGGCAGGTGGCGGAAGACGTGCGCGAGCATTTCGGCTCCGAGATGTTCCGCACGGCGGTGCCGCGCAATGTGCGACTGGCGGAGGCGCCCAGCTTCGGGAAGCCGATTCTCATGTACGACGTGCAGTCGATCGGCGCGAAGAGCTATCTCGCCGTCGCACAGGAGCTGATGCGGCGGATCGAGGGCGCGGGAGCCCAGGCGGCCGATGCGTCGCCGGCCGAGGCGTCGCCTGGCGAGCTGCCGCGCGCAGGTGAGGCGCCCATGGGAGTGCCGGATACGGGCGGCGCGCACGAGGACACGACGCCCGCCGACGCGCAGCATGCCGGCACCGAGCGCGCCGCCGAGATCGCCCCATGAGCGACAAGCGGCTCGGCCGGGGACTCGAGGCGCTGCTCGGGCCGGTCTCGCGCGAGCAGGCGCAGGCATCCGGATCGCTCCGGGAGCTTCCCATCGGGAGCATCCGGCCCAATCCGTTCCAGCCGCGCACGCGGCTCGATGAGCCCGCGCTCGTCGAGCTCACGGCATCGATTGAGGCGTCCGGGCTGCTGCAGCCGGTCGTCGTGCGCCCGCGCGACGGCGGCTTCGAGCTCATCGCGGGCGAGCGGCGGTGGCGCGCGGCGCAGCGGCTCGGCTGGCGCACCGTGCCGGCGGTCGTGAAGGAAGCGGACAACCAGACGCTCCTCACGCTCGCCCTCATCGAGAACCTGCAGCGCCATGATCTCTCGCCGGTGGACGAGGCGCTGGGGTACCAGCGGCTGATCGACGAGTTCAAGGTCCCGCAGGCCGAAGTCGCGCGGATGGTGGGACGGAGCCGGCCCACGGTGGCGAACCTGCTCCGGCTGCTGCGACTGCCGGACGACGTGCGTGCGCTGGTGCACGAGGGCCGGCTGAGCGAGGGGCACGCGCGGGCGCTCCTCGCGCTGGACGATGCCGCCGCGGCGAGCGCGCTCGCGAAGGAAGCGGCGGAGCAGGAGATGTCGGTGCGTGACCTCGAGGCGCGGGTTCGCGGCGACGCACCGGCGCCGGGCACTGCTCCTGCCGGGCGCGGCCTCCGGCTCCGGAAGGCGCGCGAGCCGCATGCGGCGACGGCCGACGCGCGGCGGGTGGAGGACGCGCTCCGCAAGCGGCTCGGCACCGACGTGCGGGTGACCGCCAAGCGCCGCGGGCGCGGCCTCGTGTCCATCAGCTACTACTCGAACGATGATCTCGCCCGGCTGCTCGAGCTGATCCTGGGCGAACCCTTCGCCGGCTGATGTCACCGCGGCGGCGGCGCTACGTGAGCGTGATGATCCATCACGATGGCGCGCCCGAATCGCACAGCTACCACATCCCGGTCTGGGCCTTCCGCACGTTCGCGGCGCTCGGCGTCCTGCTGATGGTGGGCGTGATGGCGGGGCTCGTGATGGTGGGACCGCTCGCACGGGCGGCGCTCCGCGTACCGAAGCTCGAGGCGGAGGTGCGGCGCCTCGAGGGTGAGAACGGCAAGATCTCCCAGCTCGCCGCCGCGCTCGACACGGTGCAGCGCAACTACGACCGCGTGCGCCAGATGGTCGGCGCCGACGTGGTGCCCGACCCGGTGGCGGTATCGTCGGAGCTGCCGGTGGCGCCGCCCGTGATGGCGCGGCCGGCCGGGCTTCCGCCCCGCTTCCGGACCGGACCGACGGCTCCCCGCTACTGGCCGCTCGACGAGGCCGGCTTCATCACCCGCGGGATCGTGGGCGACAGCACGCCCGAGGAATCGCATCCGGGGCTCGACATCGCGGTCCCCATGGGGACGACGGTCCGGGCGGCGGGCGGCGGCGTGGTGGAACAGGTGGGATCCGATCCCGAGTACGGCAACTTCGTGCTCATCGCCCATCCCTCGCAGTACCAGTCCATGTACGGCCACCTCTCTCGGCTCATCGCCGCGCGGGGCGACACCGTTCAGCCGGGCGACGTGATCGGCCTGTCCGGCAACACCGGGCGCTCGACCGCGCCGCACCTGCACTTCGAGGTGCGGCATGGCGCGCGCTCGATCGATCCGCTCATTCTGGTCAAGGAGAGACGGTAATGGCGATCTTCTCGAATGCTCAGCGCGACACCCCGGTCCCTACGCCGATCGAGCCGCCCGTGGCCAACCGGCGCCGCTCGGACGGGATGGCGCTCTCGATCGTGGCGAAGGACATGACCGTCACCGGCGACCTGGCGACGGAGGGCGTGGTGAAGGTGGAGGGACGGGTGAACGGCAGCGTGCACGCCGGCTCCCAGGTGCTGGTTTCCCCGGGGGCCATCGTGCAGGGGGACCTGCACACCCGCGAGGCCGTGATTGCCGGGGAAGTGCACGGGTCGATCCACGCGAGCGAACGAGTGGAGCTGCAGGCGAGCGCCGCCGTGGTCGGGGACGTCCATACTCCCCGGATCGCCATTCTGGAGGGGGGACGGATCAGCGGGGAGGTGAAGATGGAGATCAGCTCGCTCGCCGAGCCCGTCAACTATCCCTCCAGCGTTGATAAGTCTCATAAGTCTGTGGAAATGCTTGCCTTGTGACAAATTCGTGACCCTGTGCGTTAACTGACACCCCTATTTCTGCACACACTGCGTCGATGACGTCACCATGGTGGCGAGTAGCTGTCTTCGCTTTGGGGGTGGTTGGGTGCTCCGAACGCAGGGCGCCGGAGCACCCTGCGTTTCGCGCGGCGCTCATCACGCCGGGGTCCATTACTGACGCGGCGTGGAATTCCGGCGCCTACGCCGGGGTCCGGGCCCTGCACGATTCGCTCGGCGCCCAGGTGAGCAACGTCGAGGCACGGACGCCGGCCGAGCAGGAGGACGCCCTTCGAACCTACGCGGCGCAGGGGTATGACCTCATCTTCGCGCATGGGTACGAGTTCCAGGATGCGGCGGAGCGGGTCAGCCGGCAGTTTCCGGGGCCGGTCATTGTGGTGACCTCGGGTGAGCGGGCGGCGGGGCGGGTGGTGCCGCTCGTCTTCCGGCTCGAGGACGCGAGCTACCTGGCGGGGATGGTGGCCGGGGGCCTCACCCGGAGCGGCAAGATCGGCTTCGTGGGTGGCGTGGAGCTGCCGCCGGTGAAGCGCGCCTACGAGGGCTGGCTGAACGGGGCCCGCGCCGTCCGGCCGGGCGTCGACAGCCGGGTCACCTACCTCAACAACTGGGATGACCCGGCCGCTGGGCGGGAGGCTGCGCTCGCGCTCATGCGGGTGGGGGTGGACATGTTCCATCACAACGCGGATGCGGCGGCGCTCGGAATCTTTCAGGCGGTGAAGGAGAATCCCGGCACCTGGGTCTTCGGGGCCAACGCCGATCAGTCCCGGCTGGCGCCACGGCAGGTGATCGGCTCGGCGGTGATCGACCTGGTGCATGCCTTCCTGCTCGTCGGGCGCGAAGTGAAGGAGGGCCGCTTCGTGTCACGGGTCGAGTCGTTCGGCCTCGCGAGTGATGTAGTGAAATACGTGCCGAACCCGGCGAGCGCGGCGGCGGTGCCGCCCACGCTCGCCGCTCGCGTGGCCGAGGCGGAGCGTGGGATCCGGGCCGGCACGCTGCAGGCGGTGCCGTGACGATGGCCGGTGGGGTGCCGCTTCGAGAGATCGTGGAGTATCTCGACGGGTTCCTCCGGGTGCGGGAAATCCCCGACGACCCCGGTGCCCAGAACGGCCTCCAGGTCGAGAACAGCGGGCAGGTCGGCGGGATCGTGGCGGCGGTGGACGCCTCCCAGGCCACCATCGACGGGGTCATCGCCGAGGAGCTGGAGGCGGGGCCGGCCGACGGCGGGCCGCCGCTCATCCTGGTGCACCACGGGCTCCTCTGGGACGGCAACATCGCCATCACCGGCCGGCGGTACCGGCGGATCAGCGCGCTCCTCGAGCACGACATCGCGCTCTACTCGGCGCACATCCCGCTCGACGTGCATCCGGTGGTCGGCAACAACGCAGTGCTGGCGGAGCGCCTGGGCGTGACGGTGGAGGGGTGGTTTGGCAACGCCCGGGGCATTCCGATCGGCGTGTACGGCGCGGTCCCGGCGGCGCTGGCGCATCGCGAGGCGCTCAGGGCAGAGCTGGGTCGGGCGGTGGGCACGCCGGCGCCGGGCCCGCTGCTCATTCCGGGCGGGCCGGAGCGCGCATCCCGAGTCGGAATCATCACCGGAGCCGCCGGATCCATGGTGGCGGCGGCACGCGACATGGGCCTCGACACCTTCATCACCGGCGAAGGCGCTCATCACACCTACTTCGATGCCGTCGAGTGGGGGATCAACCTGCTCTATGCCGGGCACTACGCCACCGAGACGCTCGGCGTGCAGGCGCTGGCGTCGCATCTCTCCGAGCGCTTCGACCTTCCCTGGGCCTTTCACGACCATCCGACCGGCCTGTGACCGCCGCGCCCGCGCTGGAGCTGCGCGGCATCGTGAAGCGGTTCGGCCGGGTGACGGCGCTCGCCGGCGTGGATCTCGTGATCGCCCGGGAGGAAGTGCACGCGCTCCTCGGTGAGAACGGCGCGGGCAAGTCCACCCTGATGCACGTGGCCGCCGGCATGACCGCCCCCGACGCCGGCGTCATTCTCCGGGACGGCATCGCCGTCCGCCTCACCTCGCCCCGCCACGCGCGCGCGGCCGGCATCGGGCTGGTCCACCAGCACTTCACGTCCATTCCCTCCATGACGGTGGCCGAGAACGTCGCGCTCGCCGCGGGATGGGAGGCGGCGGGCGCGACCCTCGGACGGCGGGTGGCGGCGCTCTCGCTGGCATCGGGGTTGCCGCTCGAGCCGGCGGCGCTGGTGCGCGATCTCGGCGTCCAGCTCGAGCAGCGCCTCGAGATCGTGAAGGCGCTCGCCACCGACGCGAAGATCCTCCTGCTCGACGAGCCGACCGCGGTGCTGGCGCCGGCGGAGGCCGACGAGCTCGCGCGGATGGTCCGCGCCTTTGCCGCGCGCGGGAACAGCGTCGTCCTCATCACGCACAAGCTCGACGAAGCGCTCGCGATGGCCGACCGGATCACGGTACTGCGCCGCGGCACGGTCGTGTGGAGCGGCGCGGCACGCGACGCCACGCGCGACCTGCTGGCCCAGGCAATGATCGGGGACGGCGGCGAGGCGCTGGAGCTCGCCGGCACCGGTCAGCCCGTGGCCGCCACGAACGAGATCCGCATCACGGCGGAGGGCCTCACCGTCCTGCGATCCGACAAGGGGACGGTCG
>JAICVB010000010.1 GCA_025935545.1 Gemmatimonadales bacterium
CGGCCGCGGCGGGAACGGCCTGGCGCCGTCCATCCTGATCGACATCCTGAACGGCGCGGTGGATACCTACGAGGCGCCGCTCGAGGAGGCGGAGACCGTTCTCGACGCGCAGGAGGAAACGCTGTTCGGCGCCGCCGACGTGGTCGCCGTCCTCCGGGACATTCACCGCTGCAAGCACCGCATCAACGTGTACAAGCGGATGCTCTGGCACACGCTGAGCGCGGTGGCGAAGCTGGTGCCCGCGTCGGAGCCGTCCGCGCCGCTCTATCAGGACCTCCGCGAGAACGTCGAGAACATGCACGCCTTTGCCGACGAGCTGCTCGACGACGCCACCAACCTGCTCCATCTCCAGCTCGGCATCGCGGCGCACCGGACGAACCAGATCGTCCGCGTGCTGACGCTCTTCTCCGTCTTCTTCATGCCCCTCACGTTCATCGTCGGCGTGTACGGCATGAACTTCCGCTTCATGCCGGAGCTCACCTCGCGCTGGGGGTATCCCGGCGTGCTCCTCTTCATGGCGCTCGTGTCCCTCGCCATCTACGTCTGGTTCCGGCGGCGCGGATGGCTCAGGGACTGATCCTTCTGGCGGCGGGCGCCGCGCTCGGAGGCGCGGCCGGCTGGCTGCTCGGCCGGCGCGGCGCGCCGGGCGCCGGCGACGGCCAGGTCGGCCCGCACCTCCTTCCGGACCCGGCGCTCCGGTGGCTCCTGCGGGCCCACGGCGCGCTGGGCGTCTGGATCAGCGAGCTGCGCGAGGGGGAGGAGGGGCCGAGCAACGAGCGCGTGGTGGACGCCGAGCGGCTGAGCGTCGCGCAGATCATGGCGGTCGACCGGAGGCTCGAGCGGGCGCGGGACCAGGAGCAGGCCGCGGCCGAGCGCATGGACGGGGGCACGCTGGTCTTTCGCGGCGCGGCGGGCATGGCGGTGGCGCTGCTCCTGCCGGACGGTCACGGCCCCCAGGCGCTCGCGCGGGCCGAGGAGGACCTCGCGCGCCTCGCGGAGGGGATGCGGCGGCGACCGCAGCTGGTGGCCCTGGCGCAGGCACAGTCGGACGAGGCGAGCGACGAAACGGTGGGGAGCATTGGGCTCCGTCTCGCGTATCACCTGGAACGGGTCACCGGGGGTGAGGTGGTCGTCGCCGCCATCGAACCCTCGACGGACACCGGCACGGGGGGGATTCCCTCGGTGCGCGTGGTGGGCGCGTCCGGGCGGGCGGACCGCCGGCTGCTGGACAGCTACGCCGCACCGGACAGCGTGCTGGCCCGCGTTGCGCGCGGCGAGGCGGAGCGCACCCTGACCGATGCCGAGTTCATGGGCGGTGCCGTGGCCGACCGCCGGCAGCGAAAGCGGTCGGTGCTGGTGCTGCCGCTCCTCGACCGGCGGCTGCCGGTCGGGGCCGTGGCGCTCTGGCTGCCGGACGATCGGGAGCCCACCGGGGCGGCGTTTGCCGAGATCGCCGAGGCGATCGCCAATGCGGCGCCCCGGATCCGGCGGGCCATGCGGAGCCACGTCGACGCGGAAAGCGCCCGGACCGATCCGCTGACGGGCCTCGGGAACCGCCGGGCGCTCGACAGCGCGCTGAGCCGGCAGGACAGCCCCGAGGGAGCGCTCATCTACGCCGATCTGGACCACTTCAAGGGCCTCAACGATGCGCTGGGGCACCCCGCGGGCGACGCGGCGCTGGTCCACTTCGCCAGGCTCATCCGGGAGCAGATCCGGACGGCCGACGTGGGTGCCCGGATCGGAGGCGAGGAGTTCGCCATCTGGCTCCCCGGGGCCACCCTCGAGGCGGGCCTCCGGATCGCCGAACGGCTCCGGGTCAAGCTGAACACGACACCGTGGGATTGGCAGGGCCGCCCAAGGAGCCTCAGCGCCTCGTTCGGCGTGTCCGCGTGCCCCGCCACCAGCCGCAGGGTCGAGAACCTGCCCGCGCAGGCTGACGCCGCCCTCTACGTCGCGAAACACAGCGGGCGGAACCGGGTCGAGCCCGCGGGACGGGCGTCCGGCGGCTGACCCCGCCGTTGATCGGGGAGCCCTCCCGGGGTATATTTGTGAACCCGGGGGCGACTGGCTTCGACGGGTCAGAAGAAGGAATTGCAGCGTGCCCAGGTCCAAGGCCCTGGTAAAAAACCCTGGAACGATTCAACTGCCAACACTGAACTGGCACTGGCTGCGTAAGCTGAGCTAACGCTCGCTTCTCGCACCTTCGACGCCTGGAGCCCGCCTGGGGCGCCGACGTCGAATCGCAAATCCGGGCTGGCTGTCCGCGGCGCTCCGGCGCGGATGGTGAGATTCAGGAGATAGACCTGGCGCAGGTCGGTTCGACACCGGCTCCAGGCGACGGCACGAAGCCGAGCCTACGCACGTAGACGCAGTTTTGGGCGCTGATTCGGACCAGGGTTCGATTCCCTGCGCCTCCATCACAGCCGAAGGGCCGAGTCTCCCCGGAGACTCGGCCCTTCGTGCGTACCGCCCCATGGTCAGCGCTGGCGGGTGAGGGCGTCCCGTGCCGCGAGCGCCGTCTCGAGCGCGAGCTCGGGGGAGGCGGCCAGGCAGTTGATGTGGCCCATCTTTCGTCCCGGCCGAGGCTGCGCCTTGCCGTAGAGGTGGAGGCGAACGCCCGGAAAGGCGAGCGCGCGTTCCCACGCGGGTGTGCCGCCGGCCCACAGGTCGCCCAGCAGGTTGACCATCGCCACGGGGGAGAGCAGCTCGGGCGTGCCCAGCGGGGCCTCGCAAAGCGCCCGCACCTGCTGCTCGAACTGGTCCACGGCGCAGGCGTCGATCGTGTAGTGGCCGCTGTTGTGCGGCCGCGGCGCGATCTCGTTCACGTAGAGCTGGCCGCCGTCGGCCACGAAGAGCTCCACGCCCATCACGCCCACGTAGTCGAGCGACCGCGCCACGGCGGTGGCGAGCTCCTGCGCGCGAATGGCGAGGGCGGGCGGGATGCGCGCGGGGACGACCGTCGTCTCCAGAATGCCGTTCCGATGGCGATTCTCCCCGGGCGGGAAGGCGGCCACGCGTCCGTCGGTTCCGCGGGCGAGGACGACCGAGATCTCGAGCTCGAGCGCGAGGCGCTGCTCCAGCACGCAGGGCACCTCGCCGAGCGACCGCCATGCGGCCGCGGCGTCCTCGCGGGACTGCACCGGGACCTGTCCCTTGCCGTCGTAGCCCAGGCGGGCGGTCTTGAGCAGCGCGGGAGTGCCGACCACGGCGACGGCCCGGGCCAGCTCCTGGGCGGTGCGCACGGCCCGGAACGGGGCCGTCCGGAAGCCGGCATCCATGATGTGCCGTTTCTCCGCGATGCGCTCCTGCGCGATGGCCACGGCGCGGCTGTCCGGCCGCACCGGCCGGGTCCGTGCCAGCAGCGCCAGCGCGTCGGCCGGCACGTTCTCGAACTCGATGGTGATGGCGTCGGCCACGCGGGCCAGCTCGGCGAGGGCGGCCGGGTCGTCGTAGGCGGCCGCCAGGTGCACGTCGGCGGCGGCTCCGGCAGGGCTTCGCGGGTCGGGCTCGAGCACGGCCACGCGGTACCCCATTGCCCGCGCGCGAAGCGCGAACATGCGGCCGAGCTGTCCCCCTCCGACGACGCCCAGCGTTGCGCCGGGCTCGATCATCCGGGCAGGGTGAGGCCGAGGACGCGGTCGCGCTGCGCGTCGCGGAAGCCGCCCAGCCGCCCGGCGAGCGCCGGATCGGTCGTGGCGAGCAGCGCCGCGGCGAAGAGCGCCGCGTTGACGGCGCCGGCCTCGCCGATGGCGAAGGTGGCGACCGGAATCCCGCGCGGCATCTGCACGATGGACAGGAGTGAATCGAGGCCGTTGAGGTGCCGGCTCGGGATGGGGACGCCCAGGATCGGCAGCGCCGTCTTGGCCGCGAGCATCCCCGGCAGGTGGGCCGCGCCGCCGGCTCCGGCGATGATGCAGCGGAGCCCGCGGGACGCCGCCGTGGCGGCGTACTCGAACAGGAGGTCCGGGGTGCGGTGGGCCGACACGACCCTGCGCTCGTGGCCGATCTCGAGCTCGTCGAGCTGCCTCGCCGCGTGCTGCATGACGTCCCAGTCGGAATCGCTGCCCATCACGATGCCTGCGAGCACGGTCATATGGGCTCCGGAACCCCGGGGTCGCGCCGGCCCGGAGGCCGGCGCGCAGGATGAACTACTCCGAGACGGTGATCGTGACGCGAAGCGCCGGCAGCTCGAAGTTGGTGGTGGTCTGGTCGAACGTCGCCGGGCCCGTGCCGTTGGTGCGGTCGGCCGTGAACCCGAAGGAGCCGGTCATGGTGCCGGTGGTGTAGCTGCAGGTGACCGTGACGCCGCCCGAGGTCTCGTTGCAGTTGGTGGTGCCGCCGCTGAAGTCGGCGCCGGTGATGTTGAAGTTGCCGGTGCTCGCCAGGTAGTTCGACGCGGTGCTCCGGTCGAAGTAGGTGCCGGTGGTGCCGGTGGTCGCGAAGTCGCCGGTCACGGTTGACGGGAAGGTCCCGCCCGTCGAGAACTGCGACGCCGTGATGATCTTGTCCACCGTCTGCGCCGAGGCGTTGAGCCCCTGCCAGCCGATGATGCTCGAGAGGACGCCGCTCTGCGTGTTGCCGCCCACGCTGACCGTGTAGTTCACCTGGACGCCGACCGCATCATAGCCGCCGAACGAGCCGGCGCTCTGCAGCTGCGAGAGGGCGAACGGCGCGAAGGCCGCGGCCTCCGTGCCCAGGGCGCCGTTGGAGATGAGCGCGGTGGTGAGCGCCGCGGTCTGCTGCTCGGTGAGATCAATCGAGCCGTCGGGGCCGTTGTCGCTACCGCACCCGGCGAGGAGGGCGGCGAGGCCGCAGCTCAGAGCGAGAAACTTGAAGCGCATGCAAGACTCCATCCACGAATGTGAGAACTGACCTGCAGGAAAGGTACGGACTGCACCTACACCGTGGCCCGGGTCCGGTTCATCGTGCCCCGCTCGGCCAGCGCCGACTGGGCGGCGGCGAGGCGGGCGATGGGGACCCGGAACGGCGAGCATGAAACGTAGTTCATACCCAGCTCATCGCAGAAGGCGATGGAGGCGGGTTCGCCCCCGTGCTCCCCGCAGAGGCCGAGCTTGAGATCGGGCCGGGTCCGGCGGCCCAGGTCGCAGGCCATCGCCACGAGGCGGCCCACGCCGGCCCGGTCGAGCACCTGGAACGGGTCGTCCTCAATGATGCCGTGCTCCAGGTAGAAGGGCAGGAACCGGCCGGCGTCGTCCCGCGACAGGCCCCAGGTGGTCTGGGTGAGATCGTTGGTGCCGAAGGAGAAGAACTGCGCCTCCCGGGCGATCTCGTCGGCGGTGAGGGCCGCCCGCGGGAGCTCGATCATGGTCCCGAGCACGAACGGCACGGTGATCTGCCGCTCGCTGAACACCTCGGACGACACCTGGCGGACGATCAGCGCCTGCTTCCGGAATTCGGTCACGCCGGCCGTCAGGGGCACCATGACCTCCGGCATCACGCGCCCCTTCCGTTCGGCCACGGTGCAGGCGGCCTCGAAGATGGCACGGACCTGCATCGCCGTGATCTCGGGGTAGAGGATGCCGAGGCGGCAGCCGCGGAGCCCCAGCATGGGATTCACCTCGGTGAGCGAGCTCACGATGCGCTGCAGCTCGGCGGGGTCCATCGACATCTCGCCGGCCAGCGCCGCGATCTCGCCCGGGTCGCGCGGGAGGAACTCGTGCAGCGGGGGATCGAGCAGCCGGATGGTGACGGGGAATCCCTCCATCGCGCGGAAGATCGCCTCGAAGTCGCCGCGCTGCATCGGCAGCAGGCGCTCGAGGGCGCGGCGGCGGCCCTCGACGTCGCGGGCCACGATCATCTCGCGCATCGCGCCCAGGCGGTCACCCTCGAAGAACATGTGCTCGGTCCGGCAGAGGCCGATCCCCTCCGCGCCGAAGTCCCGGCCGCGGTGGGCATCGGCGGGCGTGTCCGCGTTGACCCGGATCCGGAGGTGCCTGACCTGGTCGGCCCAGGCGAGCAGCCGGGTGAAGTCGCCGCCGAGCTCCGGGGGGACGAGCGCGGCGCGCCCGGCGTACACCTTGCCGCTGCTGCCGTCCACGGTGATCCAGTCGCCCCGGTTGAGCACGCGGCCGCCCACACGGACGCACCCTGCGTCCTCGTCCACCTGGAGCGCGTCCGCGCCCGCGACGCACGGCTTGCCCATCCCGCGCGCCACGACCGCCGCGTGCGACGTCATCCCGCCCCGCGCCGTGAGCACGGCACGCGCGGCCACCATCCCGTGGAAATCCTCCGGCGAGGTTTCGCGGCGGACCAGGATCACGGCCTCGCCCCCGGCTGCGAGCTCCGCGGCGCGGTCGGCGTCGAACACCACCGCGCCGCTGGCCGCGCCCGGGGAGGCGGGGAGCCCGGTAGCGAGCAGATCGAGCCGGCTCGACTGGTCGATGGTGGGGTGCAGCAGCTGGTTGAGGTCGTTGGGCGGCACCCGCGCGATCGCCTCTTCCTCGGTGATCAGCCCCTCGTCCACCATCTCGCAGGCGATGCGCACCGCGGCGTGCCCCGCGCGCTGGCCCCGGCGCGTCTGCAGCATGTAGAGCTTGCCGCGCTCGATGGTGAACTCCATGTCCTGCATGTCACGGAAGTGCCGCTCCAGGGTCCGCGCCGTGCGCTCCAGCTCGGCGTACGCGTCGGGGATGGTGTCGCGGAGCCGCGCGATCGGCTCCGGGGTCCGCACGCCGGACACGACATCCTCCCCCTGCGCGTTGAGGAGGTACTCCCCGTAGAGTGCCCGCTCCCCGGTGGAGGGGTCGCGGCTGAAGGCGACGCCCGTGCCGGAGTCCTCGCCGATGTTGCCGAAGACCATGGCGACGACATTGACGGCGGTGCCCATCGAGTCCGGAATGTCGTGCAGCTTCCGGTAGTCGATCGCGCGCCGCGTGTTCCAGCTCTCGAACACCGCGGCGATGGCGCCCCACAGCTGGTCGAGCGGCTCGTCGGGGAAGTCGCGGCCGCGCTCGCTCCGGACGATGCCCTTGAAGTCGCGGACCAGTCCCTGGAATTCCTCGACGGGCAGGTCGATGTCCCGCTCCACACCGGCGTGCTTCTTCCGCTCCTCGATCATGGCGTCGAACGGCTTCTTCGCCAGGCCGAAGACCACGCCACCGTACATCTGCACGAACCGGCGGTAGGAATCCCAGGCGAACTGCGGGTTCCGGCTCTGGGCCGCCAGCCCCTCCACCGTCTCGTCGTTCAGCCCGAGATTGAGGATGGTCTCCATCATGCCGGGCATCGAGACGGCCGCGCCCGAGCGGACCGAGACCAGCAGGGGGTTGGCACCGTGGCCGAAATGCTTGCCCGTCGCGCCCTCGAGCCGCTGGAGGCTCTGCTCCACCTGCGCGCGGAGCCGGAGCGGGAACTGGTGATTCTCGAGGTAGCTCAGGCAGAGCGTGCTCGAGATGGTGAAGCCCGGCGGCACCGGGATGCCGATGGTGGTCATCTCGGCGAGCCCCGCGCCCTTGCCGCCCAGCACGTCCTTCATGGCGGCGGTGCCGTCGGCGCGGCCCTGGCCGAAGAAGTAGACCAGGGGCTGGAGGTAGGAGCCGCTCACGCGCCGGCCGTCGCGAGCGGGATCGAGAGTCGAAGCGGCACGAGATCCTCGCTGACCGGGGTGGGGTAGTCGCCGGAGAAGCAGGCGTGGCAGAAGTGTGCCGGCGCGCCCGGCTCCTGGCCCGCCGCGCGCAGCATGCCCTCGAGGGAGAGGTAGCCCAGGGAATCCACGCCGAGGTAGTCGCGGATCTCCTCGACGGTGTGGTTGGCGCCGATCAGCTCGGCGCGCGTCGGCGTGTCGATGCCGTAGAGGCAGGGGCCGGTGATGGGCGGCGACGCCAGGCGGAAGTGCACCTCCCGCGCGCCGGCCGCGCGGATCATCTGCACCAGTCCCTTGCTGGTCGTGCCGCGCACGAGGCTGTCGTCCACCACCACCACCGACCGGCCCTCGATCACCTCGCGCACCGGATTGAACTTGATCTTCACCTTGGCGACGCGGAGCGCCTGCGTCGGGTTGATGAAGGTGCGACCGACGTAGTGGTTCCGGATGAGGCCGTGCTCGAGCTTGATCCCCGACACTTCGGAGAAGCCCAGCGCCATCGCATTCGAGCTGTCGGGGACGCTGAACACCACCTCGGCGCCCGGCGCGGGGTGCTCGCGCGCCAGGCGGCGGCCCAGCTCGCGGCGGACGCGGTCCACCGATTCCCCGAACACGCGGCTGTCGGGCCGCGAGAAGTAGACCAGCTCGAAGACGCAGCGCGAAACCGGACGCGGCGAGAGCCGCGGCAGCTGGGTGATCACGCCGTCCTCGATCCGGACGAACTCACCGGGCTGCAGCTCGCACGCCACCGATGCGCCGACCAGGTCGAGCGCGCAGGTCTCCGACGCCACCACCGCCCCGGTCCCGAGGCGGCCGACCACGAGCGGGCGGAACCCGCGGCTGTCCACCGCCGCGTAGATGGTGCGGCCCAGCGCGATCACGACGCTGTACGCCCCGTCCACCCGCTCGAGCGCCTCGCGGATCTGGCCCTCGGGGCTGGCCGCGTTCGAGCGGGCGATCAGGTGGACGATCACCTCGGAATCGCTGGATGAGGAGAAGATGGCGCCCGCGCGCACCAGCTCCGCCTTGATCTCCGCCGCATTCGTCAGGTTGCCGTTGTGTGCCAGTGCCAGCGGTCCGCAGCGGGTGTTGGCGTAGCACGGCTGCGCGTTCGCGAGCACCGTGCTGCCCGTGGTCGAGTAGCGCGTGTGCCCGACCGCCACGTCGCCCGGGAGGGCATTGAGCGTGGTCTCGCCGAAGGTTTCGGAGACCAGGCCCATCCCGCGGTGCGAGCGGGCGGATCCGTCGCCGTCGATCGCCACGATGCCGGCGCTCTCCTGCCCGCGATGCTGGAGGGCGTAGATGCCGAGGTAGGCCACCCGCGCCGCATCGGGTACCGCCGAGACGCCGATGATGCCGCACATCCGCTACGCTCCCGTGTTCCGGTCGAGGTCGGCGTGCCGCATGCGGCGCGGGATCGCGTCGAGCCAGGTGCGGCGGAGGTGGCGCGTGTCCCAGGTCATCGTGCGCCCGCCGGCCTGGATCGTGAGGGCGCCGCCCGGGCTGCCCACCGCACCGGCCCGGAAGAGCGGCACGCCGTGGCGGGCGCAGAGCTCCGCGAGCGCGCCGGCCGCGCCCTCCGCGAGCGACACCACCGCGCGGGCGCCGTCCTCCCCGAAGAGCAGGGCATCGAGCGCGAGGCCGTCACCGTACCCCGTGAGGTCCACGGCGGCGCCGAGGGGATGCTCCGCGTACGATGCGCCCATCGCGGCTTCGGCCACCGCGACCGCCAGGCCGCCCTCGGAGCAATCATGGGCCGACCGGAGGAGCCCTTCGCGGGCCGCCGCCACGAGCAGCTCCTGCAGGCGCCGCTCGGCGTCCAGGTCCACCGGCGCCGGCGTTCCGCCCACGAAGCCCGCGAGCTCCGCCCAGTACGCCGAGCCGCCGAGCGCGCCGGCGGTCGTCCCGAGGATGCAGATGCGATCGCCCGGGGCGGCAAAGTGGCTGCCCACGCGGTCGGAGACGCGCTCGAGGAGGCCGACCATCCCGATGGTGGGTGTCGGGTCGATCGCGCCTGAGGGGCTCTCGTTGTAGAACGAGACGTTGCCGCCGGTGACGGGCGTCGCGAAGGCGCGGCACGCATCGCCGATGCCGCGGCAGGCCTCGCGGAACTGGAAGAACACCTCGGGCTTCTCGGGATTGCCGAAGTTGAGGCAATCGGTGATCCCGAGCGGCCGGGCACCGGTGCAGGCAATGTTGCGCGCCGCCTCGGCGACGGCCGCCTTGCCGCCCTCGTACGGGTCGAGCGCGAGAAGCCGCGCATTGCAGTCGAGCGTCACCGCGAGCCCGAAGTCCGTCCCGGGGACCATGATCACGCCGGCATCACCGCCGGGCGGAATGACCGTGGCGGCCTGGACGGTCGAGTCGTACTGCTCGTAGACCCAGCGCTTGCTGGCGAGATTGGGCGCGTCGAGGAGCTGGAGCAGGGCCGCTTCCGGATCGATCGTCAGGGCCGGCGCCGTCATGCCGCGGCGGGCGCGGACGTCCTCGCTCTCCCGCGCCTCAGGGTGGTACACCGGGCAGTCGTCCACCAGCCGCTGGCCCGGAATGGCGGCCACGACCGTGCCGTGGTGGGTCACCCGGAAGATCCCGTCGTCGGTCACGCGGCCGATCGGGGTGGCGGTGAGCTCCCACCGCGCGCAGACTGCGCTGATTTCCTCCACCCGCGCGGGCTCGGCCACCACCAGCATCCGCTCCTGCGACTCCGAGAGCAGGATCTCGTACGGCGTCATGCCGCTCTCGCGCGTCGGGACGAGGCCGGTGTCGATCTCCACCCCGACCCCTCCGCGCGCAGCCATCTCGGCGGAGGAGCTGGTGAGGCCGGCGGCCCCCATGTCCTGGATCGCGACGATGAGGCCCGAGGTGATGAGCTCCAGGCTGGCCTCGAGCAGCAGCTTCTCCGTGAAGGGATCACCGACCTGGACCTGCGGCCGGCGGGCCTCGCTCGCCGCGCTCAGCTCCTCGGAGGCGAAGCTCGCGCCGTGGATTCCGTCGCGCCCCGTGCGCGCACCCACGGTGAGCAGCACATTGCCGACCCCCTCGGCGCGGGCGCGGATGAGCTCGCTCTCCCGGAGCAGGCCGACGCACATCGCGTTCACCAGCGGGTTGCCGGTGTAGCCGGGCGCGAAGGCGACCTCGCCGCCGAGCGTCGGGATGCCGACGCAGTTGCCGTAGTCACCCACACCACGCACCACCCCGGCAAAGAGGTAGCGGTTGCGCGGGTGATCGAGCGGACCGAACCGGAGGCTGTTGAGGAGGGCCACGGGACGGGCGCCCATGGTGAAGACGTCCCGCAGGATGCCGCCGACGCCGGTGGCCGCGCCCTGGTAGGGCTCGACCGCCGACGGATGGTTGTGCGACTCCACCTTGAACGCCACCGCCCAGCCATCCGGCAGGCGAAGCACGCCGGCGTTTTCCCCCGGTCCCTGCACCACCTGCGGGCCCGTGGTGGGGAACGCGCGGAGCACCGGCCGGGAGTGCTTGTAGGAGCAGTGCTCCGACCAGAGTGCGGAGAAGACGCCGAGCTCGGTCAGCGTGGGGGCGCGGCCCAGCACATCGAGGATGCGATCGTACTCCCCCGAGGTGAGGTTGTGCTCCCGCACGAGCTCGGGCGTGACGGCCGGCTCACCCGGGAGCGCGACCGCGTCCGTCGCACCGGTCCCGAGCATCACCTCAGCCACGCGCGCCGCCCCGGAGCGACTTGAGGACATCGCCGAAGATCCGCCCCAGCAGGCCGCGGTGGTCGTCGTGCCGCGAGATGACCTCGAGCTCGCCCGCGTCGAGCCACATGCCGCCGCAGTGCGGGCAGATGTCCACGGTGACCCCGTGAAAGCCCTGGCTCGCGAGGTCGTAGCCGTCGCGCGGGCACTTCATGTAGTGGGACCGCCGCTCGGCCGCGGCCTGCTCGGCGCGCAGCTCGGCGCGCCGCTGGCGGAGGATTTCGGCTTCCTGCCGCACGAAATACTCGTCTTCGTTGCGGCTCGGCTTGTCGGTCATCGGGAGGCGCTCTCCATCGGTGGTGTCGGCGATGCGGCCGTCATGAATGACGTGAAGAATCCCAGTCCCTCGTCGCTGCCGAGGAGCGGGTTGGTGACGCGCTCGGGGTGCGGCATGATGCCGACGACGTTGCCCTCGGCATTCGAGATGCCGGCGATGTCGTGGGCCGAGCCGTTCGGGTTCCCGGGCTCGGCTGCCGGGTCGCCCTTCACGTAGCGGAGCACCACGCGTCCTTCGGCCTCGAGCATCCGCGCGACGTCTTCCGTCGCCGCGAAGCGGCCCTCGCCGTGCGCCACCGGCAGCGAGAGGCGGGTGCCCGGCGCGTACGCCGAGGTGAACGGCGTGGTGGTCCGCTCCACCGTCACCGGCACCGGACGCGAGACGAAGGTGAGGCCGGCGTTCCGCATCAGGGCGCCGGGCAGCAGATGCGCCTCGCAGAGGATCTGGAACCCGTTGCAGATCCCCAGCACCGGGCCGCCCGCCTCGGCGTGACGGCGCACCGCCGCCATGATCGGGCTGAACCGGGCGATCGCCCCGGACCGCAGGTAGTCACCGTAGCTGAACCCGCCGGGGAGGATCACGACGTCGGCCCCGCCGAGCGACGTGTCGCGGTGCCAGACGTACCGGGCGTCGGCCCCGACGGTCTGCGCCGCGCGGAGCGCGTCGGCGTCGCAGTTGCTGCCGGGAAACCTGACGACGGCCACGCGCCGGGTCATCGCGCCTCCACGTCGAGCTGAAAGTCCTCCGTCACGGGATTCGCCAGCAGGCGCTCGCACATCCGGCGCGCCTCCGATTCCGCCTCCTCCCGCGAGCCCGCGGCGAGCTCGAGCTCGATGGCGCGGCCGACCCGGACGTCGCCGGCGCCCGCGAAGCCGAGGACGGAGAGGGCGTGCGCCCCCGCCAGGCCCTGCGGGTCGAGCAGGCCGGTCCGGGGCATGACGCGGACGTGGACACGAAAGCTCATGAATCCTCCCTGGGCGGCCGCCGGCGGCGGCGCAGGATGCGCGACTCGGTGACGTCGGCCAGCCGCTCGTCCGCGACCAGCTCCGCCTCGCCGGGCTGCATGAGGCCCAGCACGGCGGTGCGGATGAGGCCGAAGGCGACGTACGCGAGCCCCAGCGGGAACAGGAACGACGCCGGCGCGAGGATCGCGCCGAGCAGGATGCCAAGGTGCACGGCGAGCCCGAAGAGGCCCCGGGCCGAGCGGACGCCGATGGGCGGGAAGCGCGGATACTTCACGTTGCTCACCATGAGGACGGCGAGGAGCAGCGTGAGCACCACGAGACCCTGGTGCTGCAGGTCGAGGTAGGCGAGCGAGTCCCGGTACCACCGCGTCTGGCTGAACGGGTAGTACGCGGCGAGCGTCATCCCCGCCGACGGTGACGGCATGCCGCTGAACCAGTGGCTGTGGGGCTTGGTCGCGGCGGTGACGTTGTAGCGCGCGAGCCGGAGGGCCACGGCGACGACGTAGATGTAGCACAGGAGCCAGGCGAAGCGCCCCGCCAGCGAGAACTCGAGGAAGTAGAGCAGGAGCGCCGGCGCCACGCCGAAGGAGATGACGTCCACCAGCGAATCGAGCTCCGCGCCGAACTTCGTCCCGGTGTTCGAGAGCCGCGCCACGCGCCCGTCCAGCATGTCGAGCACGCCGGCGAAGATGATGAACCACCCCGCCCAGGTGAACTGGCCGTTGAAGGCGTAGACGATGGACCAGAACCCGAAGAAGAGGTTGCCGAGCGTGAAGGCGCTCGGCATCACCACGACGACGCGGCGCACCCCGCGCCGGCGCCCCTCGTGCGGCCCGGTCATGATCCCCACTCCGCGATCACCGTCTGGCCGACCCGCGTGGCGTCGCCCACCTTGACCCGCACGCGCGCGTCGGTGGGCAGGAAGACGTCCACCCGGGAGCCGAACCGAATCATGCCGAGCCGGTCGCCCTGGTGGACCACGGCGCCCACCGGGTGGTCGGTCACGATGCGGCGCGCGATGAGCCCGGCGATCTGCCGCACGAGCAGCTTCCCGTGCGCCGTGACGAGGCCGATCGAGGACTGCTCGTTCTCGAGGCTCGCCTTGTCGGTGCCGGCGTGGCCGAATCGCCCAGGGTTGTAGTGCCGGTAGGCGATGGTGCCGTCGGCGGGGTAGCGGTTCACGTGGCAGTCGAAGACGTTCATGAAGATCGACACCCGGCGCGCCGTGTCACCGAAGAAGGCGGGCTCGTCGGTATCGAGGACGCTCACGACCTTGCCGTCCGCCGGCGCGATGATGAGCCGCGCGCCCCGCTCGCCGACGCGCACCGGGTCGCGGAAGAACCAGACCACCCAGAGCGTGATCAGGAGCCAGACGGCGAGCGCGATCCACCACGTCGCGAGCGCGAGCCCGATCGCGATCACGAAGGCGCCCGTGATGAACCAGCGTCCCTCGGGTGCGGTCCGGATCATCGGTCCTCCTCCAGTGGGCGGCCGGTGAGCCGGCGGAACGCGTCGAGGTACCGCGCACTCGTGGCGGCGACGACGTCGTGGGGCAGGGTGGGCGGCGGCGCCTCGCCGTTCCACGCACCGTCACGCCGGAGGCCGGCCAGGTAGTCGCGCAGCGGCTGCTTGTCGAAGCTCGGCTGCGGCCCCCCGGGATGGTAGGCATCGGCCGGCCAGAAGCGGGAGGAGTCGGGCGTCAGCACCTCGTCGATCAGCCGCAACGTGCCCTGGGCGTCGGTGCCGAACTCGAACTTCGTGTCGGCGATGATGATGCCGCGCGTCGCCGCATAATCGCGACCGGCGGCGTACACCGCGAAGCTCGCGTCGCGGAGCCGCGTCGTGAGCTCGCGACCGAGCGCGGCCGCCATCGTCGCCTCGGTGACATTCTCGTCATGGCCGCTCTCGGCCTTCGTCGCGGGCGAGAAGAGCGGAGGGTCGAGGCGATCGCTTTCCACCAGCCCCGGGCGGAGCGGATCGCCGGCGAGCGTGCCGTGCTCGCGGTACTCCTTCCACGCCGATCCGCTCAGGTAGCCGCGGACCACGCACTCGAAGGGGACCGGCGTGGTCCGGCGCACCAGCATCGCGCGGCCCCGGAGCTCGTCCTCCATCCCGGCGAGGGCGGGGAGGCGGGCCATGACCTCCGGCGTGGACGCGGTCACGAAGTGGCTCGGCACGATGCCGGCGAGGCGCTCGAACCAGAAGGCGCTGATCTGCGTCAGCACGGCGCCCTTCCGCGGGATGGGCTCCCGCATCACGACGTCAAAGGCGCTGACCCGGTCGCTCGCGACGAGGAGGAGGTGATCGCCGTCCACGTCGTACACCTCCCGGACCTTGCCGCGGCGGAGCAGGGGCAGCGGGAGCCGGCTGGCGGTCAGGGTCTTCATACCCGTACCTCCGCCGATGACGCGGCAGCGGCGAGCGGCCGCACCCGCTCGAGCAGCGGCGCCAGGAACTCGCCGAGGAATTCGCCCACCTGGGCGGGCGCGCGGCCCACGTAGCGCGACGGGTCCAGCTCCGCCGCCAGCGTCCCCCCCGGCACGCGGGCGAAGGCCGGATCGGCCGTGAGGCGGGCCAGGAGGTCGTTGTCCCCGCCTGCCCCCACCGCCTCGGCAACCGCCAGGCTGTGGCGCCGCACCACCTCGTGCAGCGTCTGGCGGTCGCCGCCCGCCTGCACGCCCGCCATGAGCCATCGCTCCGTGGCCATGAAGGGCATCTGCTCCATCACGTGGCGCCGGATGACCATCTCGCGGACCTCGAGCCCCGCGGCCACGTTGGTCGCGAGCACGAGGATGGCGTCGGTCCCGAGGAATGCCTCCGGCAGCGTGAGCCGCCGGTTGGCGCTGTCGTCGAGGGTCCGCTCCAGCCACTGGCCGGCGGCGGTGTGCGCGCCATTGGCCGTGAGCGAGATGACGAACCGGGCCAGCGCGCCGATCCGCTCCGCCCGCATCGGATTCCGCTTGTAGGCCATCGCGCTGGAGCCGATCTGCTCGCTCTCGAACGGCTCGAGGAGCTCACCCTCATGCTGCAGGAGCCGGAGATCGACCGCGAGCTTGGCCGCCGACTGCGCCACGCCGCTCAGCGTGTCGAGCACCATGCTGTCGGCCTTGCGGGAGTAGGTCTGCCCGCTCACGGGGAAGGGGGCGGGGAATCCCATCCGCGCGGTGACCCGCTGGTCGAGCTCGCGCACCCGCGCGTCATCGCCGCCGAAGAGCTCGAGGAACGACGCCTGCGTTCCCGTGGTGCCCTTGCAGCCGCGGAAGCGCAGCGTCTCGATCCGGCGCGCCAGCTCCTCCGCGTCGAGGGCGAAGTCGAGCATCCAGAGGGTGGCGCGCTTGCCGACCGTGGTGAGCTGGGCGGGCTGGAAATGGGTGTACGCCAGGCAGGGCAGGGCGGCGTGCCGGCGGGCAAAGCCCTCCAGCGCGTCGAGCACCGCGATCACCCGGCCGAGGATGAGCCGGAGCCCCTCGCGCATGACAAGGAGGTCGGCGTTGTCGGTCACGTAGGCGCTGGTGGCGCCCAGGTGCAGATAGGGGCGCGCCGCCGGCGCCTGATCGCCGAAGGCGTGCACGTGCGCCATCACGTCGTGCCGGAAGCGGCGCTCGTAGGCCGCCGCCGCGTCGAGGTCCGCGTCGTCCAGGTGCGCGCGCATCTCGGCCAGCGCGGCGTCCGGAATGTCGAGCCCCAGCTCGCGCTCCGTCTCCGCCAGCGCGAGCCAGAGCCGGCGCCAGAGAGCGACGCGATGCCGCTCGCCCCACAGCGCCTGCATCGCCGGGGAGGCGTACCGGGTGCCGAGCGGGGAGCGGTAGCGGTCGTCGCCCATCAGAAGGCCAGGTCGGTGAAGTTGTAGCTGCCGCCGCGCTCGAAGACGAGGCGGAACGGCTCCCGCGGCTGCAGCCCCTGCAGCACCGAGGCGAGCTGCGCCGCGTCGTGAATCCGGATCCGGTTCACGCCCACCACCACGTCCCCCGCCTGCAGGCCGGTGGCGCGCGCCACGTCGGGCGTGAGGCGGAAGATGAGCGCGCCGTCGGGGCTTCGGAGGCTCCGTTCCGCCTGGATCGCCGGTGTGACCGTGATCAGCTGCAAGTCGCGCAGCACGGTGACCTTCGGCGCGGTGACGGTCGGCAGGTCGCCGGTGACGATCCGCCGCGACACGATCGCGCCGCCGCCGGCCCCGCGCACCCCGACCGTCACCGCGTCCCCCACGTGGAGGTCGAGCTTCACCGCTTCCCAGTCCAGGTAGTTGCGGAGGGTGCGCCCGTTGGCGCTGGCGAGCACGTCGCCCGGGTGCAACCCGGCGCGATCCGCGGGCCCGCCCGGCGCCACCGACGCGACCCGCACGCCGCCCTCGCTCTTCCAGTCGCGCATGGCGTTCGCCCCGACGACGTCGAGGCCGACCCACGCGCGCCGCACGGTCGAGTTCCGCACGATCTCGTCGGCGACTCGTACGGCCCGCTCGATCGGGATCGCGAAGCCCAGG
The DNA here is from genome assembly GCA_025935545.1 of Gemmatimonadales bacterium. Lineage (GTDB taxonomy): Bacteria > Gemmatimonadota > Gemmatimonadetes > Gemmatimonadales > GWC2-71-9 > JAICUF01. Next base: position 17,045 of record JAICVB010000010.1, read on the forward strand.
CCGATGGACCCGCCGCTGCTGGAGAAGATCGAGGAGTTGACCCCCACCACCTCGCCGAGGGCGTTCGTGAGGGGGCCGCCCGAGTTGCCGGGGTTGATGGCGGCGTCGGTCTGGATCATGTCGAGGTACATCCCGGGCTGTTCGCCGGACGGCAGGATGTTCCGGCCGATCGCGCTCACCACCCCGACGGTGACGGTCGGCTCGGCGTTGCCGAGCATGTAGGCGTAGGGGTTGCCGACCGCCACCACCCACTCGCCGGTCATGAGGTCGGTGCTGCGGCCGATCGCGGCCGTCGGGAGCCCGCGCTGGTCGATCTTGACCACCGCGATGTCGGTGATGGGATCCTCGCCCAGGACCCGGCCGGGCAGATCCCGGCCGTCGGGCAGGGTCACCACGATCTTCTCCGCGCCGGCGACGACGTGCTGGTTGGTGACGATCACGCCGTCGGGCCGGATGATGAAGCCGGTGCCGAAGCTCTGCACCACCTGGTCACTGCCGTCCGGGACGAAGAACATGTCCCACGGCGTGCGTGGGGCGATCCGCTGGTGCGAGGTGACGTTGATGGAGACGACGGCGGGGGCGACCCGCTCGGTCGCGTCCACGATGGCGGTGCGGCGGGACGGGTCGACCGTCGTGCGCGGGTCGGGAGCGGCCGGACGCTGCGTGGCGCCCGAGATCGTGGTGCGGAGGCCGGGATCGCGCGGCGCCTCGCGGCAGGCCGCGATCCCGACCGCGACGACGGTCGCCAGGAGCAGGCGCGCCGCGCGGAAGGGATCAGCCTGTCTGGAGCGCGTCATGGCGTTCCTCGATCGGTACCGCGTACAGCGACCGCGGATAGAGCGCGGTCACGAAATAGAGACCCTGGGGCGGCGCGGGCGGACTGCTGCCGGCGTTGTCGCCGCTCGCGAGCAGGCGCTCGACATCGGCGACCGGCCGCCGGCCGAGCCCAGCGTCCACCATGGTGCCGACCAGCATGCGGACCATGTGGTGGAGGAAGCGGTCGGCCTCGATCCGGAACTCGGTCCCGCGGCCGGCCGGCCGCTCACGCCACTCCGCCGTCCGGATCCGGCAGCGGTAGTGGGGCTTTTCCTGGCCGCGCACCGAGAAGGCGACGAAGGAATGCTCGCCCGTGATCGCCGCAGCCGCTTCGCGGAGCGCACCGAGATCGAGCGGCCGCTGCAGCGCCCACTCCGCGTGCCGCCGGAAGGGCGAGGCCGACGCATCGTCCGTCCCCACCAGGTAGCGGTACCGCCGTGCGATCGCGCTGCGGCGGGCGTGGAACGTGTCCGCCATCGGGTGCACTGCCGCGACCCAGCAATCGTCGGGCAGGAGCGCATTCATCGCGCGGCGCAGTGCCGTCGCCGTCCAGCGCTCGCCCAGGGCGAAGCTCACTCCGAGCGCCTCGGCGTGCACACCGGCATCGGTCCGCCCGGCGGCGACTGCGGCGACGGCCGTGCCCGCGAGCCGCGCGAGCACCGCTTCCACCTCGCCCTGGACCGACCGGCCCGACCGCTGCCGCTGCCACCCGACGAAGCGGCGGCCGTCGAACTGGAGAAGCGCGAGGAAGGTTCGCGTCACGCGGCGGAATCTAGCCGCGGCGCGAAGCCCTTTCAACCCACGCAAATCATTGTCACGCTTGACAAAAGCGCCCGCCGTCGGTGGACGGCGGGCGCGCGATTCCTGCAGCGGGCGATCGGGCTAGTATTTCCGGATGACGCCGACGACCACGCCCTGGATCAGGACGTCCCGCTCCTGGTAGCGAAGGGGCGACATTGCCGCATTGGCGGGCTGCAGCCGGATCCACCCACCCGCCTCGCGGTAGAACTTCTTGACCGTTGCCTCGGCGCCGTTCACGAGCGCGATGACCATCTCGCCGTTCTCCGCGCTCTGGCGGCCGTGCACCACGACGTAGTCCCCATCGATGATGTGCTCGTCGATCATGGACGAGCCCTGCACCTGCAGGGCGAAGTTGGGGCCGCGCCGGGGCAGCATCGCCTCGGGGACCGCAATCGTCTCCTGGTGCATCAGCGATTCGATCGGCAGGCCGGCGGCCACGCGCCCGAGGAGCGGAATCTCGGTGGCCGCCGTGGTGCCGCGCGGCGGCAGGACCTCGATCGACCGGCTCTCGTTGTAGGACCGCTTGATGTAGCCCTTCTTCTCGAGATTGGTGAGATGCTCGTGCACCGTGGCCAGCGACTGGAAGCCGAACTGCTCGGCGATCTCCTCGAAGCTGGGTGCGTACCCCTGACCGTGGATATGGGTCTGCAGGTACGTCAGGATCTCGCTCTGTCGCTTGGTGAGCGGCATCGGGGTGTCCTCGTGGCTTCGGTGACCGAATAGAGCCCGAATTACATTACCCGAAAACCGACCGAAGGGCAAGGCCCCGACCCCCGGTACGGCGTGGCGCTTGCTTGCACGGGGGGCATCCGGGCTCTGCAGGGCCTTGCAGCGGCTCCGGCCCTCGCGAATTGCCGCACAATCTGGCTCATGGAGACACCGCCTTGACGACCGCCGCAGCGACCAGCGATGGAGTGGTGCTGCCGACCTCCCAGATCTCGGAGCTGTTCACGAGTCTGGTGAAGGCGATGCGGGCGTTTCAGATGTACCTCCCCAACAATCCGATCTACCAGCGGGCCGCCCAGCAGGTCCGCGCCGCCTTTGCGCCCGTCTGGGCCGCGACCGACACGCTCGAGCTGCAGGTGGTGGAGACCGATCTGCACTGGGAGGGCGAGGTCGTCTACCAGCAGCTCAGCAAGTCCGACAGCTTCGCGTGGGCGCTCTACAAGGACGGGATGCGGGTCCTCACGCTCCGGCCCGGGGTGGAGGAGCAGGAGATCATCCGCTTCCTCGACGTGGTCAATCGCGCCCGCTTCCTCGCCGCCGACGCCTCCGACGACCTGCTGACCCTTCTCTGGGCGGAGGAATTCCAGTGGATCAGCTACCAGTTCGCCGAGGCCTACGGCGACACCGCGCCGCCGGAGCGCCAGGGGCAGGCCGCGGAGAAGGTCGCGCCCGAAGTCCGGCAGCAGCAGGTGGCCGAGGAGGCGCCACCGCGGAACAGCTCGGTGGTGGACCTCGACGACTTCGATTCGACGCTCTACTTCCTCGATGAAGCCGAGATCAACTACGTGGTGCGGGAGGTGGCGGCCGAGTACTCGCGGGACGTCCGGGAGAGCGCGCTCACGGCGTTGTACGATCTGTTCGAGCAGCAGGCCACGGCCGAGGTGCGCGACGAGATCCTCACCATCCTGGACCAGCTGTTCCCGAATCTCCTCAACGCCGGTGAGTTCCGGACGGTCGCCGCCGTGCTCCGGGAGCTCCGGCTCCTCCGCGATCGCTGCGCCGCCCTCGGTACCGCGCAGCGCGACCGGCTCCAGAGCTTCGAGCTGCAGCTGAGCCAGCCGGCGATCGTCCGCCAGCTCATCCAGTCGCTCGACGAGGCAGCCATCCGCCCGGGCGACGCCGACGTGAGCGAGCTCCTGGGCGAGCTGCGCCCCGCGGCGCTGGAGACACTGGTCATCTGGGCGCCTCGCATGGCCTCCGAGCCGGTTCGCCAGATCCTGGAGGCCGCGGCCGACCGGATCGCCGGGGCGAACGGCGGCGAGGTGCTGCGGCTCCTTCGTACCCCCGATTCGGAAGCGCTCCTCGGCGTCATCGGGCTCGCGGGCCGGCTGCAGCTCCAGCCCGCCGTGGCCGGCCTGGGCGACGCGCTGTCGCATCGGGACGCCGCGATCCGGCTCGCCGCGGTGCAGTCGCTGACCGCGATCGGGTCGCCCGGTGCGCTGGCCCACATCGACCGCGCCATCGAGGACGCCGATCGCGCGGTGCGGATGGCCGCGGTGCGGGCAGCCGGGGCGCGGGGGTACAAGAGCGCCCTCCGGCGCGTGGAGGCGGTGGTGCAGGGCAAGGCGGTCCGGGCGATGGAGCTGAGCGAGAAGATGGCCTTCTTCGAGGCCTACGGCGCGATCGCCGGGGCCAGCGGGCTCAAGTACCTCGAGGGGATGCTGGCCCCCCGCGGGCTCCTCCGCATGAAGACGTCGCCCGAGCTCCGCGCCTGCGCCGCGATCGCGCTGGGCCGGATCCGTACCCCGGAGGCGCGCGAGGTGCTGGAGCGCGCCGCGGCCGACAAGGACCTGGTGGTGCGGAACGCGGTCAACCGCGCGCTCCGGGAGACTGCCGCGTGACCAGTCAGCCGCTCGAAGCCACGGGACACGAGGGGCAGCTTCGCCAGGGTGGCCGCGGGCTGCTGCTCGCCCTGTACACGGCGCTCCGGAGCCTCAAGCTCTACCCGGTCGAGAATGCCACGGTCCAGCGGGCGCTGGACGATCTCGAGGCGTCGAGCGAGGCACTCCTCGAGGCAGATCCCGAGATCGAGGTCCGCCTGGCGGGCGACTTCATCTTCGTGAACGCGACGCGGCTCCGCCTCGAGCTCGACAACTACGCGTCGTTCAGCCACATCCTGACCATGCTCCGCACCTTCGAGGTCGGCGTCCTGCGCGTGCAGCGGGACGTGCGGCGGCAGGAGTGGCAGGCCTTCCTGAGCATCCTCCTGAGCCTGGCGGAACGGCCCGTGGCCGAGGCGTTCGAGGAGCTCGCCGATCGCCTCCATCAGGCCGGGGTGCAGGGCCTGCTCCTCGAGAAGGCGCAGCCCGAGGCGGAGACGACGGACGAGCGCGCCCGCGAGGTGGCGAAGCGCACCTATTCGCAGGGGGTGGCCGTCGCCAAGGAAGTGGTGACCGGCGTGCGCCTGGGCCGGGCGACCAGCGTGAAGAAGGTGAAGCGCGCGGTCCAGATGATCGTGGACCAGGTGCTCAACAACGAGACGTCCCTCGTCGGCCTCACCACCCTTCGTGACTACGACGAGTACACCTTCACCCACTCGGTGAACGTCTGCATCTTCGCCGTGGCGCTGGGCAAGAAGCTGGGCTTCTCCAAGGTGCAGCTCTACGACCTCGGCATGACGGCGCTGATGCACGACATCGGCAAGGCCCGGATCCCGATCGACATCCTCAACAAGACGAGCGGACTCGACGACGCCGAGTGGCGGGTGATGCAGGCGCACCCCTGGTACGGGGCACTGACCCTGTTCAACCTGCGCGGCTACGACGAAATCCCCTACCGGTCGATCCTGGTGGCCCACGAGCACCACATGAAGACCGACCTGAGCGGCTATCCCAAGGCGATCCGGCCGCGGAGCCTGGGTCTCTTCTCCCGGATCGTCGCGGTGGCCGACGGGTTCGACGCGGCCACCACCCGCCGGAGCTACCAGACCGTTCCGATCGAGCCGGACCAGGTCCTCCGGGAGATGTGGGAGAACCCGCGGCGCGGCTACGACCCCGTGCTCGTGAAGGCGCTGATCAACCTCATCGGCATCTATCCGGTGGGCACCTGCGTCATCCTCGACACGATGGAGGTGGCGGTGGTGGCGGCGATGAATCCCGACGGCCAGCAGCTCAACCGGCCGATGGTGCGCATCGTGATCGACGTGGACGGCGGCGTGGTCGCCCCGCCGGGACGGCTCGTCGGCCTCGGCGAGCAGACCGCGGCCGGCGGGTACGCCCGCTCGATCGTGAAGGTCACCAACCCGTCCCGCTACGGTCTCACCGTCAGTGACTATTTCGTCTGACCTCGCCGGCGCCGCGCCGCGCCGCTCCCTCGACGTGCCCCGGGTCCTCGCGCTCTACGCCCGCACGATGCGGGTGGGCGGGCTGGGCCTGGCCGCCGTCGTGCTGGCCACCGACCACCGCTGGCTGCACCAGCCCGTCGCGTGCCTGATCGTGCTCGCCGCGGTGATCGCCGTGCGCGCGGCGCCGGTCCGGCTCAGCAAGTATTCGTACCTGACGCAGACCGGGATCCCGGCGCTCGGCGGCGCGCTCACCGTGGGTCCGGGGCCCGTCGTCCTGGGGCTCGCGCTGGGCATCGCGGTCTGCGACCTGGTCTGGCTCCGGAAGCACGCCAGCGCGGCGCTCGTCAATGCGGGGCGCGAGGTCATCGCGTTCGTGTCCGCGTTCGGGTGCTACGCGCTGGTCTTCCGCCTCAGTGGCTCCCCCGCGCTGTCCCTCGACTTCCTGCCGGCCGGATTCACCCTCATTGCCATCTACTTCCTCGCGAGCCGCGCGCTGTTCTATTTCACGCTCCTGCTCCGGAGCAAGCTGGAGAGCGCCGAGGAGCTGCTGATCCTCCGCTGGGAGGTGGTCTCGTACCTCATCACCGTGATCGGCTGCCTGGTGGTCGTGGGCGCCGTGCGCGCGCTCGCGCCCGGCGGCTGGGCCGCGGTGGCCCTGGTCCTCGGCGTGCTCGGCCTCCTCACCCGCCGGATCCTCGAGGAGGCGATCGCCGCGGAGGACCTCGGCAAGGTGCACATGATGGAGCTCGCGATCGCGAGCAACCTGAGCCTCGAGGGCTCGTTCGAGCAGGTCGAGCGGGTCGGCTACCGCCTGCTCGACTGGGGGGACTTCCGGATCTATCGCGCGGCGCCGGGCGGCGCCTTCTCGCTGGCCTACCGGAGCACGCAGGGCCGGCCGAGGCGCCGGGCCCCGGATGGCCTGGCGGACCCGATCCGAGTGGAGGTCGCGGACACCGGGCGTCCCATCCTCGTGAGCGACGTGGCCCGTGACGCCAGAATCGCTCTTCACGATCCCGACATCGCGAGCCTCATCGTGCAGCCGCTGCGCTTCGGCGACGATTTCCTGGGCACGGTGGAGGTGGATCACTACAAGCGCAATGCGTACGGGCCCAAGGATCTCGCCGCCATCGCGACGCTCGCGGCCCAGATCTCCACGGCGATCCACATCGCCGAGCTGCGCCGGCCGCTGGCGAGCACGGTGGACCAGATCAGTCAGCAGGTCGGGGCCCTCGCGCGCGCGACCCAGTCGTTGCGCGCGTCGGCGGCGGCGCTGACCCAGGCGTCGCGCGCGATGAGCGGGAGCGTGGAGGAACAGGAGTCGTTCGTCCGCTCGGGTCTCGAGGCCACCGATGCGATGGCGGGCGTATCGGCCGACATGGCGGCGGAGGGTGCACGCGCCGCCGCGGCCAGCGGGCGCGCCGCGGAGACGGCGAGCGCCAATCGAGCGGTGGTGGCGGAGGCGATCGGCCGGCTCGTGGAGCTCAAGCGATTCGTGGCGGAGAGCTCCGAGCAGGTGAACGCACTGGGCGACGTGAGCCGCCGCGTGACCGGCTTCATCGGCTCGATCCGGGAGATCGCCGACCTCACCAACCTGATCGCGCTCAACGCGGCGATCGAGGCGGCGCGCGCCGGCAAGGAGGGCCGCGGCTTTGCGATCGTCGCCGAGGAGGTGCGGCAGCTGGCGGCGCAGAGCCTCGCGGCGGCGCGGGAGGCGGGTGGCCTCGTGGCCGACGTGACGGCCCAGGTGACCACGGTGTCGCGCCAGATGCAGCATGGCGAGGAGGCAGTTGCGGGCGTGGAGGAGCTGAGCGGCGCGGCCGCCAGCGCCTTCGACGCAATCGTGGACGCCACCGGCGAGGCCGGCACCCACGCCCGCCGGATTGCCGACATGGCGGCGAGCCAGGAGGCTACCTTCGATACGCTGAGCGACCGCATCCGGCGGGTCGCCGATGCCTCGAGCCGCATGGGCGGCGACACCCGCCTCCTCGCCGCGCAGGCCGAGGAGGCGGCCCGCGGCCAGAACGACCTGGAGACCGCCATTCGCGAACTCGGGGAAGTCGCCTTCCACCTGCAGACGATCGCGCGGCACTTCGCCGTCGGCGCGTGACGGCGCGGCGCGAGACCGTCTTCGTCGCCCTGGGGAGCAATCTGGGCGACCGGGCCGCGCATCTGGCCCGGGCCCGCGCCGCGCTCGCCGCCCTTCCCGGCACCACGCTCGCCGCGGCGTCGGCCGTCGAGGAGACCGCTCCGCTGGGTGGGGCGGACCAGCCCGCCTACCTCAATCAGATGGTCCGGCTCGACACCGGGCTCGCGCCCCGCGCCCTGCTGGAGGCCTGCCAGGCGATCGAGCGCGCCGCCGGCCGGGACCGCCGGGAGCGCTGGGCGTCGCGCACGCTCGACCTCGATATCGTATTGTTCGGGACACGCACGATCTCGGAACCCGACCTCACGGTCCCTCACCCCGGGCTGGCTCACCGCGACTTCTGGCAGCGGGAGCTGGCGGAACTGCGAGCCGATGACCGCTGACCCGCGTCCCCGCACCCCGCTCGACCTCACCGCCATGAAGGCCGCGCACCGGCCGATCGTCATGCTGACCTGCTACGATGCCCTCTTCGCCCGGCTGCTCGACTCGCCGGACGTGGACGTGCTCCTGGTGGGCGACTCGGTCAACCAGGTGCTGGCCGGCCACGAGAACACGCTGAGTGCCACCCTCGACCAGATGATCTACCACGCCTCCGCCGTGAGGCGTGCGACCCGGATGCTGATGTTCGTGGACCTGCCGTTCCTGTCCTATCAGGTCTCGATCGAGGATGCGATCCGCAACGCGGGAAGGGTGATGCAGGAGACCGGCGCCAACGGGGTGAAGCTCGAGGGCGGCCAGGCGATGGCGCCCACCGTGTCGGCGCTGGTGGAGCGGGGGATCCCGGTGATCGGGCACCTCGGCCTCACGCCGCAGTCGGTGCACGCCCTCGGCGGGTATCGGGTGCAGGGGAGGGAAAGCGTGGCGGCGGAGCGGATGCAGGCGGACGCGCGGGCCATCGAAGAGGCGGGGGTATGCGCCGTGGTGCTCGAGCTCGTCCCCACCGCCCTCGCGACCGCCATCAGCACGTCGCTCACCGTCCCCACGGTCGGCATCGGCGCCGGGCGCGGCTGCGACGGACAGGTGCTCGTGCTGCACGACATGCTCGGCCTGAACGAGAGCTTCACGCCCAAGTTCCTGAAGCGCTATGCGGAGCTGGGGGCGGCCGTGCGGGCGGCGGCGCACGCCTTTGCCGATGACGTGCGGTCGGGCCGCTATCCGGACGCGAAGCACAGCTTCGAGTAGGGCGTGAAGGAAACCGGAGAGGCCACCGTCCTGCGCGAATGGGTGCGGGCCCACCGCGCGGCAGGCCGGCGGATCGGCTTCGTGCCGACGATGGGGTTCCTGCACGAGGGGCACCTGCGCCTGGTGGACGAGGCCCGCCGCCGCGCCGACCCCGTGGTGATGAGCATCTTCGTCAACCCGCTCCAGTTCGCCCCGACCGAGGACCTCGCGCGCTATCCGCGCGACCTGCCGCGGGACCGCGCCCTCGCGGCGGCGCGTGGGGTGGACCTGCTGTTCGTGCCGTCCGCGGCGGTGATGTATCCGCCCGGCAGCGAGACCCGCGTCGTGCCGGGCGAGGCGGCGACCCGCTGGGAAGGCGCCGCCCGGCCGGGGCACTTCGCCGGCGTCCTCACCGTCGTCGCCAAGCTCTTCAACCTGGTGTCACCGGACGTGGCCTGCTTCGGCCGCAAGGACATCCAGCAGGCGACGCTCATCGCCGCCATGGTGCGCGACCTCGACTGGCCCATCGAGGTCGTCGTGGTGCCTACGGTGCGCGAGACGGACGGGCTCGCACTCAGCAGCCGGAACGTCTATCTGTCGGCGGAGGAGCGCGGGCAGGCGCTGGGACTCAACCGGGCCCTGGCCGCGGCCCGCGACGCATGGGCGGCCGGGGAGCGCCGGGCGGCCGCGCTGGAGGGGACCGTGCGCGCCACGCTCCGCATGTATCCGGGCGTGGCCGCCGACTATATTGCCGTTTGCGAGCCCGGACGCATGGCGCCGGTGGCCGAGGCGCCCGCCGGCACCGTCATCGCGCTCGCCGCCCGGGTCGGCTCGACCCGGCTGATCGACAACACCGTCCTCGGCGAGGAGCCCGGCTGATGCACCGGCATCTGATGAAATCGAAGATCCATCGCGCCACGATCACGTCGGCGGACCTGCACTACGAGGGGTCGCTGACGGTGGACGAGGAGCTGCTCGATGCCGCCGATCTCCTGCCCTACGAGGAGATCCAGGTGGTGAACGTCAACAACGGCTCGCGGTTCACCACCTACGTGATCGCCGGCGAGCGCGGGTCCGGCGTGGTCCAGCTGAACGGCGCGGCGGCGCGCCTCGGCCTCCCCGGTGACCTCGTGATCCTGATCGCCTACGCCTCGCTGGAAGACGCCGAGGCCCGCCGCTTCACGCCGCGCGTCGTGTTCGTGGACGAGCGGAACCGCATCATCCGTCCGCCGCTCCGGGCGGAGAGCTGACGTCCCCATGACCGAGTCCACGCTTCCCGCGTGGGCCATGGTGTCTCCTGAGCGGCGCGCCCACATCGAGCGCGTGGCCGGGCTCGTCACGTCCTGGGCGGACGCGATGCGCGTCGCCCCCGCGGAGCGGTCGCGCTGGCTCCGCGCCGTCTGGCTCCACGACGCCCTCCGCGATGCGGGCGATGCGCGGCTGGCCGAGCTCGCGCCGTCCACGCCGGGTCCGCCGGAGCTTCGCCACGGGCCGGCCGCGGCCGCCCGGGCAAAGGCGGAAGGCGAAACCGACCGCGGTGTCCTGGACGCCGTGCGCTATCACTCGCTCGGCCTCGCGGAATGGGACATGGCAGGTCGCGTCCTCTACTGCGCCGACTACCTCGAGCCGGGCCGCGCCTTCGACCGCGATGGCCGTGCGGAGCTGGCCCGCCGCTTCCCCGACGATCCGGCCGGCGTGCTCCGGGAGGTGGCGGAGCGCCGCCTCACCCACCTCATCGAGTCGGGCTGGCCGCTTCCCGAGCCCACGGTGCGCTTCTGGAACTCGCTCGTCACCCTGCCGCACGACGCGTCGCGCTGATCGCGGCGGGGGTGCTCCTCGCGGCGGCAGGCGTGGCCGCAGTGGTGTTCCGGCCTGGCCCTGCGGGCGCGCCCGCGCCGGTCGAGCCCGCATATCCCATTCCCGGCCAGGTCGAAAAGCTCCGCGTCGAGGTACTCAACGGCACCACCCGGACCGGCCTCGCACGGGCCGCGACGCGCCAGCTGCGGGAGCACGGCTTCGATGTTGTGTACTTCGGGCAGCGGACCGCGGTGGCGAAGAGTCTGGTGGTCGCGAGGCAGGTGGACGCGGCCCAGGTCCGGGCGGTGGCCGCGGCGCTCGGCATCGACAGTGTCAGCGTGCAGCGTGACACGATGCGCCGCGTCGATGTGAGCGTCTGGCTGGGTCCGGACTTCCGCCCGGCCGGACCACTCCATCCCTGAATCGCGGGCTCCGTCCTAGGTGAGGGCGATGACGATGTCAGCCACGTTGGTCCCGGTCGCTCGCGCGGGCAGCAGCGCACCGATCGAGGCCAGGGCGGGGAAGGCATCGTGGCGGGCCAGGTCCTGCGCCGGAGATCTGCCTGCCGAGATCATGCCGGCCCACGAGGCGCCACTGACCACGGCGCCGGCGGCATCGGTCGGGCCGTCACGACCATCGCTTCCCGCCGCGAGCAGCGCGGCCGTCGGCGACCCAGCAATCACCTCCGCCGCCGCGAGCGCGAGTTCCTGGCAGCGTCCGCCGGTCCCAGGCGCTCCGCCGAGCGTCACGACGGTTTCCCCGCCCATGATGATGCAGCCGCCTCCAGAGCCGGCGACCAGCCGACGCCCCACCTCGCGCCCTGCCTCCGCAGCTTCACCGCGCAACGAACCCGGCATGACCTCCGGGCTCAGGCCGAGCGCGCGCCCCCGCGCGGCGGCGCCGGCGAGTGCGGACTCGCTGTTCCCGATGACGAGGAGCTCGACTCCCGCGAGGTCCGGACTGCCGGGCTTCGGCGTTTCCTCCGTTCCGCCGTGCTCCGCCGAGTGGAGGAGCCTTCGCGCGGCGGGCGGTACACTGTCCCAGATGCCGGCGCGCTGGAGGATCGACCGGACGTCGGCGGCGCGGAGCGGGTCGGCGCTGCAGGGTCCGGAGCCGATCAGCGCCGGGTCATCGCCCGGCACGTCGGAGAGCATGAGGCAATGGACCCGCGCGGGGCTGAGCGCCCGTGCGAGCCGGCCAGCTCCCCAGCGGCTGAAGCGCTTCCTGACTCCGTTGATCCCGGCGATGTCGAGTCCGGAGCCGAGCAGGAGATCATTGAGCCGCGCAAGATCGTCCGGGCTCAGCCCGGCGACGGGCGCGCCGGCAAGGCTGCTCGCGCCACCCGAGAGCAGGACGAGCACCGAGTCATCCGGATCCACCAGGGCAACCGCCTCGCCGATCAGCCGGGCTGCCTCGACCGAGGCCTCGCCCGGTCGCGGGTGGTTCCCGGCGACGCGCGCAAGCGATCCGGGTGCGGCGCGCCCCGGATCCGCGCTTCCCACCACGATGCCGCCGGCGAGCTCCCGTCCGCTCCTCCGGATCCATCGCTCGGCCGCTCCGGCCATGCCGTCGGCGGCCTTGCCGATCGCGATCACGCGGACCCGCCCGCCTACGTCCAATCGGTCGAGCGCGGCCTCCACGGCCGCGCCAGGTGCCGCCGCCTCGACGGCGGCCGC
>JAICVB010000085.1 GCA_025935545.1 Gemmatimonadales bacterium
CCGCGGGCGACGACGCCCGCGCGCTCTCCCATTTCGACGCGTACCTCGCACGGGGTGGCGATCCGGGTGTGGCCGGGCTCGAACGCGCCCGCGCGCTGGCCGGGATGGGCCGGCTGCCGGAGGCGCGCGCGGCCTACCTCGCGGGCATCGGGCGCGCCGGCCCGGCCGGCCGGGGCCTCTACCGCGAGGACCTGGAGTGGATCGCCGCGCCGGCCGAGCTGGCCGCGTTCGATTCGGCGGGGGCGGCGGGGCTCGTGCCGTGGCTCGAGCGCTTCTGGTCCACGCGTGATGCGGCCGAAGTGCGGACCCGCGGCGAGCGGCTGCAGGAACACCTTCGCCGCTGGGCCTACGCCTACCACAACTTCCGCATCGTGCATCCGGAGAACCGGACCCAGTTCGAGCGGGTTCGCGTCCTCGACATCGGCCCGTGCTCCGACCGCGGGTTCAAATCGCTCGACGACCTCACCTTCCTCCATCCCGACCGGCTGGACGACCTGCGCCGCAGGGAGCGGATCGTCGATCACCGGGCCGTCATCTACCTGCGCCATGGCGAGCCCTGGCAGCGGCGGCGACCCCCCGGGCTCGGCGTTCCCGTTTCCGAGCTGGCGCTCGGCGACGCCTCGGCCGGATCGAGCCCGGTGGTGAACGGCGCGCCGGCGACGTTCCAGCCTACCGTCCTGAGCGAGGACGAGCGGCTGGACGACATCCACGGCAGCGCGGTCTGGCTCTACTGGTTCGACGGCGCGCCGCGCGTCTTCTTCTTTGCCGGCAGCGACGCGCTGGGCCGCGGCCGGCCCACGACCCTGTACGCGCAGCCGCCGCTCGACCCCGACCTGATGTGGCTCCTCTCGAGTCTCGACCCGGCGTTCGAGCGCGCCGCCGCCCGGCTGCAGATGGCGCAGCTGGTGCCCGCGCGCTCGGTTCCGTCGGCGCGCTGCTTCTCCGCGGTGGACGACGTCATCGCCCACACGCGCGGCGACATCCAGACGGCGGTCACGCACGACAGCTATACCCTGCTCTTCCGCCGCCCCCTCGGCGCGATCCTCCAGACCTTCGCCATGGGCCGGCCCTCCGCCGACGCCGGACGGATCGTGGTCACCTTCGCCGTGGACGGCGCGGCGCTGGCGCCATCCGCGCACGATGCGGGCAGAGGCTACGCCTACCCGCTCACTTTTCGCGTCTCCGCCATCGACTCCGCGACCGGCGCGGTCTTCCAGACCGACACCACCCGCACCTTCTTCGCGGCGGACTCGCTCACGGCGGGACGCTTCCTGAGCGGGCTCGTCGAGGTGCCGGTCCCCGCCGGCCGGTACAGTGTGCGCGTCGCGGTGTTCCAGCCGGAGCGGGACGCCGGTACCTCGGTGCAGCGAACGCTTGCGGCACTCGACGATGCGTCACCCTCCATGAGCGACATCGTGATCGGCGTGGACTCGGGCGGGATCCGCTGGGCCAACCGCGGCGACCCGGTGGAGATCAATGCGCTCGGCGCGTATCCCCGCGGGGGGACGGCGCCGATCTACTACGAGCTCTTCGGCCTGGTGCCGGGCCACCGGTACCGCACCTCGATTTCGCTCCGGCGGTATGGCCGTGACAAGGCCGCCGGGCCCGCCCTCGTCTTCATCGAGACGGCCGACGCAGCCTCCGCCCACCTGCGCCGGAGCGTCGGCCTCGACCGCCTGAGCCATGGCCAGTATGTGCTCAGCGTGACGGTGAAGGACGCGGCGACCGGCGGGGAGGCGATGCGGGAGCAGCTGTTGAATGTGAGATAAGGGCGCCTTTCTACCATCTCGTCGTGCGCCGGCTCGTCGTCCTCGGCGGCTTGGCGCCGAGGAGCCCGAAGAGGCCGCGCACGATCTCGCGGCCGACGGTGCGGCCGACCGTGGAGCTCATCGCGCCGATCACCCCCGCACCCACCACCTGAGCGATCGTCTTCTGGGGACGGCCCGGTGAAGGTGGCGCGGCGCCGGCGGGGGGCGCCGCTTGCGCCATGCGCTTCGCGAGCAGCTCGCGGGCGCTCTCCCGGTCCACCGCGGTGCCGTACTCGGCCAGCAGGCCGGACTGGCGGATGTCCGCGGCCAGCTCGTCGGGGGTGAGCGGCGCCATGCGGGACGCGGGAGGGATCATCCGCGTCGCGACGACGGGCGTGGGCACGCCGCGGGAGTTGAGCACCGTCACCACCGCCTCCCCGATCCCCAGGCTCTGCAGCGTCGCCTCCAGGTCATAGAACGCGGTCTTCGGGAAGGTGCGCACCGCGGATCGGAGCGCGGTCTCCTCGTCGGGTGTGTGGGCCCGGAGGGCGTGCTGCACGCGATTGCTCAGCTGCGCAAGGACGCTGTCCGGCAGGTCGCGCGGCGACTGGGTGACGAGGTACACCCCCACGCCTTTCGATCGGATGAGCCGCACGGTCTGCTCGATCTCCGCGACGAACGCCTTCGACGCGTCGTCGAAGAGGAGGTGGGCCTCGTCGAAGAAGAAGGCGAGCCGGGGCTTCGGCAGGTCCCCCGCCTCCGGGAGGTTGTGATAGAGCTCCGCGAGGAGCCACATCATGAAGGTGGAGAAGAGCGCGGGCTTGTCCTGCACGTCCGCGAGCTCGAGGCAGGTGATGACGCCGCGGCCGTCGCTCGTCACGGTGAGCAGGTCCTTCACGTCGAATTCCGGCTCGCCGAAGAACTGCCCCGCGCCCTGCGACTCGAGCTCGACCATCTTCCGGAGCAGGACGCCCACGGTGGACCCCTGCATCCCGCCGTACTGCGCGAGCGCGGCCTTCCCCTCGTCCGAGCCCAGGAAGCCGAGCACCGCGCGGAGATCGGAGAAGTCGAGGAGCGGAAGCTGCTGGTCGTCGGCGAACTTGAAGACCAGGGTCAGCACGCCGGTCTGGGTGTCGTTGAGGCCGAGCACCTTGGCCAGGAGGAGCGGCCCGAACGAGCTCACCGTCGCGCGGAGCTGGACGCCGAGCTTTCCGCTCAGGCTCACGAATTCCACCGGCGATCCGCCCGGCTTCCAGGCGTAGCCGATTTCCTTCGCGCGCGCGGTGACGCGGTCGTCGGCGGCGCCGGGAACGGCGATGCCGGAGAGATCGCCCTTGATGTCGGCCGCGAAGACGGGGATGCCCTGCGCCGACATCTGCTCCGCCATGAGCTGGAGGGTCTTCGTCTTGCCGGTGCCGGTGGCACCGGCGATGAGCCCGTGGCGATTGAGCACCGCGAGCGGGACCCGCACCTTGGGCTCCTGGTGCACGCTGGTTCCCTCGAGGGCCGCGCCGAGGGTGATGGCGGGATCGGTGAAGCCGTAGCCGTCCTTAAGCATCTCGTCGAACGAGGCCATGCTATTTCCCTCCGATGGTGGCGTCGAGCACGTCCCGGACGCGCGTCATGTCGGCGACGGTATTGAAGAGGTGGGGGCTGATCCGGATCGAGCCCTCGCGAAGACTGGTGAAGATCCGCGCGGTACGCAGCGCGGCATGCGCCGCGGCGGCTTCCGGCGGCGCGAGGCAGAGTATGGCCGAGCCGTGGTCGCCGGTGGGCGAGGTGACGCGGACGCCGCGATCGGCGGCCCACTCGAGGAGCGGCCGGTGGAGTGCCCGCACGTGGCGCGCGATCTCGCCGATGCCCACCTCGAGGAGCATGCGGAGCGACACGTTGAACCCGATGAAGTCCTGGTACGGCAGCGTGATCATCTCGAAGCGGCGGGCGTCGGCGCGGAGCTCGGTGCTGTACTCGGTCATCCGGGAGTAGTCGTCGGTGCCCTCGCAGGCGGTCCAGCCGACGTACATCGGGTCGAGCCGGGGGACCAGCTCGCGGCGCACGTAGGTGAAGCCCGAGCCCCACGGCGAGAGCAGCCATTTCTGGCCGCCGGAGGAGAGGATGTCCACCGGCGTCTTCGCCAGGTCCAGCGGCTCGACGCCGAGTCCCTGGATCGCGTCCACCACGAGCCAGGTTCCGCTGGCGCGCGTGGCCGCGGAGAGCCGGGCCAGATCGACCCGGTAGCCGGTGGCGAACTGCACCAGGGACACCGCGAGCACCTTCACGCGCGGATCCGCCACCCGTTCCAGGAGCCGCGCCTCGTCGGGCCACCCCTCGGCGGTAACGGGCACCATCTCGACCGTGACGCCGGCGCGCCGGAGCGCGAGCCACGGGTACACGTTGGCCGGGAACTCCTTGTCGCTCAGCACCACGATGTCGCCGGGCCCCAGCGTGAGGGCGCGCGCGGCGACGTTGAGCCCGTAGCTCGTGTTGGAGGCGAGCGCGATCTCCTCCGTCGAGGCGTTGAGGAGCCGGGCGATCAGCTCGCGGGCTTCGGTGAAGATCGCGAAGAGATCGGGGTCCGGAAGCAGGTAGGGTGTCGCGCGCTTCCGGTTGAAGGCATCCACCGCGCGACGCGCGCGCTCCGGGAGCGGCCCCGTGCTCGCGCTGTTGAGGAAGGTGGCGTCGCGGGTCCAGGGAAACTCGTCCGCGACGAGGGCGGCAAGATCGGTCATCGGTCGGTCCGGAGCCGGGGATCGTAGATTTCGCGGAGCGCGTCGCCCACGAGGTTGAAGCCGAGCACGGCGAGCCCGATCGCGATGCCGGGCGCGAACGAGACCCAGGGCGCCACGCGGAGGAGATCGCGGCCGTCGGACACCATGGCCCCCCAGCTCGGCGTCGGCGGCTGTGCGCCGAGCCCCACGAACGAGAGCGCCGCCTCGGCCATGATGGCGCCGCCGATGCCGAGGGTGGCGGCGATGATGACCTGGGTGCGAACGTTGGGCAGGAGGTGGCGGAAGAGCGCCCGCCGATCGCGGGCGCCCAGGGCCTGGGCGGCCAGGACGTACTCGGAGCCGCGGAGCACCAGCACCTGGCTCCGAACCAGGCGCGCCATGCCCGCCCACCCTACGGCACCGATCACGACGAAGACGATGGGGAGTGAGGGCCGCACGGCGGCGGCCACGGCGATGAGCAGGAGCAGCGTCGGAAAGGCGAGGGTGATGTCGGCGAGGCGCATGATCAGCGAATCCACCCAGCGCCCGTAGTATCCGGACAGGAGGCCCAGGGTCACGCCGAGCAGGATGGCGACGGACTGGGAGATGAGTCCGACGGAGAGCGAGAGCCGGGCGCCGTAGAGGACGCGGCTCAGGACATCCCTGCCCTGCGTGTCGGTGCCGAGGAGGAAGTGGCCGCCGGGGGGCTGGAGATAGGCGGTCCGGGTGTCGCCCAGCAACGGGTCGTGCGGGGCGAGCCAGGGCGCGAAGAGGGCGGCCACGACCATGGCGGCGACCAGCACGAGACCGAGCTGGAAGAAGCGGTCGGTGCGCACGGATCTTGCCAGCGGATTCACGAGCGATGACTCCAACCGGATGATGCGATGAGTGCAGGTCCTTTCACGCTGGTGCTGAGCGGCGGCGGCCTCAAGGGGCTGGCCCACGTCGGCGTCCTCAAGGCGCTGGAGGAGCGCGGGCGGCGCCCGGCGGTGATCGTCGGCTCGAGCATGGGCTCGATGATCGCGGGCGCCTGGGCGACCGGGATGCCGCTCGACGAGATGGAGGAGCGCTCGCTCGCCGTGCGGCGGCGCGACGTCTTCCGCGTGGCGCACGTGGACATGGCCATCCGGCGGCTGCACGCCCCCGCCCTGTACCGCCGGGAGCCGCTCGACGCCCTGCTCCAGGGCATCGTCGGCGACCGCACCTTCAACGATCTCGTGGCGCCGCTCCTGGTCAACACGGCCGACCTCCTGACCGGGCAGCAGGTGACGTGGGGGCTGCCGGGCCGCCGCTCGGCCCGGGTGGCCGACGCGATCTTCGCCTCCTGCGCCCTGCCGGGGATCTTCCCGCCCCGCGAGATCGACGGGCACTACTACGTGGACGGCGCCGTCATCGAGAACCTGCCGGTCCGCGTCGCGGCGACGGCGGGCTCCGGCGACATCATCGCGGTGAACGTCGCCGCCACCAGCGCGCCGCGCTCGCTCGAGGAGACCGAGGGGTTCGCCGCCACCTACATCCGGGGCCTCGAGATCGTGATGCAGACCCAGATCGAGGGACTGCTGCGCGACTGGGCCGGCCCGACGCTCACCCTGATCGAGCCCCGCGTGGCGCACGTCGGCATGTTCTCCTTCCACCAGACGCGCGAGCTGATCGACGAGGGATATCGCGCCACCGCGGAAGCCCTCGACCTGGCGGACCGGCCGGCGGCCTAGCCCCGGCGCGAGTCAGGACGCGCGCGCGATGTCGAGCACGGTGCGCATGCGGTGCATGTGCGTGTGCTCGGTGAGGGCGCGCCGCCGGGCCCCCGCCGCCAGCTGCTCCGCCGCGGCCGGCGCGTGCAGCGCATCCTTCACCAGCGTCCGCAGTCCCGCCGCATCCTCATACACCAGCACCTCGGCGAAGGGCGTGAAGTGGCGCGCAAGGTCGCCGCGCTGGCCCGCCACCTGGGGGACGCCGATCGCGGCGATCTCGAAGAGCCGCTGGTTGCACCCCACGTCGCGCGAGGCGGCGGGACCGCCGCGGTGCAGGTTGACCGCGACCGTCGCCCCCGCGTAGGCCTTCACGTACTCCTCCATGGACAGCGTCTCGCCGCGGCAGTAGTCGCGGAGCGAGGTGCGGCGCCAGCCCGGTCCCCACACCGCGAGCCCGAACTCCACCAGCCCCGCGAGCATCGCCTCGCGGTAGGGTGTCGCGCCCCCGACGAAGACGACGTTGGCGCGGAACTGGTCGCGCGAGCGCATCGGCCGGTGCACCGAGGGATCACAGGCGAAGGGGAGGTAGGTGCTCCGCGCGTGGCCCAGCGCGCGGAGCCGGGTGGCGAGCGCGCTGTCGGGTACGAAGAGCACGTCGTAGGCCGCGGCCAGGTCGCCGGCGGCGCCGGGGCTCGTGCCGTCAGGGTCGGCGGCGAGGAAGCTGGCCCAGGTGGCGTACGAGTCGCGGCGCAGCGTGTCCACGGTGGCGACGTCCACCACGTCGCCCACGACGAGCACCAGCTCGGGGGCGGCCTTCGCGATGGTGTCGCGCAGGCGGTCGGTGACGCTCCCGCTCCGGAACCGGGCCATCAGCCCGCCCCGGGAGGCGGGATCGAACGCCTCCACCTGGCAGCCCAGCCGCTCGAGCGCGCGCCGGCGGAGGCCGGCATGCGCGTGCATGGCATCATCGAACCGGGCGACCAGCAGGACGCGCGTCGCGGGCTCGCTCAACGCGCTCAGCCGCGGCGGGGAGTGAGCAGCGCGATCGGCAGGATCACCTCCTCGGGGGAGACGCCGCCGTGCAGGAAGGCGCCGCGGTAGCGCGCCTGGTATTCGCGCAGCTTGGTCGGATACACGAAGAAGCGGTCGCCGGTGGCGAGGAGCAGCCGGGTCCCCGGGCTCCGTGCCGGGAGGCCGAAGCTCGCGAGGTCGTCCACCAGGATCGCGGCCTCGGGGTCCTGCGCCTTGAGGTCCTCGCCGAACTTGTAGCGCAGGTTCGAGGTGGTGTCCCGCTTGGCGAACACGGTCGCCGGCGTGTGGCAGTGGATCGAGCCGTGGTCGGTGGTGAGGAGCACCGGCACCTCACGGCGTTCCGCCTCCCGGAGCGCGTCGAGCAGGGGCGAGCGCTCGAACCAGGTGCGGGTGAGGTTCCGGAGGGCGGGCGTGTCGCGGGCCACCTCGAACAGCGTCGAGTTCTCGGTGCGGCCGTGGGTCAGCTGGTCGATGAAGTTGAAGACGAGGGCCGTCACCCCTTCGCCCGCGAGATGGGCCGGCAGGCGCTTGAGGAGCCCCTCCCCGTCGGCGGCGGTGAAGACCTTCTCGTAGTGCACCGGCACCGCGCGGCCGGCCACGTCCTTGAGCTGCTCGGCCAGGAGCTGGCCCTCGTGCGCGTTGAGGCTCGCGTCGTCGTTGTCGGCCCACCACTGGGGGTAGCGCGCCTTGATCTCCGCGGGGAAGAGCCCGCTGAAGATCGCGTTCCGCGCGAACGGCGTGGCGGTGGGCAGGATGGAGAAGTAGTGCGCGGTCTCGATGTCGAAGTGAGGCGCGATGAGCGGGCGGATCATGGCCCACTGGTCGAGGCGGAGGCAGTCCACCACGACGAGCAGCGCCTTGCCGTGGCGCTCGAGCACGGGGCGCAGGAACTCGGCGCCGACGTCCACCGAGAGCGGCGGGCGATCGGTGTCGGCACCGTCGAGCCAGCCGGCATAGTGGGTCCGGAGGTAGCGCGCAAAGTCCTGGCGGATGCTGTCCTGCAGCGTCCGGAGCGCGTCCTGCAGTCCCGGCTCGTCGGCCTGCCCCAGCCGCACCTCCCACTCGGCGAGCTCGACGACCAGCTCGACCCACTCGCGCCAGGCGAGGGGCCCGGCGCGCCGCGCCTCCAGCTCGCGGAAGCGCGTGGCAAAGTCGCGGGAGAGCCGCTGCTGGCGGATGCGATCGCCCTCGAGGAGGCGGGTGACGACCGAGAGGATCTGGCGGGGATTGACCGGCTTGGTGAGATAGTCCGACACCTCGGCGCCGATCGCGTCCTTGAGGGTGTCGGATTCCTCGCTCTTGGTGACCATCACGACGGGCGTCGCCTGGTCCACCGTACGGATCGCGCGGAAGATCTCGAGCCCGCGGCGGCCGGGCATCTGCTCATCGAGCAGGACCACGCCGTACGGCTGCCGCTGGAGCAGGACGAGGGCGTCGTCGCCGTTGGAGGTGGTCTCGACCGCAAAGCCCTGCTCCTCGAGGAACATCACGTGCGACGTGAGGCTCTCGACTTCGTCGTCGACCCAGAGGATGCTGCGCGGGCGGGGCATGCAGGGAAGCTACCGGCGTCGGTAGCCGCCGGGCAACGCGCGCCGTACATTCCCGCGTGCCTTCCACCATCGGGGAGTGGGATCCATCGGCCGCCGCCCTGGTCGGCCTCCTGGCGCAGGCCGCGCGCGGACCGCGGCGCGAGGGGATCTTCGCGCTGTGGCTCACCGTCCGGGTGACGCAGGACCTCCTGCTGGATCCGCCCTTTCCCGAGCGGGCGCACCGGCGGAGGGTGACGGCGCTGGCGCACCGGCTCAGCAGCCTCACGATGGCGGCGCCGCTCCGGCGCGCGCTGGCCGCCGCGATCACGCAGCTCGGCGAAGCCGACGCCGCGGCGGTGCCGGTCATCCTGTCTCAGCTGGTGGCCCCGGCGCGGGATACGCTGGGGCCGGAGGCGGCGGAAGCGGTGGCGCTGGCGGTGCGCGCCGCGCGGGGGGGCTAGCGGACGGGGCGCATCGTGTTGCTGGTGTCATGCGCCGCCTTTGCCGCGCGGGCGTAGGCGGAATCGGCGCCGGGCACGGCACCCATCAGCTCGACGCGCGTCGCGGTTCCCGCGGGATGCAGCCGCACCCACATCGGATGACCGGCCTGCTCCGCATAGAGGGTGATCGTGCTGTCACGGTCCTCCGTGTCGCTGACCAGGTTCCAGCCGGCACCGGAGAAGACCCCGCGGTAGTATCGCGATACCTGCTCGAGCGAAGCCGGGCTCTGGAGCACGAGCTGGAGCGCATCGGCGCTTCCCGATCGTGACACCAGCTCGGCGTTGGGCGGCAGCGGGATCGTGGGCATCGCGTCGCCGGTGGCCACGATCTTCGGCTGCTCGTCGGCACGCTCGCAGCCGGCCAGCGCGAGGCCGGCGATGAGAACGGCAGTGATTGGTCGCATAGGAGGACGGAGACTAGCGGGCGGGGATGAGGGGGTCAACCCGCCGGTGGCATCCGGTCCCGCACGCGGCTATTTTCCGGCGCGCGCGACGCGCGCTCCCCGCCGGCCGCGCCGAGCACACAACCCCAGCCGCCCCAAGGAGTTCGGCCATGGCCGGACACAGCAAGTGGAAGCAGATCAAGCGCAAGAAGGCGATCACCGACTCCAAGCGCGCCTCATCCTGGACCAAGGTCATCCGTGAGATCACCGTCGCCGCGAAGGCGGGCGGCGGCGATCCCGGCGGGAACCCGCGGCTCCGCACCGCCATCGACGCGGCGCAGGCCGTCAACATGCCCAAGGAGAACATCGAGCGCGCCATCAAGAAGGGCACCGGCGAGCTCGAGGGGCAGAGCTACGAGGAGCTGACCTACGAGGGCTACGGCCCGGGCGGCGCCGC